>CALEDY010000067.1 GCA_937949355.1 uncultured Collinsella sp. | reverse complement strand
AGTTCCGCACGAACAGGAGGCCACTTAATGTGGCCTCCGTCGTGAGCAGGACTGTCCGAGCAGGAAAGTTCATATATGGCGGCAGGCGCCCGCCCCGCCCCCGAGGAGCATCTCTCAAGCAAAAACTGTCGTGGGGTAAAGTCCGAGGTCAGTGGCGTTTTATACCGAGAAATTCAAAAAAAGTCGAAAGTTCATTACAAATTTGCGTTGACTTTAGGTAACTAAAGTTTCATACTCCTTTTCATCCACTGGGGGATGTGAACACGCACGGATCGTTCACATCATGATTGAAGAGGATTTCTCAGACATGTTCACGCATCAGCTAGACATTATCAGCGTAGTAATTATCTGATGCGGGTTAGCACATACAGCTAGCCCGTACGATAACGGGCGGCTGATGAAGATGAGGGCCGTCGAGCGCAACCGACGGCCCTCATTTTTTATGTCTGAGTAGTTCTTTTTAGAGGAGGAAATGTAATGAACGGAGTTTTGCTCATGGTTGTGGCTGCGGCGGTGCTCGCCTGCGGCTATCTGGGCTACGGCCGCTGGCTGGCCAACAAGTGGGGCGTTGACAAAGAGGCCCTCACGCCTGCCAAGCGCATGAAGGACGGTAAGAGCTTCTCGCCCGTCTCCGCCTTCACCGCGTTCTCGCACCAGTTCAGCTCGATCTGCGGTGCCGGCCCTGTCACGGGTACGATCGTCGCCATGGCCTTTGGCTGGCTGCCCGTCGTGCTCTGGGTCCTCGTCGGCGGCATCTTCTTTGGTGCCGTCCATGACTTCGGCGCCCTGTACGCCTCGATGAAGAACAACGGCAAGTCGCTCGCTCAGCTCATCGAGAAGTACATCGGCAAGACCGGCCGTCGCCTGTTCCTGCTGTTCTGCTGGCTGTTCTGCATCATCGTCATCGCCGCCTTTACCGACATGGTCTGCAAGACGTTCATGTTCACCCCGGCCGTTGACGCTTCTGGCGCTGCTACCGGTGCCGTCGACTTCACCAAGTCCTATGCCGCCGGCTGCGCTGGTACCATCTCCATCCTGTTCACCTTCGTCGCCATCGCCTTTGGTTGGGCCCAGAAGAAGTTCAACCTCACCGGCGCTGCCGAGTTCGTCACCGGCGTGGTCCTCATGGTTCTCATGTTCGCCGTCGGTATGCAGTTCCCGGTCTACCTGGACAAGTTCCAGTGGTTCGCTGTCGTCATGGTCTATCTGGTCTTCGCTGGCGCTATGCCCATCCAGATGCTCAAGACCCCGCGTGACTACCTCACCTCGATCATGATGATTGTCATGATCGCCTGCGCTGTCCTCGGTATCGTCGTCCTGGGTGTTAACGGCCAGGCTACGATGACCGCTCCGGTCTTCACCGGCTTCTCCGGTGCTTCCGGCATGATGTTCCCGGTTCTGTTTGTCTCCGTTGCCTGCGGTGCCCTCTCCGGTTTCCACAGCCTCGTTTCTTCCGGTACCTCCTCTAAGCAGGTCGAGAAGGAGCAGGACGCCGTCAAGGTCGGATACGGCGCCATGGTCGTCGAGTCCTTCGTCGGTATCCTTGCCATCATCGTCGCCGGCATCATGTTCTCCGACATGAACACCGCCGGTACCGGTGCCCTCAACGCCGGTGTCGCTTCCACCCCGTTCCAGATCTTCGCCGCTGGCATCTCCCGCGGTATGCAGGCCTTCGGCGTTGACGGCACGCTCGCTACCGTCTTCATGACCATGAACGTCTCCGCTCTGGCCCTGACCTCGCTCGACGCCGTCGCCCGCATCGCCCGTACTTCCTTCTCCGAGTTCTTTGCCCAGACCAACGACGCTCTGGCCATCGACTCCAAGGCCGGCTACATGAAGGTTCTCGGCAACCCCTGGTTCGCCACGGTCGTCACCCTGCTCCCCGGTCTCGCCCTCGCCTTTGGCGGTTATGCCAACATCTGGCCGCTCTTTGGTGCTTCCAATCAGCTGCTCGGCGGTATGACCATGATCACCCTCGCCGTGTTCTGCAAGTGCACCGGTCGCAAGGGTTGGATGCTCTACGTGCCCGTCGCCTTCCTGCTCTGCTGCACCTTCACCTCGCTGGTCCAGAGCGCCATGGGCTGCATGACCGCTGTCCAGGCCTACGGCTTCTTCGGCACCATCCCGGCTACCGCCACCACGGCCGCCGTCTCCGTTGCCGCCACCAAGGGCCTGCAGCTCGTCTTTGCCGTCCTGCTGATGGTCCTGGGCCTCATCGTTGCCGTCAACTGCCTCAAGGAGTTCTTCGGCAAGGAGGCCGGCTCCATGCCCGACGAGGAGCCCGAGTGGTCCGAGATGGGCAAGGCCGAGTATGGTCGCGCCGCTGCCGCCGAGGCCCCTGCCGACGCCGAGGCCGCCAAGGCCTAGTCGATCGGACGGATTGAATCCTCCATCTATATGACTCGGAAAGGCCGGGCCCGCGCTACGCAGGCCCGGCCTTTTTTTGTAAAGAAGGGCGATGCCGGGGGTGTTCTCGCAGATGTTTTGCGTGGATGGGCGCGCGCGTTGTACCATATGGACGTATATGTGTGCATATGAAAGGGGCCCCGTGGCCAAGACGGTATATTCCGATAATCAAAACAATGTGGACGCTCTGGCCGAGCGTTTGAGCGGCCAAACGTCGCTTTCTGCCGAGCGGGCGAAGCTCGTCGCCTACGATCTCCTTTGCCGCAAGGCACTCAAGATTAAGTCGAGCGCCCTGGCGCAGATCTTCCGCTCCGTGGATAAGGAGTGCGACACCAAGGCGATGCGTGATGAGCTTATCGCGGCAAAGATTGTGACCAAGATTGAGGGCAGCGGTATTAACGGCCGCCCGGCGTTCTATACCATCAATGCCGAGATTCATGATGCCCAGGAGCAACCTGTCGAGGTTGCCGAAGAGGTTTCCGTCGATGATTCCGTTGAGTTGTCTGCTGCGGAAGAAGTTGCCCCGCGTGAGCATGTCGATACTGACGAGCTGCTCGACGAGCATGTCGTGCGCGCCTTCACTGCCAAGGCGGGCCGAGGCGGTTTTGGCGGAGGCGGCAAGCGTGATGCGCAGCGCCGCGCCCAGCAGGAGCGTTTCCGTCGTGCCGTGGCTCAAAAGGACGGGGCCGATACCGAGGTCGTCGAGAGTGAGCCTGTTGCCGAGCCGCAGGAGCTTGTGAAAGAGCAAGTCCCCGCTGAGTCTCGGGAGCCCAAGCGTCGTCGCGGCGCGCACTTTAAGGCCGAACAGCAGGATGTTGTGCACGAGGCCGAAGAGGCTGCCGAGGTTGCAGACGATTCCGAGAAGCCGGCCAAGAAGGCCTCAGACTCGTGTCGTCCCGGTCGCGGCTTCGCAGGTCGCGCGTACCCTGTAAAGCGTCAGGAGAAGGTCAATCAGGTTCCGGAGGCGCTGGCCGAGAAGGCCGTGAAGCCTGTCGAGTCGGAAGTTCGTGAACAGAAGCCTGTTGATGAGCAGACTGCGTCTGATACGGAGACTCAGGGCCAGCAACCTGCGGCTGAACAGATGGAGGAGGGTACTTCGAGCAGGCCTCGCCGCCGCCGTCATCGTGGCGGTCGCAGCTCTAACGCTCAGGATGCCGCCGAGAATGTAGCGCCGCGCGACGAAGATGCGAAGGTGGATGCTCCGATGGGGCAGCCCAGGCGTCAGCCGGCGAAGGAGGGCAAGCCCGAGCGTTCGCAGAAGCAGACGTCTACTTCGAAACATGAGCGCAATGTCCAAGGAGATTCTAAGCGCAAGTCTCAGAAGAAGCCCGAGTCTGCCGCAGCAGATACGGCTGTCCAGCAGACTGAGTCGACTACCCATGGCGAGGTTTCGGCGTTTGCCCTGGCCCGCGTTCTGGGCAGGCAGCTGCTCAAAGTCGTCCCCACGCCCACGGCGCTCTCCAAAATTAAGGAACAGCAGACCCAGATCGTTAAGGTCGAGGGCAAGGACGGCAAGAAAGCTCCACAGCGCGCCCAGCACAACGAGATGTCCAATCGCAAGATTGCCGAGGAAATCGCAATCATCCAGGCTTGGGTCGAGCACAACCGCGGTGCCGATACTCCGGTTGCCTCGCGCCGCCAGCGCGCCTACCAGATCTTCAATGACGAAAAAGCTTTTGACGGCAAGCATGGCGAGCGCCTGATCAGGCGTATGACCGAAAAGGGCATCAGCATGCAGGCGATCAAGGTCGCTCCCAACCGTCCGGTGCACTTTACGGGCTTCTTTACGCTGGGCGCCGACAAGCCGTTCATTATGGTCGAGAACCTGGATACCTACGACGAAATCGTCAAGCTTCTGCGTGGCCGCAAACATGCCAAGCTTTTTGGCACTAAGGTGGGCGGCGTGATCTTTGGCGGCGGCTGCAAGGCGAGCGTCTCGCACGCACTGGATGATTATCTGGCCGAGATCGGCTATCGCTTTAGCTATGTCTACTACGTGGGCGACATCGATCGAGAGGGTGCGCGTATCGTCGAGCAGGCCCGCAACGCGAACGTCGTTGAGATTCGCCTGCATGCCGGCATGTATCGCGCCATGCTTGCCGAGCATAAGCGTCGCGTGAAGGCCGGCGGCGCGTGCGAGCCCGCAGCTGCCAACCAGGGTGTGCCGCAGAACCTGGCGGCAACGATTAAGGATCTGCCCATGGTCACGCGTGTGCAGTTCCGCAACGTGCTGCGCGAGGGCGGGCGTATTCCGCAGGAGATCCTGATGACCGCCGACTATCGGGATGGCGACTCGGGAAGCTTCGACCGCATGCTGAACAATTAGGGACGCGTGGCCCCGGCGGGCCGGGCATTAAGTTTGCTGCTCTACAGTCCTGCGCAAGACGAAGGCCACATTAAGTG
>CALEDY010000066.1 GCA_937949355.1 uncultured Collinsella sp. | reverse complement strand
ACGAGATGCTCAGGAGTCTCGTGGGCTCGGAGATGTGTATAAGAGACAGGTATATTCAAAGTACCAATCGGCCGTGAACATGCCCGAAAGCGTCTCGGTAAAGGGCGCGTACATCTCCTCGTAATGCGCCTGTAGGTAGGCCGGATCGCCCGCGGTGAGCAGCTTGTCCACCGGATAGGCATCCGCGACCTCATGAAGGCTCTCGACCTCGCGGATCTTAAGGTCGCATGCGTCACGCTCGTACTTGACGATATTCTTCTGTGAACCGTCCGGCAGCGTGATCATGCAGCGGTATGAGTCCTCGACGTGCAGATCACGACCGAGCGAGATTATGGGGATCACGTCAAAGTTACGCAGGTGGTCGAGCAAGCGATGCAGCTCGTCGACCGGCATGGCCTGGTCAAACAGCACCTCGTCGGTCTGGGCATCGACCACATGCGCACCGTTAAAGGCCACCAGCAGGCCATCGTGGTTCTGAAGATCGAGTTCCTGCGCCAGGGCATGAAGGCCCCATGCGGGACGGCCCGAAGCCAGAATGAGCTTAATGCCCGACTCCTGCGCCGCGAGCAGCTTTTCGCGCGTGCGCGGACTGATCACCTTCTGGTCGTTGGTGAGCGTACCGTCGATATCCATTGCGATGGCCTTGATTGCCATATGTGCCTCCCTGTCATTAAGCAACCTTGTCTGAGTCATCATACAGAATGCCCGCCACGCCTCTGTTTGCAACGGGTAAAAAGCTATATTGTCCCGAACATGAACGGCGTGCAGCCGTTGAGCTCAATCGCTCGGGTCAAATACGTCTGCTAGCGACTCTCATCCGTCGGTGCGCCCTCGACGATTACGATTCCCGCCGAGGCACCCAGCGCACTGGCGCCGACCTCGATAAACGCACGATTCTCCTCATAGATACGAATGCCGCCCGCTGCCTTATTCATCCAAACAGCAAGGGGCCCGCATCCCAACGGATTCGGGCCCCTTTCTGCTTAACGCTTAATCAGCGGCAAAGACTACTTGCGGTGAGCGCGATAGAACTCGATGAGCGCCTGAGTCGAAGCGTCCTGCTCGGCCTTGGCGGCGTCGTCGTGGAAAGCAGGGGTGATCTGCTTGGCAAGCTGCTTGCCCAGCTCGACGCCCCACTGGTCGTAGGAGTCGATGCCCCAGACCGTACCCTCGACAAACACGATGTGCTCGTACAGGGCGATGAGCTCGCCGAGCGCAAACGGGCTCAGCGTATCGCCGAAGATGGAGGTCGTCGGACGGTTGCCCTCAAAGCAACGGGCCGGAACGATCTGCTCGGGCGTGCCCTCGGCGTGCACCTCGTCGGCCGTCTTGCCAAAGGCGAGTGCCTTGGTCTGGGCCAGGAAGTTGCCCAGGAACAGCTCGTGGACGTCCTGGCCGCTATCGGTCGCGGGGTTGGCGGTGTTGGCGAAAGCGATAAAGTCGGCCGGAACCACCACGGTGCCCTGGTGCAGCAGCTGATAGAAGGCGTGCTGGCCATTGGTGCCGGGCTCGCCCCAGAAGATCTCACCGGTGTCGGAGGTCACAGCGCTGCCGTCCCAGCGGACGTGCTTGCCGTTGGACTCCATGGTGAGCTGCTGCAGGTAGGCCGGGAAGCGGTGCAGGTACTGGCTGTACGGCAGCACGGCATGGCTCTTGGAACCGAAGAAGTTGACGTACCAGACGTTGAGCAGGCCCATCAGCGCAACGGCGTTGTTCTCGAGCGGCGTGTTGCAGAAGTACTCGTCGATGGCGTGGAACCCCTCGAGGAACTGCTGGAAGCGCTCGGGACCGAGCACGACGATCAGCGACAGACCCACGGCGGAGTCAACGGAGTAGCGGCCGCCAACCCAGTTCCAGAAACCGAAGGCGTTGGCCGGGTCGATACCGAAGGCCTCGACCTTGTCGAGCGCGGTGGAGACGGCGACGAAGTGCTTGGTCACGGCCTCGGCGTTCTGCTCATCGGAGCCATCGATGGCGCCCTGAGCCTTGAGCTGCTCGAGCATCCAGGTCTTGACCTCGCGGGCGTTGGTGAGGGTCTCGAGCGTGGTGAAGGTCTTGGAGACGATGATCACGAGCGTGGTCTCCGGGTCCAGACCCTTGAGCTTCTCGGCCTGATCGTTGGGGTCGATGTTGGAGATGTAGCGGCAGTCGATACCGGCGTCGGCATAGGGACGCAGGGCCTCGTAGGCCATGACCGGGCCCAAATCGGAGCCGCCGATGCCGATGGACACCAGGTGCTCGATCTTCTTGCCGGTAACGCCCTTCCACTCACCGGAGCGCACGCGCTCGGCGAAGGCGTACATGCGGTCGAGGACCTCGTGCACGTCGGCGACGACGTCCTGGCCGTCAACGATGAGCTGACCCTTCTCGCTTGCGGGACGGCGAAGCGCGGTGTGCAGGACGGCGCGGTCCTCGGTGGTGTTGATGTGCTCGCCGGAGAACATGGCGTCGCGGCGCTCCTCGAGCTTCACCTCGCGGGCAAGATCGCACAGCAGCTTGACGGTCTCATCGGTCACCAGGTTCTTGGATAGATCGAAGTGAAGATCACCGGCGTCAAAGCTCAGCTTGTTCACGCGGTCGGCGTCAGCAGCGAACCAGGCCTTAAGATCGATGCCCTCGGCCTCGAGCTTCTCCTGATGGGCCTCGAGCGCCTTCCAAGCGGCGGTCGACGTAGCGTCGATAGGTGCGGCAACAGTTGCCATAAAGTCCTCCTCAGCATACGGGCGCATTTCTCCATGCGCCCGGATAATCAGATGCCCTTATTCTAACGCAGGTCAAGACCGTAATCAGCGAGCGTTGCCAATCCACCCCCAAACGGCGACCGACCAAAAAGGGACAGGTTTATTTTGGCAGGTCAAACGCTTTACCTACCCAAATAAACCTGTCCCTTCCTAGCGGGCCATTACGCCGCGGCGCATACGCTGCCGAGTAGCTCGCGCAAGGGAGAACCGATGCCCTCCAGCAGCTCGGGCGCGATGATGGCAAAAACGGGAACCTCACCGGCACCCACGACGGCAGGCACCTTTCCCTCCGAGACAATGCACCCGTAGGGAACAAAGCCGTCCTCGCCGGCATCGAGTACGGCCATGCGACGGGCGAGTTCGCGCGCAAAACCCGCCGTATCGGCATCGCCGATCGCCAGGACAAAGTCCACGCCCTCATCGGTCGCCAGGGCTACGGCCTCATCGACCAAATCGTCTCCCCCGTCGCCCCCGACCGAGCCGCAACGAAAGAGTACGCGTTCGAGCAGGGCGCGATCGAGCGAGCCCAGCGCCGCCGAAACGAGCTCATCACGCGTGTGTTTGTCGCCTCCCAGCACGACCAGCGCCTTGGTGCCGCCATAGTGGGCGACCAATCGCCCGCACCAGCGAGCCACATCCCCATCCGCAACCAAACGCGTCGGCATACCAAACCCATAGTTGACCATTATCCCCACAACCCTTCCGTGCTTTATGGTGGTTTCGATCGTTAGGCTCATGCTACGAAGCGAGCTTTTCCGAGCTGTTTCGCACTCTTTAGGGCTGCGTTAAAATCCGATGCAATCCGACATAGCGTCCAGCTACGAAAACTAAACGGTCAAAATCCAAGGGCCAAGACGCACGAACAGGATGAGCCAGGCAAACGAAAGGCAGAAGCCGCCCAGTACATCCGAGGCATAGTGCACACCCAGATAGATGCGGCTGACGCCCACCGCAAGGATGACGCACGCAAGCGCTATCTCAATAGCCGCGCCAAACGGAAGTTCATACGCACCGCATCGCACCAACCATGCCCCATAGCCATAAAACGCCATGGCCGCCATCGAGTGGCCCGAGGGAAAACTCAGTCCCTGCGCCTCGACAAGCCGAAATCCCTGGGGACGAGGTCGGCGCACGAGGACTTTAAGCAACTGGTCGATCGCACTGATGGCGCCGACGTTGACGGCAGCCAAGATAACATGGGGCCGACAGGGCGCCCGCAGTATTGCCGCGACCAGCACGCCGACGATAAACGGCAGCGACGCCAAGTTCGAGACGGCTTTTATCGCAACCGTCCGCACCGGTGACCGTAGCCTCTCGACAAGCAGCAAGTAACCCAACTCATCGATTCTTATAGCCCGTCCTTTGAGCACCTTAATCAGCAGACAGACAAAGATCGCAAGGCTCAGCACGGACAGTACCAGAAGCGCAAGATCACCCATATCGATGGTCATCCATATCCCCTCAGCGTATTCAACACATCAAGGCTACCGACCTACCGTAAGCACGATGTAAACCGACCAAAAAGGGACAGGTTTGTTTTGGCAGGTCAAGCATTTTACCGACCAAAATAAACCTGTCCCTTTTGGTCGGTTTTGACGGTGTCCGGTCGAGCGGGTATTATCGAACAGGTATTCGATAGGAACATGTGTTTGATGAAAGGACACGGATGGCGCACGGGCAGCACACCTACATCTGCATCGACCTCAAGACGTTTTATGCCAGCGTCGAGTGCGTCGACCGTGGGCTCGATCCACTCACCACCAACCTGGTCGTTGCCGACGAATCGCGCGGACGCACGACCATCTGTCTCGCCATCACGCAGGCCATGAAGGACCTCGGTATCCACAATCGCTGCCGACTGTTCGAGATCCCCGATGATATCAACTACATCAAGGCCGTGCCACGCATGCAGCACTACATGGAGGTATCGGCACGAATCTACGGTATCTACCTGGAATACGTCAGTCCGCAAGACGTTCACGTCTACTCAATTGACGAGTGTTTCATCGACGTGACGCCCTATCTTGATCTCTACCATACCGATGCGAAAGGCTTCGCCTGCATGCTGCGCGACGAGGTCCTGGGGCGCACCGGCATCACAGCGACCGTCGGCATCGGTCCCAACCTATTTCAAGCCAAAGTGGCGCTCGACATCACCGCCAAGCACGTACCCAGCCGCATCGGCGTACTCGACGATGAAACCTTCCGCAAGGAAATCTGGCCCCACCGCCCCATCACCGATATCTGGGGCATCGGCCCCGGCGTGGCGGCCCGCCTCGAGAAGTACGGCGTCTACGACCTGATGGGGGTCGCCGCACTCGACGAAAATCTGCTCTACGACGAGCTCGGCGTCAATGCCGAGTATCTCATCGACCATGCCTTTGGTCGCGAGCCGACGACCATCGCCGACATCCAAGCCTATCGTCCGCAAACGACCTCGACCACCACGGGGCAGGTCCTCTCGAAAGGCTATGCCTACGAGCGGGCTTACACCGTCTTGCGCGAGATGGTCGATGCTGCCGTGCTGGACTTGATCGACAAGCACGTGGTGTGCGACAGCATCTCGCTCTTTGTGGGCTATGCGAGCGAACGCGCCGACATACGTCGACTCGACGCCAGCGGCACCGCACAGTACATAGACGGCTGTGGGCACCTGCGTTCGAGCACCTCGGGCATCGAGCCCGCAGCGACCGACGGCCCCGAACTCACGCCCCGCGCGCCCAAGCCCGTCCAACGCGATGACGAACGCCGGCGCTTGGTGCGAGAAGCTCAGGCGATTGACGGCATCTTCGTGGGCGAGCACGGCGGCAAGCCGCGCGGTGGCTATGCCGCGCTCTTTGCGCACTCCAACGCCTCGCGCAAGCTGCCCGAACGCACCAATTCGTTTAAGAAGATCATGGGGTATTTCGATGACCTCTGGGCACAAACGGTCGACCCCAAGCGACCGGTCAAGCGCATCAATCTTGGCTTTGGCAACCTCATGCCCGAGGAGTTCGCCACCATCGATCTGTTTAGCGATGTCGAGGCCGATGAGCGCGAGCGCGACCTGGCGCGCGCCGTGTTGGCCGTTAAAGGCAAATACGGCAAGAACGCCCTGGTCAAGGGATTAAGCTTTACCGCCGGCGCCACCGCGCGCGAACGCAACGATCAGGTTGGAGGACATCGTGCCTAAACCAAAACAGCAGCCCATGAGGCCACCGACCGCCTTCGAGCGCTTGGCGGACCCCGAGGGAAGGCGCCGTGCCGCCGACCCCAACCTCACTGCCAACGGCGCCGTGCGTGCCAACCGCGCCGCGCAGTTTATGCCCTTTGCCGCCCTCACGGGATACTACGAACTCGTACGCAAGCAGGAGATAACCGTCGAACCCAAGTGTGAACTTACAGAAGAAAAGGCCCTCGAGCTTTCGAAAAAGCTCGAGGGCCTCAAACGCGGCGACCTACTTCGTGTCACCTATTACGATACGTACGGCTATCGTAGCCGCACCGGCATTCTCGACGAGGTACTCCCCGCTTTCAAGCTGCTCAAGCTCAGAGATATTGTCATCGATTTCGACGACATCCAAGACATCGAGCTGCGCGGCCGAGCCTAGTGGCGAGAACGTTTGCGCAGGGCAAAGGCAATACCAAGCACTGCGGCAGCTGCAACTAGCAACCCCAAGACCAGCGTGAGGGTCGAGTCGCCAGCGTGGGGCAGCGAGCCGTCCTTCGGAGTCTTCTTAGTGGCCGTCGTGACGGTAGTCGTGGTGCTGCTCGACTGGTCGTTACCGCCCGTCTGGCTGCCGCCAGGCTGATCGCCGCCACCCGGCTGCGAGGGATCCGTGGGCTCCGTCGGATCCGGAGTGCCGGGATCGACCGGATTCTCCGAATTCTCCTTGCGCTGGATCCAAACCTGGCAGCCATAGAACGGGTTGGCGGTACCAAGGCACAGACCCTGGTTGGTCACCGCGAAGGTGCGCAGACCATGGTTATACGGATCGTTAAAGCCGTTGGTCGTCAGCGTCGTAAAGTTCACGCCGTCCTCAGTCACATACATATCAAAGCCGCGCTCGGCATCGTGCAGGTAGTACATGCACGTAAGGACGCTCTGCAGCTTCTTGAGATTCTCCTCGCTCAGCAGCTTATCGAATGCATCCTGAATATCGCCCGGCAGCTCGGTGCCATAGGCATCCTCATACTGCTGCTTCAGGCTCTCATAGCTATCGAGCATATCCTGATACTGATCGGCAAAGGACTTGAAGTACGCGATCTCGCTATCGATCTTCTGGACATAAGCGGCGTCGTCCTCGACTTCTTCGGACATCGTCGCAGCCTGATCGCAAAGATCGCCCGTAGCATCCTCCAGAGCATCGCTCAGGTCGCCAAAGCCCTCAACGACCTCAGCCTTCTCGTCATCGACCTCGACGGCCTCGTTTGAATCATCGTCCGCAAGCGTGTTCACGGGAACGATGGGGTCATCGGGCGAATTCTTGTCGAGCAGGTGATTGAGCAGGTCCTTGAGACGCTGAACCTGAGAATCCCACTCCTCGGGCGTCATATCGATAATGTCGCCATTGGAGAACTGGCCGATCGGCTCAAGCAGGCTCGCGGTATCAAAGGTACCGATATACAGCTTGCCGTCGAACTTCTGCATGCGCCAAATGTACTGGTTCTCGTTTCGGCCAAAGCCCGAAGTAAGGCCGGAAATACCGCCCTCGGGGAACATGTCGGTGCGATCGCCAACGACGAGCTCCATGTTCTCGTCCTTGTCCATGCGATAGATGTTGACCGACTGCTCAAGATTGGCATTCACAAACGAGCAGTCAACGCCGCCCATGCTGCTCTTGCCGCTCTCGTCAGAATCGGACTTATTAAAGAGAATACGCTCGAGGGCGATCTCCTCGTCGTTATATTCACCGATATAGAGGTAGTCGTTGTAGACGATGAGGTTGGCAGCACCAGAACGGGTACGGGCAGGATCGATGCCAAAGCAATACTTTGCACCGTCCGCCTCCTGGTCGCCGACAATCGGAGTCCACGTATAGCTACCGTCTGCGTTCTTGTCGCCACGGACCATGGCAAACGACTGCATGGAATTGTCATCGGGGGCATTTTCGGGTGTACCGGTGCAAATGGTGGCATACAGGTGATCGTTGTACGAAACCATATCCCAAATGGCACCGCCGTAGATGCTGTCCTCGTAGCGAATCGCAGGATAGTTAAACAGCGTGTCCGAGTTGGCGATCTCGGTGAAGCTCCCCTGGCCCTTCGAGGGGTCAGACGACGTCAGAATCGTCGACACAAACAAACCGGCTGCGTCTTTACCCACGTTGCTGATGACAAGCTGGCCATCATGGACGCACATGCCGCGGATGCCGGTGGAGATGCCCTGCTTGTAGGCAGCACCGTAATCCTGCATGCTCGAAAGACCCTGATAGACGACCTTGTACTCATCCGTCTTAGGATCGATCTCGTATACAGAAGGCAGACCGCTCTTGCCGCCATTGGTCCTAACGCTACCGCAGAAATAGAGTTTGCCCTTGTAGCTCACGGCATTACGGAACAAAGGACCGACACCGTTGAGTGATTCAGAGAGCAGCAGCTTGGTCTCACCAGTCTTGGTGTTGATCTTGACCAGGATGCCGCCGCTGTCCTTGTCTGCCGTGCCGTCCTCCTTCTGCTGTCCGTAGAAGAACGTGCCGTTAAACATGGCCTCCAGCGTCAAGCGCATGGTCTCGGCATCAAAGGAATCGCCCAGCGTGCTGTCCATGAGCGTTAGCGTGTTGCCCATCGCCGCATAGCAGGTGCCCACATAAAGCCAGTCACCATAGCTCGCAGCCGCCCAAGTGTAGCTCTGGCCGCGATCGCCTTCGTTGTTGGCCGTGTTGCCATCGGCGCCCGGAACGGCAACGGCACCGTCACCCTGGTAGTCAACGATTCCATCCGGCTGCGACGTTCCCACCGTAGGATGCGAGAGCTTCTCAAAGGAATACCCATTTCCCGCATTGTAGGTAACGGCACCCGAAGTGTCTTCGGCATGCGCCGGCAGCGGTGATGCCAAGATAGCGGCAAGCGCTGCCACCAAGCCAAGTGTCCCCACTCGTCTCATAAGGCTATAACCTCCCCTGTCCTAAAGCCCAGTTTTAGCATTCTTCATTTCTGTCCACGGTTAATTGCAATCTGAGCACAGCAATAATCAACGTATAAATATACACCTGTAATTTTTTGGACGGGTTAATGGACGCTCGATTGGTAGCGAATTCCGCGCAAACCGTCACCAAACTCCACTTTTACCGCATCTGTAGGTTATTTTTTGCGCAAATTTTTGAATGCCGATAGCCGCAATGGGCAGGAGGCCGATACCTACAGGAGAGGCCAACGCCTACAGTTTCATAACGTAATAGCCCGCGTCCTTCACGGCCGCCTCGAGGACGCCGCGATCGATCGGCTGCTTAGCGCGCACGCGTGCCGTGTGGTCCGCATATGCCACCGTTGCCCACACGCCGTCCAGCGCATTCAGCGCATTGGCCACGTTCTGAGCGCAGCCGTCACAGCTCATGCCGCCGATGAGCAGCTCATCGCTATAGGGATAGTGCGACGCATCTGTATCCGCCACAACGACCTTTTTGGCCTTCTTGCCGCACGCGCCATCGCTACAGCAGCTCTTTCCACGCGTCGAAGCGGCAATACGGCGCAAGCCAAAGAACATGCCAAGCGCAATCACAGCCAACACGATGAGATTCGCAGGATTGAGCAAGTCGCTCATGCGTTCCCCTTTCCAAGTAGTCTTATCTGGATACCCCCATGGGGTGTCCCCATCTTAGCGCAATATCGTGTCGGTTCGATCAATTAGTTTCCCTACTCAAACTTTTTTGTTGACCATGGCTTACTTTCGTGTATAAGTTTTCCTAGGCTAACAGTTTTGGATCCGTAAGGAGCATCGTGACTCGAACCATAGACATCCCCACGTTTCAGGCGGCAGTCGTGCGCAACTGCTCCCCCACGCTCGCGGGCATCAAGCCGGCATCGCTCTTTACCTATCCAGGCACTTATGCCAACCAGGACGGCTCGGCAGTAACCGAGCCAATCGCAGAACGCCGAGCGCGCCTACTCAACGTTATCGCCCAGTGCAATCGCGAGCTTGACCCACTCGGCATCCACCTGAGCGTTTTGGTCTGGCGGCCCTGCGGAGCGCTCGTGTACGTATACCGGCCCAAAAGCCTCGCCGCCTACCTCACAGACCCGCGCGCCCAGACGGCGCTTGCCTCGGAAGGCTACGACGCGGGCGACCTCTCGACATGCCTCGTGCATCTGGCATCACGCATCACGCTCGCGAGCAATAACGCCGCGGAATGCGCTTGTGGCCAGACTCGATGCGCGCTGGCCCAGCAAGCCAGCTGCAGCAACGACTGTGTCTGCGAGTTTCCGCACGAAATAGGCTATTTCCTGGGATACCCCTACGACGACGTGCACGAGTTTATCGCCCAGCGCGGCGAGAACTGCAAGGTCTTTGGGGCCTGGAAGGTCTACACGAATGTCGAGCAGGCGCTTGCGACATTTGATGACTACCGCGCCTGCACCCAATACCTCACCTTTATCTATCAGCAGGGCTGCAGCTTGGCGCAACTTGCCCAGGCAACCCGATAGAACATACAAGCCGCGGCCGCGCGCCGCACAACCGAAAGGACAAAACATGAGCAAGATCGCCGTCGTCTATTGGAGTGGCACGGGCAACACCGAGGCCATGGCAAATCTCGTCGCCGAGGGCGCCACGTCCGCCGGCGCCGAGGCCGAGATCATCCCCTGCGCCGACTTCTCCGCAGATAAGGCAGCCAGCTACGATGCTTTCGCTTTCGGCTGCCCCGCCATGGGCTCCGAGGAGCTCGAGTATGACGAGTTCCAGCCCATGTGGGACGAAGTCAAGGAGACTCTCGGCGACAAGAAGGTCGTCCTCTTTGGCTCCTATTCGTGGGCCGAGGGCGAATGGATGGACAACTGGAAGGCCGACGCCGACGAGGCCGGCGTCAATGTCGTAGACTCCGCCATCTGCTACGACGCGCCCGACGATGAGGGCGAGACCGCCTGCAAGGCCCTGGGAGCCGAGCTGGTGTAATGACACCAAGGGCCTCCAGCAAATAAGGCCCGCATCAAAGCGCATCCTCATCCCTACAAAAGAGCGGGGCTGGATTCACGTCCAGCCCCGCTCTTTGTAACGGTAGTTCTGTCAACCAGCTACGAGATGTTGCCCAAGAACGCCTTGGTGCGCTCACTCTTGGGATGGTCGAAGACCTCGCTCGGCGTGCCCTCTTCCACGATAACGCCGCCGTCCATAAAGACGACGCGGTCGGCGACGTCGCGGGCAAAGCCCATCTCGTGCGTCACGACGATCATGGTCATACCGTAGCGCGCGAGGTCGCGCATAACGCCCAAGACATCGCGAACGAGCTCGGGATCGAGCGCCGACGTGGCCTCGTCAAAGAGCATGACGTGCGGGTTCATCGACAGGGCACGGGCGATGGCCACGCGCTGCTGCTGGCCGCCCGAGAGCTGGCTCGGCATAAAGTCGATACGCTCGGCAAGACCGACCTTGGTCAGCTCCTCGACGGCAATCCTCTCGGCCTCCTCCTTGCTGCGCTTAAGCACCTTTTGCTGAGCGAGCATGACGTTCTTCTTGACCGACAGGTGCGGGAACAGATTGAACTGCTGGAACACCATGCCCAGGTGCGTGCGCACCTTGTTAAGGTCGACGCCCTTGGCGCACACATCTACGCCCTCAACGACAATCGAGCCGCTCGTGGGGTGCTCCAGACGGTTGATGCAGCGAAGCATCGTCGATTTGCCCGAGCCCGAGGGGCCCAGGACTACGACGACCTCGCCCTTGTGCACGTCCAGATCGATATCGCGCAGGACCACGTTATCGCCAAAGGCTTTCTGGAGGTTCTTGATGCTGACGACGACCTCGTTCGAGTTATTGGTTTCGCTCATGATAGGACCTCCTTACAGACCGGCGATGTGATCGGCGGGCGTCGCGACAACCTGTCCGGCGCTCTTGGTGGGACGCTTCTTCTTGGTTTCGGCCGTGCCCAAAAGCCTCGCCTCAAGACCGCTCACCAAGCGGGCAAGCGGCAGGGTGATGACCAGATAGAACAGGGCAGCAACCACATACGGTGTGATGGAGCCCGTCGTGGCCACGATGGTGCGGGCGTTCATGACGATCTCGACCACGCCCACGGCCGCGAGCAGCGACGTGTCCTTGTAAAGCAGGATGAACTCACTGGTCAGCGTAGGCAAGACATTGCGGAACGTCTGCGGAATCATGACGTAGAGCAGCGTCTGGAAGGCGTTCATGCCCAGCGAGCGGGCAGCCTCATTTTGGCCCTTGGGAATCGACTGGATACCGGCACGGAAGATCTCGCACAGGTACGCAGACGAGTTCATGGCCATGACGATGACGCCGAGCACATAGTCGTCAACCTTGACGCCAGCCAGCGGCAGACCGAAGAAGGCGATGTAGATCTGCAGGAACGCCGGCGTACCGCGGATGATGTTCACGTAGATGCCGGCAAGGCAGCGCAAGATGCGCGACTTGGAGATGCGCATGAGCGACAGGGCGAAACCGAAGGGAATTGCCAGCGGAAACGCCACAAGCACGATCGAGAGCGACATAAGGAAGCCCTTAAAGACGATCGGAAGGCTCTGGACCAAAATAACCGGGTTCAGGAACAGGCGCAGGAACATATTGGAGTTCCACGCCTCGACCCACGGCTGCTCCTTAAGGTCGGCAAGGAAGTTATCGAATGCCGTCACGCCCTTGATCTCCACCGACGGAATCTTGGAGATCTTCTTGGTCGATCCATCGGCCAAGGCATAAGTGCCGCTAAAGGCCTCATCGCCGCCCTCGACGGGGAAGGTCACGCCGTAGACCTCGACGCGGAAATAGCCGCCGGCGGGCGCCGTCTCGCCAAAATCGATCTTGAGCGTCTGGCCGTCAGCCTTGCACGTGGGCCTCATGGGCGTACGGTCCATAAGGTCATCGCCCGAGAGCATCGTCAGGCGCGTGTCATCGGCGCCAAAAGTCGTGCCATCGGCAAACGTTAACGAAAGGCCGCTCAGCTCCTCGTCGGCATCGGCCTGGACCTCCCAGGTGATGCGGGTCTCGGTGCCACCGACCACATCGCTACCCGAACCGGTGTTGGGCCGGGCGGTGATCTTTGCGGTCTCAAGCGCCTGGGCAGTCGAGGGCACGCAGGCCCCCGCGCACACCAGGGCAAGCGCCACAGCCAGGGCGCAGGCTAGCTTTTGGAGCATCGAGGGCAGCGGATGGCTTTTGCCCATGGCTCCTTGGTTCAATCGAGACAAGGTGGCTCCTAACGTGTAAGTTGCCGACAAAACGGGGCGGAACGACGCCCATTCAAGAAACGCAAAGGCCCTCTCCGCCAAAACGGAAAGGGCCCGCGCGCAATCAAGTAGCTATTTTACTTGATATTGTACTTAGCCATGAGGGCGTCAACGGTACCGTCATCGGTCAGGTCCTTGATGGCCTGGTTGATGTCGTCCTTGAGCCTGGTGTTGCCCTGGTTGATGGCGATGGCATACTCCTCGCCGGTGCTGATCTGCTTGATGGTCTGGCAAGTGTTGAACTGCTCGGCGGTCAGTTGGCTGGCAACGGAGCGGTTGGTGACCACGGCGTCGCCCTTGTCGGACTGCAGGGCGCTGAAGCACTCGGTAGCGTCCTTATAGGGGACGATCTTGGCCTTGGGGAAGTTCTCCTGAGCAAAGGCCTCAGCGGTGGAACCAGACTGGACAATGATCGTGGCGTCGGCGTTGTTGAGCTTCTCACTGTAGTTATCGGCCGTAATGTCGGTGTTGTCGACCTTGGTCACGATAGCCTGATCGTCCATGTAGTAAGAGTCGGAGAAAGCGACTTCCTTCTCACGCTCGGGCGTGTCGGTGATGGCAGCAATGGCGACATCGTACTTGGCGCCCGAAGCAACGCCCGGGACCAGCGTGTCGAAGTCGTTGTTGACGTACTCGACATCCAGGCCAAGCTTATCGCCGATAGCCTTGATGAGTTCAAGGTCAAAGCCCTGGTAGTCGCCGTTGTCATCCTTGTACTCAAACGGCGCATACTCGGCAGAAGTGCCAACGGTAAGCGTGCCGTCCTTGACGAGTGCATACTCCTTGGAGCCGTCGACCTTCTCGACCTTCACGTCATCAGAGCTGCTGGAACCGGCATCGGAACCAGAGGTAGCGTTGGACGAGCCGCAGCCCGTCAGTGCAAGGGCAAGCGCCATGGCGCCCGTGGCGGCAAATGCGCCAAGCTTCTTGAGCTTCATAATCAGTCTCCTTCCGGTGACCCCGTTTGATTCAGAGGTCTGCAAAAACTGTTGGCTATTATGCACCCGTAATTGTGAATCTGCAATGAGAAAACTGATTGAAACAAACCCATAACGTGAATGGAATACTCCACTTTGCGACAGTCATTACTGCTGCAATCCCCTCAACAAGGCTATTTCTGCCGCATAACCTGCAAGTTCGTTCGGCGTCTCCAAAATGAATGGCAATGCACGTAAACGATCATTCGATACAATATTCTGCATAACCTGCATACCGCCGCCAAATTCCTCGCTACCAAGGTAGCCCTTGCCGATACACTCATGACGATCCTTATGGGCACCACAGGGGTTCTTTGAATCATTGATATGCACGGCGCGCAAGCGATCGATACCCACCACACGGTCGAATTCGTCAAGCACGCCGTCAAGATCATGGATGATGTCGTAGCCGGCATCGCTCACATGGCAGGTGTCCAGACACACGCCCAGCTTATCCGATAGCTCGGGACGCCTGGCGGTAACACCCTCGATAATGCGCGCCAGCTCTTCAAAACTGCGGCCCACCTCGGTGCCCTTGCCCGCCATGGTCTCGAGCAGCACTGTCGTCTGCTGTCCCTCAAACATCACTTGACACAAGGTGTCGACGATCATCTGAATGCCAGCATCGGCCCCCTGTCCCACATGCGCGCCGGGGTGGAAGTTGTAGTAGTTGCCGGGCAGCGCTTCCAGACGCTGCAAGTCCTCGGCCATTGCCTCCAAGGCAAACTCGCGCGCCCGTTCTTTGGCAGAACAGGGGTTGTAGGTATAGGGGGCATGCGCCACGAGTGGGCCAAAATTGTTTTGCGCCATAAGCTCACGCAGGGCCGCCACATCATCCATGTCAAGGTCTTTCGCCTTGCCACCGCGCGGGTTGCGCGTAAAGAACGCAAAGGTGTTGGCACCAATGGATAGCGCCGTCTCCCCCATCGCCCGATAGCCCTTCGTCGTCGACAGATGGCATCCAATCGTCAGCATCTCCAGCTCTCCCTCATCAGTTGCGGTGAAATACGGTCTATTGGTGCCCTATTTTGGCGCAAACAGACCGTATTCCACCGCAAGTTATAAAAGGGGCATCACACGGTCCGCCGAGCCCCTGGGCACCAGCACCGCAGCCTAGAGCGTCAAACGAATCGTATCGATGATGCTCGCACAGCGCTGTGTGGCGGCAAGGGGCATGATGGGGCTTTCGAGTTTCCCCGCCCGGATGAGCTGAGTCGCATGCTGGATTTCGCCGTAGAAATCATCGACCTCAAACGGGGCATTTATTTCGAGCATTCGTCCGTCGGAGTACTTCACATGGGCGAGTTCGGGGCGATGGAGACGCTCGATTTCCAACGAGCCCCGCTCGCAGGTAATCGTTAAGCGGCTTTCATATGCTGCTTTGCCGTCGCACACCATATGAATAGGTATACCGCCGACGCTCATATGGACCTCATCGGCCCAATCCACGCGGCCGCCCGATACGTCACGCCAGCGAACTTCGCGAGACGAAACATCGCACACACCAGCAAGCAAATCCTCAAACCACCCGACCGCATAGCAGCCCATGTCATATAGACAGCCACCCTGCAACGGATCAAGCAGATAACTCGAAGGGGGCTCACCATAATCGAGTTTTTGCACGCTTTCGATCGAGACGATACGGCCGAGCTCGCCCGACGCAAGCAAACCCTTCACGCGAGTACGCATCGGACAAAACCGATTTTTCATCGCCTCCATAAACGGCACGCCCCACTCACGGGAAACGGAGGCAATCGCACGGGCCTCCTCTTCATTCAAAACGGCCGGCTTTTCGCACAGCACGGCCTTTCCCGCGCGCAGTGCCCGACAGACCCAATGCGCATGCATGCCATGCGGAAGCGCCAAATAAATGGCGTCGACATCGGTATCGGCGATCAACGCGTCATAGGCCGCGCATCCGTTATCGTCGGCCGAGGCATAGCCATGCGCGGTATCGATCGAAAACGCCCTGCAAAACTCCTCCACATGCGAAGCAGTGCGACCGGCGGCAGCCACAAGCCGTGCCCCGTCCACCTCCTTGAGCGACAATGAAAATCGATGCGAAATGCGCCCTGCGCCCAAAACGCCCCAACGAACCTCGCGCAAATCATCACATGAATCCCGATGGCCCACGACAGCCCCCTTCAGTTGCGGTGAAATAGTTCCTGTTTAAGCCCTATTCTGCCGCAAACAGGAACTATTCCACCGCAAGTTAAAAAAGGGCATCAGGAGCGCGTTTTGCTGAAGGCCTTAAGCACGGCCGTTACGGGGCCAGGCTGGAAGCATCGGCGCACGTCGTCGAGACGCTCGGGGATATCGATGTGCTGCGGGCAGTGACGTGCGCATTTACCGCACTTGATGCAATTGCTCACGAGCTTGGGCTCGCTCGTCCGCACCGCGCTCGCCGTAAAGTATTGCGACAGTCCCGTAAACCAGCTATGCGCGTAGCTCGCGTTGTAGGCGGCAAAGCATCCGGGGATGTTGATGCCCTTGGGGCACGGCATGCAGTAGCCGCACCCCGTGCAGGGCACACGGTTCGATTTCTCAAACTCCGTCAGTACGCGTGCGATGGTATCGAGCTGGCCGGACGTCATCGAGTCCGGTAGCGCACGGTCAGCCAGCGCCACATTCTCGTCCACCTGCGCGGTATCGGTCATACCCGAAAGCAGCATAGTCACCTGCGGATGGTTCCACACCCACGAAAGCCCCCAGGCGGCAGGTGTATGCAAATGTTGGTCATGCGCACCGTCAAGCACGGCGCGCGCCCGCGGCGGCAACTTGCCTGCCAGGCGTCCGCCCAAAAGCGGCTCCATCACAAATACCGCAAGCCCGCGCTCGGCGGCTGCCATGAGCCCCGCCGTTCCCGCCTGATAGCGCTCTCCGGCGTAGTTGTACTGAATCTGGCAAAAGTCCCACTCATAGGCATCGAGCATCGTGAGGAAATCCGCCGCACTGCCGTGGTACGAAAAACCGATCTGGCGAATACGCCCCACAGCCTTTTGGCGCGCAATCCAGTCCTCAATGCCCAGTGCCGCCACGCGTTCCCATTGCGCGGGCGAGGTGATGTTGTGCATGAGGTAGTAGTCGATATGGTCAGTCCGCAGGCGGCGCAGCTGCTCATCAAAGAAGCGGTCGAAATCCTCCGCGCACTTGCACGAGGCGTGAGGCAGCTTGGTCGCGAGCAAAACCCGATCGCGCAGGCCCAGACGCTCAAGCGAAGCGCCTACGCAAGCCTCGTTGCCGGGATAGAGGTAGGCCGTGTCCAAGTAGTTAATCCCTTGCTCCACCGCACGGGAAATGATGGCGTCTGCCGTCTTCGCATCGGGGCGCCCCGGCGCACCGGGAAACCTCATGCACCCCAGTCCCAGCGCCGAGATACGGTTGCCGCTTTTGGGGTCAACGCGGTATTGCACGGCCCCTCCTCTCCCATCAAAGCCCTGATAAGGCGAAACAAATCTGTCACGTCATCGAAACAACTTGGAATCGCAATTGAGAACGTATCGTAACGCAGCAGAAATCGAGCCGTCACGGCACCGCTTTAACATCAGCAAAAAGCCCGATGAAAGGAGCCGACCATGACCGCGCTCGACCTTTGGAACCTCGCCTCCCAGCTCAAAAGCACCGATTACCGCTGGGTCGACCTCACCCACACGCTCTCGTGCGACACCCCGCACTGGTTTGGCTTTAAGCCGTTTGAGTCCACTAAACTTTTCGACTACCTGCCCGACACGCCCGAGGATATGCTCGCGCCCATGCGCTGCTTTCAATATTCGGTCGCCTCGCAGTACGGCACGCATGTCGATGCACCGCGCCACTTCCATGTTGACGGCCGCTCTCTCGGCGAAATCGAACCCATCGAGTTTATGCATCCGCTCTGCGTGATCGACAAGCACGAGGAGTGCGCCGCGAATCCCGACTACGTCCTGACCGTCGAGGACCTCAAGGCTTGGGAGAAAGAGCACGACCGCATCCCCGAGGACGCCTTTGTCGCTTTCCGCTCCGATTGGTCCAAGCTGGCCGATCTCGAGAACAAGGACGAGGACGGCCAGCCCCACTACCCCGGCTGGGACCTCGATGCCATCAAATGGCTTGTAGAGGAGCGCAACATCGGCGCCATCGGCCACGAGCCGGCAGACACCGATCCGGCGATCATCACCACACGCGAGGATGCCTACCCCTACCCCGGCGAGCAGTACATCCTCTCGGTTGACCGCTATCAGATCGAGGTCATGGACCATCTGGACGAGCTCCCCGCCACGGGCGCCGTCATCTTCTGCACCTTCCCCAAGGTCCGCGATGGCGTCGGATTCCCCGCGCGCGTTTTTGCGGTCTGCCCCGCGGCATAAGCGCACAGCGCATCCGTTCTTCTAAATAACCGCCGCCCCGCATGCGCGAGGCGCTCCGGCAGCTTACAATCCATCAGGCGCCCCTACGCGGGCGCCTTTTTATGGGGAGATGATTCACATGCAGATCAACAAAGTTGCCTTTATCGGCAAAGGCGGTGTCGGCCTGCTCTACGGCAGCATGATTGCCCAGGCACTCGGCAACGACGCCGTCGAATACGTCATGGACGATGCACGTTTCGAGCGTCACGCAAACGACGCGCTTACCATCAACGGCAAGCCCTGCACCCTCAAGTCCGTCCGCGCCAGCGAGGCAACGCCCGCCGATCTGGTCATCCTCACGGTCAAGACGACCGGCCTCGACCAAGCGCTCAAGACCATGGAGCGCATCGTGGGCCCCAGCACGCTCATTGCCTCGCTGTGCAACGGCATCACCAGCGAGCAAAAGATTGCCGAGCGCTTTGGCTGGGAGCACACCGTCCTCGGAATCTGTCAGGGCATGGACGCCGTATTCCTTAACGGCGCACTCACCTTTACCAATGCGGGCGAGATCCGTTTTGGCGCAGCTGCCGGCACCGATCCCGCGACCGTCGCCGCCATCGACGAGCTCTACACGCGCTGCGGCATCGCCCATACCGTCGAGGCAGACATCGCACACCGCATGTGGGCCAAGCTCATGCTCAACGACGGCATCAACCAGACCTGCATGGCCTACGGCGGCACGTACGGAAGCGCCACGGAGCAGGGCTCCGAGCAGCGTCGTTGCTTTGTTTCCGCCATGCGCGAGACGCTTGCAGTCGCCAACGCCGAAGGCATTGAGCTGACCGAAGCAGACCTGACGCAGATGGTGCACCTCATCGAGGGGCTCGACCCCGCCGGCATGCCGTCGATGGCACAAGACCGCGTCGCGCGACGCAAAACCGAAGTCGAGGAGTTCGCGGGCACCATCTGCCGTCTGGCGTCCGAGCACGATATTCAGGCACCGCAGAACGAGTGGCTCTATCAGTGTATTCGCGATATCGAGGCGAGCTGGTAGCGCCCGACTCGCCTCGTCAACAGGCTCAACAGCAAAGCCGCCGTAAGGAGCGTTCCCCTTACGGCGGCTTTCATCTTCATCTATAACCAGCAGTCGATGTTCCGACGGTTAGAACTGCGGCTCCGGAGCCTCGTCCTCGTCATCGCGACAAAGGACCACGCCCGCGCTTCCCAGCAGCGCGGCCGCGATCAGCGCACCGACCACGATAGGAGCAGCCCCGCATGACCCCTGCATGCCCGCGACGAGCGCGGCCGTAGGACCAAGGCAACCAAGCATCAATGCGACGGCGGCGACGGCGATATCTCGAGCGTTCACAAGACCACTTCCTCCACGAGAAAGACCTTATTTCTCATGAACTAGTGTGCCCCGCGTCCATTTGCGCGGCGTACCGCCACGGTAAGGGCTCTGTTAACTCAAGCGCACACATAGAACGGGCGCCTTTACGTTGCCCAAAAGCTCGGTAAAGACGCCCGTCCGCCAAACAACTATGATGTCGAAAGATTACCAACCGGTGTAGTAGTCGGTGGTTCCGGCAGCGCAGCCGGAATCATAGACCTTGCATTCACCCTTAGACCCGGTAAACGTGGAGCCCTGGGCCTTATCGCCTGCGGCCACGACATAATAGCCGTCAGAGTCGCGCCAAAAGCCCTCGGAATCCTGCGTCCACTCGCCCGTGCGGTGGTGATACAGCACGTTACTGCTGTAATAGGTCTCGCGGCGGCCGTTATAGTTATTGACGCCGCTCGAACGCGTCAGGCCCGAACCGTTCGCGTAATACGCAGCGGACGCGTAAGACGAGCCGTAGCCGGCATTGTTATACGAAGCCTGAGCGGCCTCAGCGGCCTCTGCCTCAGCGGCCGCAGCCTCGAGCGCCTCGCGCTTGGCATCCTCAAGCGTGGAGCGAAGCTCGTCGAGCTCGGTCGACTTGGCGTCGACCTCCCCCATCGTCAACAGGCTACCCGCACCGTCGATGCAGCCCTGCAGTACAGCGCGCTCATCATCGGTAGCATAGTCGCCATACATGTTCATAATGATCTGCGCGCGCATCTCAAGGGAATCGCGCTTTGCCTCCATCGAGGCGTTCCACTCCTGCATGGAGCCATAACCATCGCCGCGATAGTCGACGGGCTGCACCAGCGTCGCCTCGGACGGCGCAGACCCGACCGTATCGGACAGTGTTGCCGCATGGGCATCAGTTGCGCCGGCGCCCGCCAAAAGTACCACGGTCAGAGCGGCGGAAAGGGCGGCGGCTTTCGGTTTTCGTGAATCGATCCTCATGTAGCTGGAACCTCCGTAGTGCGTTTTTGCTGCGTTTGAGCTGCGTGTGATTCGATCGCGCTGCATAGTACCCCGAGCAATTCGCGACCTGCGGTTTTTCTCAAAAGGCGCACGTCAATTGCGTAAAACTCACATCCTCTCAACAGGAGTTTTCCACAACTCGAATGCATAAAGCATGTCAAAAACCCTGTTTTCGCATGCTCCCTATGCAAAAAAGGCGCCTGTGCAAATATTGTTCGCACAGGCGCCTTGAGCAGGCATTTTATGCAGTTATACCTATCGAGTCGCAAGGGGTCCTTGCACAAGTCGCCTTACTCGTCCAGCGCGGCGAAGGCCTGCTTCAGATCCCAAATGATGTCCTCGGCGTTCTCGGTACCGATGGAAAGGCGGATCGTGGAGGGCGTGATGTTCTGCTCGGCGAGCTCCTCGGCAGAGAGCTGGGAGTGCGTGGTGGTAGCCGGGTGCACGACAAGCGACTTGACGTCGGCCACGTTGGCGAGCAGCGAGAACACCTGCAGGTGATCGATGAACTTCCAAGCTGCCTCCTGGCCGCCCTTGATCTCGAACGTGAAGATCGAGGCACCGCCGTTGGGGAAGTACTCCTTGTAGAGCTCATGATCGGGGTGCTCAGGCAGGCTCGGGTGGTTCACCTTGGCGACATGGCTGTCACCGGTCAGGAACTCAACGACCTTCTTGGTGTTCTCGACATGACGGTCGACACGCAGCGACAGGGTCTCGGTGCCCTGGAGCAGGACCCAGGCGTTAAACGGGCTGATGCAGGCGCCCTCGTCGCGCAGCAGAATAGCGCGGACATAGGTAGCGAAAGCAGCGGGGCCGGCGGCCTCGGCAAACGAGACACCATGGTAGGAGGGGTTGGGCTCGGCAATCTGAGCGTACTTTCCGCTCGCCTTCCAATCGAAGTTACCGCCGTCGACGATCACACCGCCCAGCGAGGTGCCGTGGCCGCCGATGAACTTGGTTGCGGAGTGGACGACGATGTTGGCACCATGCTCCAGCGGACGGAACAGATACGGGGTGCCGAAGGTGTTATCGACGACAACCGGCAGACCGTGCCTCTTGGCTATCTCGGAGATGGCGTCGATGTTGGGGATGTCGGAGTTGGGGTTGCCGAGCGTCTCGAGATAGATGACCGTGGTGTTGTCCTTGATGGCACCCTCGACCTCGTCCAGGTTATGGGCATCGACAAACGTGGTCTCGACGCCAAACTGGGAGAGCGTATGCTCCAGCAGGTTGTAGGAGCCACCGTAGATGGTCTTCTGAGCCACCACGTGGTCACCGGCCTGGGCAAGAGCCTGCAGGGTATAGGTGATGGCAGCAGCACCGGAGGCGACGGCAAGACCTGCCACGCCACCCTCGAGTGCGGCGATACGGTCCTCGAAGACGCCCTGGGTGGAGTTGGTCAGACGGCCGTAGATGTTACCGGCGTCGGCAAGACCAAAGCGGTCAGCGGCGTGCTGGGAGTTGCGGAACACATAGCTCGTGGTCTGGTAGATAGGCACGGCACGGGAGTCGGATGCGGGATCGGCGCTCTCCTGGCCAACGTGCAGCTGCAGGGTATCGAAACCAAAGGTGTGCTCGGGGTTGTTGATGAACTGGCTCATGATGATCTCCTTGATCGAACGAAAGTAAGTAAAAAGAGAGAAGTAAGTCGCTGTCTCCTGATCACGCCGACGGGCGCAAACAGGAGCCCGGCATTCGTCTTGGTAAGCAATTCATATGCGGGCCTCCTTTCGCGTCCCGATTCCGTGGTCGGCTTAATAACCTACCGCCTTTGTGTGTTTTGAATAGTACGGGCATTGTCTCCCTCGGTCAATCACTTAAAAGCGCTAACTTGTTATCTGTTTTATAGATAACTATCGAAAGGATGGCGTCGATGACCCTTCAGCAGCTTCGTTTTCTGATCACCGTGGCAGAGTCCGGCTCAATCAACGCCGCAGCTCAACGCCTCTATACTGCTCAGTCCAACATCTCAAACGCCGTCAAAAGCCTGGAACAGGAGCTCCATCTGGAGATCTTTACGCGCTCCAGCCGCGGCGTCACGCTCACCAACGACGGCACCGAGCTTTTGGGCTATGCGCGCCAGGTCGTAGAGCAGGCCGACATGCTCGAGGCACGCTACGAGGACGGCGGCACCCCGCAAGCCCGCCTCGCCATTTCCGCCCAGCACTACGCCTTTTCGGTCGAGGCCTTTGTCAACGTAGTCGAGCGCTGCCGCGACAGCAAGTTCGAGTTCATCATGCGCGAGACCACCACATCGCAGATCATCGACGACGTGCGCGCGTTTCGCAGCGACATCGGCATCCTCTATCTGGACGACTTTAATACCCGTGTCTTGCAGAAGGCCTTCGCCGATGCCCGCGCAAGCTTCCATCCCCTCTTCGACGCGACGGTCCACGTCTTCGTCAGCGAACGCCATCCGCTCGCACGCCGCCCTCAACTGTCCCTTGCCGACCTCACGCCCTATACGCGCTACAGCTTTGAGCAGGGAACCTCAAACTCCTTCTATTACGCCGAGGAACCCTTTAGCTATATCCCTTGCGACCGCAACATACGAATCTCGGACCGCGGAACACTTACCAACTTACTTATCACGTCGAACGGTTACACCCTGTCGACCGGTGTCCTCTCCAATGAAATGCAATGGGGCATGGCATCGATCCCGTTAGCAGACGCCCCAACGATGCACGTTGGCTACATCATGCACGACGAGCGCAAGCCCTCTCTCCTCTTGCAGCAATACCTCGACGAGCTCAACCGCATCATCCATGCCAGCTAACAGTCGGAAGACGGGGCAGAAATCGTAGATTGCTGGCCCCCGGCGGGCATGGCGCTACAATGGTCACTCACATGAAATGCACTCAAAGAAAGGAAACCCGTGAAGGTCATCATCTATACCGACGGCTCGGCCCGATCAAATCCGGGACGCGGCGGCTACGGCGCCGTGCTCAAATACACCAACCCCGCCGGCAAGACCTTTACCTCCGAGCTTTCGCGCGGCTACGCCAAGACCACCAACAACCGCATGGAGCTCATGGCCGTTATCGTGGCGCTCGAGGCACTCAACCGCCCCTGCGAGGTCGAAGTCCATTCCGATTCGCAGTACGTCGTCAACGCCTTTAACAAGCACTGGATCGACGGCTGGAAAAAGCGCAGGTGGAAAACCGCCAACAAGCAGCCCGTCAAGAACCGCGACCTGTGGGAGCGCCTACTCACCGCCAAAAGCAAGCACGAGGTTGAGTTCATCTGGGTTAAGGGTCACGCCGGCCACGAGCTCAACGAGCGCTGCGATGAGCTCGCCACCACGGCGGCCGACGGCAGCAACCTCGATATCGACACCGGCTTTAACGAGAGCGACCTGTAATAGCGTTTTCGTACAGCTTTATATCCCCACGCGCTACACTCATCCTGTAGACCAAACAACGCAAGGGGGACGTATGCTGCGCATCGCGACCATCGGCACATCCATGATCACCGACGACTTTATCCAAGTCGTCAACGCCAACGACCAAGCCGTGTTTGTGGGCACGCTTTCACGCGATGCCAATCGCGGTGCTGCCTTTACCGCCGAGCGCGATGGCGAGCGAAACTTTACCTCACTCGATGAGCTTGCGGCAGCCGCCGACGTCGACGCCGTCTATATCGGCAGCCCTAACGCACTTCACTACGAGCAGGCCCTTGCCTGCATCGCCGGTGGCAAGCACGTCATCGTCGAGAAGCCCTTCTGCGCCACCGAAGCGCAGGCGCTGGAAGTCTTCCGCGCTGCCGAGGCAGCAGGTGTCGTGGCCCTCGAGGCCATGCGTCCCCTCCACGATCCCGCCTTCCACGCCATCGAGGACGTCCTGGGCGAGATCGCCCCCATCCGCCGCGCCTCATTGCGCTTTGGCAAATATTCCTCGCGCTACAACGAGATTCTCGCGGGACGCGCCACCAATATCTTCGACTGCAATATGGCATCGGGTTCCCTCATGGACATTGGCGTCTACACCGTCGAGCCCATGGTCGAGATTTTCGGCATGCCCTCCGGCCTTACGAGCATGACTACTCTGCTCGACCCCACCACGCGACAGCTCACGCACGGCCCCATCGATGGCTGCGGTTCCATCCTTGCCAGCTACGGCGGTGGCCGTATCTCCGTCGAGCTCGCGCACTCCAAAATTACGAATGACCTGCTGCCCTCGCAGATCGAAGGCGAGCGTGGCACTATCCAGATTGACCATCTGTCCACGCCCCGCAACGTCCGTATCGACTATCGCGGCGATGTCGTACGCGGATCGGCGACCGAGGCGCCGCGCGAGCAAGGCGGCAACGGACGCGCGCTCGACCTTCCCAAGTCAAGCAACACCATGGAATACGAGCTCGCGGACTTTATCACCGCCATCGACGGCATCGATAACGTTAAGGAAGAGATTTGGGAGACCCCGGCGGGACGCCACGAGCTTGGCCACTACCGCGATGTCACGCTCGTCTCGCTGCGTATCATGGATGCCGTGCGCCAGCAGGCCGGCATAACCTTCCCGGCCGACGCAGGCAAGCAGGCATAGCGATGGGCCTCTTCGATACGTTCTTCTCCAGCGTCACCGGCGGCAGTCGAGAGCCTCAAAAACCATCAAACGTCGAGCTCGAGCTGCGCCGCAGGCTTACTGTGCTCGCAAGCGACGAGGCCACTCAAGACGCTCCCCTGCGCTATTTCCTGCGCTGGGAAGGGCAAGTCCAGGGCGTCGGTTTTCGCTTTACCAACACCAACCTCGCGCAGGCACGCGCACTCACCGGCTGGGTGCGTAACATGGAAGACGGCTCAGTCGAGATGGAGATACAGGGGGCTCCGGCAAACATCCTATCTCATCTCGAGGCGCTTCATGCCTCCTACGAGCGCATGGGAACGCGTTTTCGCCTCGTAGACGCCCAGACCCGAGCCCCACTTGCCAATGAAGACGGTTTCATTCCTCGTTATTAGTATTGTGTGCTAAATACGGTATCATTTACCTACGACCGTTGATAGAAAAGAGGCGAGGCGCATGGCGGTGCAAAGAAGGAATACCAGGCAGCGAAAGCTGGTTCTCGACGCCGTGCGCCAAAGCTATAACCATCCCACCGCCGACGAAATCTACAACGTCGTGCGCGCGCAGGATGACAAAATCAGCCGTGGTACGGTCTACCGCAATCTCAATCTCTTGGCCGACGCTGGCGAGATCCTCTCCATCAAGACGCCGGGCGGCAGCCGCTTCGATCGCACGATCGAGCCGCATGCGCATATCATCTGCACCTCGTGCAGCCGCGTCATCGATGTACCGCTCCCCTTCGATGCCCAGCTCGACGCCAAGGCGTCCGAGCAAATCGGCTGGCACGTCACGTCGCACTACACCATCTTCGAGGGTCTCTGTCCCGACTGCCGGTAGATGTTTGGGACATGCCTTAAAATCCACCTTTCCGCACTCTGTAGCAAAAAGTAGATTTCTAGGCATGTCCCAAATATCTACTCGGCAAGCAGGCGATGCAGTTCCTCTTCGACCGTGCGCGCGTAGCGGACGCGGTCGTTGATGCCGCGCATGGTGGGGTTGCAGCTCTCCATCAGATAGGGATGGCCCACGACGTTGAGCATGTCGCGATCGTTCTCATTGTCGCCAAACGCCATCATCTCATCGGGCGAAATCCCCAGGGCACGACCGTAATCGGCAAGCGCGGAGCCCTTTCCCGAACCGAAACCGATAAAGTCCGTCCATTCGGTTCCCGATGTCATGACATCGACTCGGTCGCTAAAGAGGCGCTCGAAATACTCCAAGGCCGCCGACTGCTCCACCTCGGGCGTCTGGAAGGCAATCTTAATGACGTCCTCGTCGATATCCTCGGGACGGTCGACCACCGCCGCGTCGCAGTGGACCTCATAGCGCAGGTGGTCAACAAACGCGTCATTGCCGCTCATGGTGTAGAGGCGCCCCTCACACGAAAGGGTCACGTCGGCATGGGGATACGCAACCACGGCGTTCGCGATATCCATAGCAAGGCTACGTTCCATGGAACGCTTGACAACGGCACGCCCCTCGCTCATCACCAGGGCTCCGTTTTCGCATACATAGGCGAGCTCATCGGCCACCGGGGCAAACAGGTAGCGCAAGCTCGCATATTGACGGCCACTCGCCGGCATAAACACGATACCGCGACGATGCAGCTCATCGATAAGCTCAAAGGCCTCGGAACGCGGCTCGCGCTCCCCCGGATGCAACAGCGTGCCATCCAAATCGCATGCAATCAGCTTGATTCCCTCAAGACCCATATGCTTTCCCCAAAGCCTCCTATCAACAGCAAGACGGACCTTGATTGGTCGCCCCTCAAAGCCCGTCTTACACATACGCGCGCTTAGCCGCGCGTCTTTTTTACGATGGTAAAGTCGGGAGCCATGCTCACGACGACCTCCGCCGCACTCGACTCAAAGCGCCGGGCCGCATCGAGTTCACGGGTAACCACCGAGAGCCGAACACCCTCGACACCCCGGAGCATGCGGCCCAAAACAGGCTGCACCGGCGTATACATGCGCACGGTATGCTCGTCCGAGTCGCCTCGGAAAATCGGCGCATGCATGTTGCCGATCTCCCAGCACGCATGCGCGAGCGCAATCGGGTCCATGCGGTCAACTTCGACCAAATAAACCTCGGCGCTGCGCAGGCGCACGACAACCGCCACGGGCACCATGCCCGAACGGTCAATGGCGAGCACGTCGCCATCGGCAAGACGACCGCCGTCGGTAGCATCCAGCCGAACATCAATCGTGCGCCCCAGCTCCGTCACGCCCACAAACGCGCATACATCGGCCTGGTCCCAATCGAGCAGCAGCTCGTCAACTTCAAAGACGCCGCCCAACTTCCGGCGAAGCAGGAGTTCATAGGACGGATCGTTGAGATTTCCCAAGCATGTCGTCGAAACCAAGCGTTCAGGCATACTCTAGCCCTCGACCTCGACGAGCTCGATATCAAAGTTGAGGTCCTTGCCGGCCAACTCGTGGTTGGCGTCGAGCGTCACGGCCTCGGGCGTCACGTCGATGACCACGGCGGGGACGGGCATGCCGCTCGGCGTGGACAGGAAAAGCTTCATGCCCTTCTCGATCTGCTCGATGTTGGGAACCTGTTCGGCCGGGAAGGTCAGGACCATCTCGGGGTTGTGCTCGCCGTAGGCATCGGCAGCCGGGATATGCACGGTCTTCTTCTCGCCCACCTGCATGTCGACCACGGCGGCGTCGAAGCCCTTGATCATCTGGCCGGCGCCGCAGGTGAACTCCAGCGGCTCGCCGCGATCGTAGGAGCTATCGAACTGCGTGCCGTCGTCGAGCGTGCCGCGATAATGAGTCTTGACCTTCTTGCCCTGGTTGGACATGGTAACCTCCGTGATAAGGGCGGCGCACAACGCGGGCCGCCGTGAACATATGGCGCTAACTATACCCTAGTCATACAATTCAAGGACAGTTTGCAAAGAAACGCTGCAACCGGAGGAACCATGGCATATCCCGTATTTGACCTACACTGCGACACCGCCGACCGCATCGGCTGGGCCACGCTCGATCTCGACCTGCGCTTTACCGCCGGCACCGACGGTTATTTCCCCGGCGACGAAACGCATCCGCAAGATTTCGACCTCATCGAGGGCAACGCCTGCGCCATCTCGCTCGCAAAGATCGGCAACACGCCGTGGGCACAGTGCTTCGCCACATTTGTCCCCGACGAGATTCCCACCGCCCACGCCGCGCGCTTCCAGGCGCAGATCATGGCACACATGAGCGGCCAAGCAATGCTCAACCACGACCGCATGGTCAACGTACGCAACGCCGCAGACATTCGCCCCGCGCTCAAAGACGGCAAGGTCGCCTGCATCCACACCATCGAAAACGCCACGTTCTTTGCCGAGGACCCCGCGCTGATCGAGGTGCTCAAGAGCCTGGGCGTACTCATGTCATCACTCAGCTGGAACGCGCAGGGACCGCTCGCGAGCGGCCACGACACCCACGCCGGTCTCACCGCCGCCGGCATCGAGGCACTTACGCAGATGGAGCACGCCGGCATGGTACTTGATGTCTCCCACCTCAACGATGAGTGCTTTGACGAGGTTGTCGCCCACGCCACGCGTCCCTTCGTCGCCAGCCACTCCAACTCCCGTGCGGTTTGCGGCGTCAAACGCAACCTTACCGACGACCAGTTCCGCACCATTCGCGACATGGGTGGCATCGTCGGCCTCAACTACTGCAGCGAGTTCCTTTCCAACGACGCAACCGACGAAACCGCCGCAGACGTCACCTTCGACCAGCTGGCGGCACATATCGAGCACTGGCTCGACCTGGACGGCGAAGATGTCATCGCACTCGGCGGCGACTGGGACGGCGCCAAGGTACCCGACTTCCTCTCTGATGCCAGCAAGATGCCCGAATTCCAGAACATGCTCTCCAAGCACTTTGGCAAGACCGTGATGCAGAAGCTCTGCAGCGACAACGCGCTCGCCTTCTTCGAGCGCTATTAAGAGCGCAATTAATTTCGCATCCCTTGAGCGGGCCGGCATGCCGAGCGGTCGACATGCCGGCCCGTCCCCAATCTGAAGGATCACATTTGACGCAGCAATTTACGATTTCCGTACCCCGACCGGATGGAACGCTCATCCCCGTCGTCGTTACCAAAAAGCGCGTCAAGAACTTTAACCTACGCGTCACATCGAGCGGCGAGGTCCACGCCAGCGCACCGCTCGGCGCCAGCCGCGAGCGCATCGAAGCGTTTGTGAAGCGCAACAGCGCCTGGATTATCAGCCGACTTGCCCAACGTGAGCAACGTCAGGCGACAGCGCGAGAGCCGCTCAGCCCCTCGTCCATCATTGCACTTTGGGGCAAGCCCATCACGGTACAGGACGCACTCGATCACAACTTTGCATCGCCCGCACCGCGACCCAAGCAGGCCACCTTCGCAAGTTTTATGGGTACCGACGAATCGGACGAAAGCCCACAGGCCAAGCGGCGCGCAATCCTCGACGGCCTAACGTCCGACGAGCTCCAAGCCCACATCGACCAGCTCTACGCGTCCGAGGTCACCGCAGCGCTACGCGACATCGTGCACGCGTACGAAATCGCAATGGGCGTCACCGTGGCCCGCGTCTCCGTGCGCAGCATGAAAACGCGTTGGGGCTCCTGCACGCCCAAAACCGGCGCCATTCGCATCGCGCGCGAGCTCGCCGCTTACCCTGTCGAATGCCTCGACATGGTTGTCGCCCACGAGCTCGTCCATCTGCTCGAGCCGAGCCACAATCAGCGCTTTCACGCCCTGCTCGACACGTACTGTCCCAACAATAGAGCACTGTCTCAGCGGCTCAAGCAGCCACCCCTCAACAAGCTCTAGCGTCGACTAGCGCACGCGCTCGATCTCGACGCCGCAGCTTGCCAGGGGCAGGCCAACAGGAGCCCACGGCTTATCGAGCTTTATGCGCACACCAAGCAGCGAGGGATAACGGCGCAGCAGCATCTGGGCTGTCCCCTCGGCTGCCGCCTCGATGAGCTTAAACGTATGCTCGCGCAGATAGCCATCGACATCGTGGCACACCGAGCCGTAGTCAATCGAGGCGTCCAGGTTATCGTGCTCCCCCGCCGCGCGCAGGTCGGCATAGAGCACCAGAGAAACGATGAACTTCTGACCCAGCGCGTTCTCCTCGGGATACACGCCATGGTTGGCAAAAACCTCCAGGCCGTCAATGACAATACGATCGGCATGGCGCAAATCGTCATAGCTCACGTGAGGCACCGCCGTTGCGGTGGATATTTCGCCCCTTCCACGGCGGGCGAGCTCGGCGCCTTCGGTCTTGGTTGCATTCTCGGGCAGTTTCTTGTTACTCAACGCGATCGTCTCCTTCGTTTAGAACCCCGACCGCGCAAACTAACTACACGCGAATCGACAGGTTCTTTTTATCATCGCTCCAGTTGCAAGCGTTGCGCGCGGGGCATGCAAAGCAGGCACGCGACGCTTTGTCGGCTGCATAGAGCAGACGCTCAAGCGGTTGGCTGTTCACGCGCAGCTTTCGATGGCCCAGAATGGCCGTCTTAATGGCTGCGGCATCGGCCGGCTCAAACGCCACGTCATCGGGCATGCCGCCGAGAATCGCATCAGCGACGCGTTCGCTTGCAACATCATGGGATATACCCGATTCATACTGTTCATCTTTGCCGATATCGTGAAGAAGTGCTGTGGCGTAGATGACCTCGCGGTCAAATTCGAGCTGCTCCTCGAGATTCTTGATCCACATAATGCGCGCGACATCGAGCAGATGGTCAATACCGTGGCGGCAGAAGATGCGCCCCGATTCCAACTGTACGATGTTGCCCAGGTGCCGCCGGAACAGCCCGTTGGCACAAATGTAATCAATGCGAGGCATGGCACCAAAGGGGGCCAGGCCCGAAGCCATAAAGCCGCGACGCGACGTCCCCTCATCGGTCTTCGATGTAAAGTCGTTGACGACTCTCATGGTTAGCGGCCCAGCATCCTAAAGAAACGCTCCTCGAGCGCGGGATCGGTCTCAAAGACGCCGCGGCGAGCAAGCGTCACGGTCTTGGTGCCGGGCTTTTGCACGCCACGCATCGTCATGCACATATGCACGGCCTCCATCAACACAATCGCTCCCTGGGGAGCGAGATAATCCATGAGGGCATCGGCAACCTGTGCGCACAGTTGCTCCTGCAGCTGCAGACGGCGGGCATAAACCTCAACCGTGCGGGCGAGCTTGGAAAGCCCAGCCACCCGACCGTTAGGGATATAACCAATGGCGGCCTTGCCATAAAACGGCAGCAGATGATGTTCGCACAGCGAGTAGAACGTGATGTCGCGCTCGATAACCAAATCGTTCGAAGCGACGGCAAAGGTTTTGGACAGGTGTTCCTCGGCACTCTGGTCCATACCGCCGGCGATCTCACCATACATACGGGCAACGCGCGCCGGGGTCTCCAGCAGGCCCTCACGAGTTGGGTCCTCGCCTATGCCCTCAAGCAACAGCTTAATGGCGGCCTCGACTTTTTCCTGATCGACCATCTGGGCCTCACTTTTCCGATTTCACGTTCGCGCTATGGTACCACGCCCTCCGGCATCGACCACAAGCTACATAGTATGGGTCGAATAGACCGGATCATCACGCCAAAGTTCAACCGCATCACAAAGCGCAACGCCCTCGCGCTCAGCACGGGCGCGCGTAGCGTTCATATCGATCACGCGCTGATTGCTCGAACCCCTAAAGCGCAACGAGATATCGTACAGGTCCTGAACAAACGGGCCGTCCACCAACATGTCGAGGCAGGCCAGGATACGGTCCGTCACCTCGGTATGATGACGACCGCCCGGCATAAGCTCCTCGAGCACATCGCCGGTGAAGCACCAAATAGTCTTCCCCGACCCCGATGGATAGGCCGCGCGAACACGCTCGACAAAATCAACGAGTCCCGCCTGGTTCTCAGGTTCCATGGGCTCGCCGCCCAAAATTGTCAGACCGTCGTTAAAGGGATGGTCGAGGCTCTCGATAATCTTGTCCTCGACGGCGCGATCAAAGGGCTCGCCCGCAGCAAAGTCCCACGCGACAGAGTTAAAACAATTCTTGCACCCACGACGGCACCCACTCACAAACAGAGAAGTACGGACGCCTTCTCCATCAGCAATGTCGAAATACTTAATGTTCGCGTAGTTCATAGGTAACTCTCCTGGGAGGCCGGGACATATCATCCCGTCCTCAAACATTCTCGGCCTTCGGCCTGCGAAACTGCGGGCGGGACGATATGTCCCGGCCTCATGCAAAGGGTAACTCAATGAACGAAGCGAACATCGAGCATAGGGTTCGAGGTCCAATAAAAACTGGGTTGCGGCTCAACCGCCATCGCAAGTAAATCGCAGCTGCAGCTCAAATTATTTCCGCTAAGAACTTCGAGGAGTGAGCAGACCGCATGCTGCATCTCAGCTACATCAACTTGGCTGCCCCGTAGCGAGGCCCCGGACCTTTGCTCGATATGAGTTCCGTACGAACAGGAGGCGCCAGTGGCGCCTCCGTCGTGAGCCAGGACTGTCCGAAATAGCGAGTAAAGGTCCGGGGCCTCGCTACGGGGCAGCCTGGGATGGTTATTAGAGATGCAGCACGCGGTCGCGGATCTCCTCGGTTCGACCCTGGTTCCAGAACTGGGTACCGATGTAGCCGCACGTACGACGAGCGACGTTCATCTTCTCCTGGTCGCGGTTGCCGCAATTGGGGCACTCCCACACCAGCTTGCCATCGTCCTCGACAATCTTGATCTCGCCATCGTAGCCGCACACCTGGCAGTAGTCGCTCTTGGTGTTGAGCTCGGCGTACATGATGTTGTCGTAGATGTACTGCATCACGCGAATGACAGCCTTGAGGTTGTCCTGCATGTTGGGAACCTCAACGTAGGAGATAGCACCGCCCGGCGAAAGCTGCTGAAACATGCCCTCAAACTTAAGCTTATCGAAGGCATCGATCTCCTCGGACACATGGACGTGATAGCTGTTGGTAATGTAGCCCTTGTCCGTCACACCCGGGATAATGCCAAAACGGCGCTGCAGGCACTTGGCAAACTTGTAGGTCGTCGACTCAAGCGGGGTGCCGTACAGCGAGAAGTCGATATCGCTTTCGGCCTTCCACTCGGCGCACTTGTCGTTCATGTGCTGCATGACGGCCATGGCAAACGGCGTGCCCTCCTTCTCGGTGTGGCTGTGACCCGTCATGTACTTGACGCACTCATACAGGCCGGCATAGCCCAGGCTGATCGTAGAGTATCCGCCCACGAGCAGCTTGTCGATCGTCTCGCCCTTCTTCAGACGCGCCAGGGCACCGTATTGCCAAAGAATCGGCGCGGCATCCGAAAGCGTGCCCATCAGGCGCTCATGACGGCACAGCAGGGCACGGTGGCACAGCTCAAGGCGCTCGTCGAAGATCTTCCAGAACTTGTCCATATCCTGGTGCGAGCTCAGCGCGACATCGGGCAGGTTGATGGTCACGACGCCCTGGTTAAAGCGACCATAGTACTTGGGTTTGCTCGGGTCGTAGTTCAGCGCGTTGGCGACGTTGTTAAAGCCGTTGCCCGAGCGGTCGGGCGTCAAGAAGCTGCGGCAGCCCATGCAGGTGTAGCAGTCGCCGTTGCCGGCGGTCTCGCCCTTCGACAGCTTGAGCTCGCGCATCTTCTTCTCGGAGATGTAATCGGGCACCATGCGCTTGGCGGTGCACTTGGCAGCCAGCTGGGTCAGGTAGAAGTACGGGGAATCCTCGTGAACGTTATCGTCCTCGAGTACATAGATAAGCTTGGGGAATGCCGGGGTAATCCACACGCCGGCCTCATTCTTAACGCCCTCGTAGCGCTGGCGAAGCGTCTCCTCCACGATCATGGCAAGGTCGTGCTTCTCCTGAGGCGTACGAGCCTCGTTAAGATACATAAAGACCGTCACGAACGGCGCCTGGCCATTCGTGGTCATAAGGGTCACGACCTGATACTGAATCGTCTGGACGCCGCGACGGATCTCGTCACGCAGGCGATCCTCAACGACCTCACGGACCTTCTCGGCAGATGCCGAAACACCGAGCTCCTCGAGCTCGCGGGCAACCTCGCCGCGAATCTTCTGGCGGCTCACCTCAACAAAGGGGGCAAGATGGGTCAGCGAAATCGACTGGCCGCCGTACTGGGAGGAAGCAACCTGGGCGATGATCTGCGTCGCGATATTGCAGGCGGTCGAGAAGCTGTGCGGCTTCTCAATCAGCGTGCCCGAGATAACGGTGCCGTTCTGGAGCATGTCCTCCAGGTTCACCAGATCGCAGTTGTGCATGTGCTGGGCAAAGTAATCCGAATCGTGGAAGTGAATCAGGCCCTCATTATGGGCGTCCACGATCTCCTGGGGCAGCAGCACGCGCTGGGTCAGGTCCTTGGAAATCTCGCCGGCCATATAGTCGCGCTGAACGGAGTTGACGGTCGGGTTCTTGTTGGAGTTCTCCTGCTTGACCTCTTCGTTATTGCACTCGATCAGCGACAGGATCTTGTCATCGGTCGTGTTCTTCTGGCGCTTCAGGCTCTGAACATAGCGATAGATGATGTAGTGGCGGGCAACCTCGTAGCAGTCGAGACGCATGATCTCGTCCTCGACCAAATCCTGGATCTCCTCGACCGAAACGGTGTGGCCCGCGTTCTCGCATGCCTCGGCGACGTTTTGCGCCGCATAAACCACCTGGCGGTCGGTTAGACGAGAGCTCTCCTCGACCTCCAAGTTGGCGGCGCGGATGGCATTGACAATCTTATCGATGTCAAAGACAACCTCGGTGCCGCTGCGCTTGATGATCTTCATCCTCTTGCCTCTTTCGCGTCGTAGCCTCATTGCGCTTCAGAGCCAAACGATGCCCGGCAGGGCTTGCCCCTGTCTTGCGGCGCCGTCGCGCAATCTGTGTTCTCGATAAACCATAAGTCCTCATGCGGACAATCCTCGCGGCCGATCAAGCGGCTCAAAGGCGTGTCCAAATGGGACGAATAAGGTCTTCGTTCTCTGTCCGCCATCTATCATACGACAAAGATGCATCTATATCCTGTATTCTTTTTTTAGGTCAAACACAACATATAGTGTTTCAGCAGGTCAAAGCAATTAGTCATTTTGCAGACGCATTAATTATGAGGGGTTCTTGGCAAGCCGGTAAAACGTTACCAACACGGCTACCTGCATGGCAGTTATAAAACCCCCTTAGTCAAGCCGTTGACAAATCCTACCAAAACCAAGCCGCTCACGCCAAAATAATCCAAAAGATTGCGCTTGACCAACATGTTGCGGTCACGCTCGGTCAGGACGTATGCAATCAGTCAGTGCCCCTACGGGATGCGAAGATCATCGCACGCGGATCTTGAGTTAAATATCTGGTGCCACATTTGACGACATAAAACAAAACAGCCCAGAGACATAGTCTCTGAGCTGCGAACATTTGGTGGGCGTTAGAAGATTTGAACTTCTGACCTCTTC
>CALEDY010000065.1 GCA_937949355.1 uncultured Collinsella sp. | reverse complement strand
CGATCTACTACACGCCGGCGTCCGTCCTGCTCAAGAACGCCAAGGACATGGGCTACGACGTCAAGATGATGGGCTGCGACGGCATGGACGGCCTGCTCTCTGTGGAGGGCTTTGACACCTCGCTTGCCGAGGGCGTGCTGCTCATGACGCCGTTCTCCGCCGACGACGAGAAGAACGCCGACTTCGTCAACGCCTATAAGGACGCTTATGGCGATACCCCCGACCAGTTTGCCGCCGACGCCTACGACGGCGTGCACGCTGTGGTCGAGGCCCTGAAGGAGGCCGGCCTGGGCGTCGACGCCGACCCCACCGAGGTCGCCGAGAAGCTGCCCGAGGCTATGCTCAAGATCACCGTTGACGGCCTGACCGGCAAGCTTTCCTGGAATGACAAGGGCCAGGTCCAGAAGGACCCGACTGCGTACGTCATCACCGACGGCAAGTACGTACAGGCCTAATAGGCCGCCTTACATAGAGCGGTTTTGATCCCAAGCAGGGGAGGTTTTGGCCTTCCCTGCTTGCTTGGTATCTAGGGACGATGTAACGTCCCTGTTTCGTACATCAACTGGAAACCTATTCGAAAGGGGGATGTGGAACATGACGGTCTTTATCCAATACCTGGTCAACGGCCTGTCCATGGGCAGCGTCTACGCCATCATCGCGTTGGGCTACACCATGGTCTATGGTATCGCCAAGATGCTGAACTTCGCTCACGGCGACGTCATCATGGTTGGTGCCTATGTCTCGTTCTGCGCCACGTCGTATCTCGGCCTTCCCGGCTGGGCATCTGTAATTCTCTCTTGTGCGGTCTGCACGGTTCTCGGTGTTCTCATCGAGGGCCTGGCCTATAAGCCGCTGCGTCAGGCGGGCCCGCTGGCCGTTCTGATCACGGCCATCGGCGTGTCCTACTTCCTGCAGAACGCCGCCCAGCTCCTGTGGGGCGCCACGCCCAAGAACTTTACTTCGCTCGTCACCTTCCCGGTGCCGGAGTTCTTGGCCAAGTACAACGTGAGCGCCGTCTCGCTCGTCACCATCGTCGCCTGCTTGGTTATCATGGCCGGTTTGGTGTTCTTTACGGGCAAGACCAAGATGGGTAAGGCCATGCGCGCCGTGTCCGAGGATAAGGCCGCCGCTCAGCTCATGGGCATCAACGTCAACCGCACCATCTCGATGACGTTCGCCATCGGCTCTGCCCTTGCCGCCATCGCCGGTGTGCTGCTGTGCTCCTATTCGCCGGTCCTGCAGCCCACGACGGGAGCCATGCCTGGCATCAAGGCCTTCGACGCCGCCGTCTTTGGTGGCATCGGCTCCATCCCCGGTGCCTTTGTCGGTGGCATTCTCATCGGCATCATCGAGGCGATGGCGCAGGCCTACATTTCCACGAGCCTTGCCAACTCCATCGTCTTTGGTGTTCTGATCATCGTCCTGCTCGTCAAGCCTGCCGGCCTCTTGGGCAAGTACGTCCCCGAGAAGGTGTAGGTGAGCGTTATGAAGTTCCTTAAAGACAAGCAGACGCGTCACGACTTTGTCACGTACGCCATGTGCATCGTGGCCTTTGCCATCGTGTTCTTTATGCAGTCCAACCACATGATCCCGCGCATGATCGCCGGTCAGCTGGTTCCCATCACGGCCTACATCGTCATGGCCATCTCGCTTAACCTCGTCGTCGGTATCGCGGGCGACCTGTCTCTGGGCCACGCGGGCTTTATGAGTGTCGGCGCCTACACGGGTATCGTCACCGCGGTCGCTCTCGAGAGCGCCGTTCCCTCCGATCCTGTGCGCCTCATCATCAGCATCGTGGTCGGCGCCATCGCCGCGGCCATTCTGGGCTTCTTGATCGGCATCCCGGTCCTTCGCTTGAGCGGCGACTACCTGGCCATCGTGACCTTGGCCTTTGGCGAGATCATCAAAGAGATCGTCACCTGCCTTATCGTGGGCGTCGACTCCCGCGGCCTGCACGTGATCTTTAACATCACGGGCAACTCAACGATCGACGACCTGCACCTGCTCGAGGACGGCACCGCCATCATCAAGGGCGCCCAGGGCGCCTCGGGCGTCTCGACGTACTCGACCTTCCTCGCCGGTGCCATCCTGGTCATGGTCGCGCTCGTAATTGTGCTCAACCTGGTCCGCAGCCGTACCGGTCGCGCCATCATGGCCGTGCGCGATAACAAGATCGCCGCCGAGTCCGTGGGCATCTCCGTCACCCAGTACCGTATGATCGCCTTCGTGGTTTCCGCTGCCCTCGCCGGTGCTGCCGGAGCCCTCTTTGGCGGTAACTTCTCGCAGCTCTCCGCCACCAAGTTCGACTTCAACACGTCCATCCTCATCCTGGTGTTCGTGGTTCTGGGCGGTCTGGGCAACATGCGCGGCTCCGTCATCGCTGCGGCGCTGCTCACGGTGCTCCCCGAGCTGCTCCGCCAGTTCTCGGACTACCGCATGCTCATCTACGCCATCGTGCTGATTCTGGTCATGATTTTTACCAACAACCCGCAGCTCAAGGCGTTCTTCGGTCGCGTTAAGGATCGCCTTGTTCCCAAGAAGGAGGTGGCAGCCGATGCCCAGTAAGTTTGAGTTCAACAAGGGCAAGATGGTCCCGTATCCTTCTGGCGCCATCGTTCCCGACCGCGACCTGGGCGAGCGTCCGGCGCTCGAGTGTATCCACCTGGGTATTGAGTTCGGCGGCCTTAAGGCTGTTGACGACTTTAGCCTGACCATCGGCAAGACCGAGATCGCCGGTCTCATCGGCCCTAACGGCGCCGGCAAGACCACGGTCTTCAACCTGCTCACCAAGGTGTATCAGCCCACGCACGGCACCATCCTGCTCGACGGCGAGGACACCTCGGGCAAGTCCGTCTACCAGGTCAACCGCATGGGCATCGCCCGTACCTTCCAAAACATTCGCCTGTTCAACACCATGACGGTGGAGGACAACGTTAAGGTCGGCCTGCACAACCAGGAGCGCTACTCCGGTTTTGAGGGTGTGCTGCGCCTGCCGACGTATTGGAAACACGAGAAGGCCGCCCACGAGCGCGCCATGGAGCTGCTGTCCATCTTTGATATGGAGCACCTGGCAAACGAGCAGGCCGGCTCGCTGCCTTACGGTGCCCAGCGTCGCCTGGAGATTGTCCGTGCGCTTGCCACCAACCCCAAGCTGCTGCTGCTCGACGAGCCTGCCGCCGGCATGAACCCGTCCGAGACCGCGGAGCTCATGGAGAACATCGTCAAGATCCGCGACACCTTCGGCATCGCCATCATGCTCATCGAGCACGACATGTCGCTTGTCATGAACATCTGCGAGGGCATCTGCGTGCTTAACTTTGGCAAGGTCATCGCCAAGGGCACGGCCGAGGAGATCCAGAACAACGACGCCGTTATCGAGGCGTATCTGGGCAAGCAGGATAAGGGGGAGAACTAAATGGCAGAGCCGATGCTTTCCGTCTACAACATCAACGTCTGGTACGGCGCCATTCACGCCATCAAAGACATCTCCTTTAACGTCAACGAGGGCGAGATCGTGGCCCTGATCGGCGCCAACGGTGCCGGCAAGTCCACCACGCTTAAGACTGTCTCGGGCCTGCTGCGCTCCAAGACCGGCTCCATCAAGTTTATGGGCGAGGACATTACCCATACGCCCGCCGACAAGCTGGTGAGCAAGGGCTTGGCTCAGGTGCCCGAGGGACGTCGCGCCTTTTTGCAGATGACGGTTGAGGAGAACCTGGAGATGGGTGCCTACACGCAGCCCAAGTCCACGGTGGCTCCGGGCCTTGAACGCGTCTACGAGCAGTTCCCGCGCCTTAAGGAGCGCCGCCGCCAGGTTGCCGGCACCCTTTCGGGCGGCGAGCAGCAGATGCTCGTTATGGGCCGCGCCCTTATGAGCAACCCTAAACTGCTTATGCTCGATGAGCCCTCCATGGGTTTGGCGCCGATTCTGATTGAGCAGATCTTCCAGATTGTCGAGGACCTGCACAAGGCCGGCACCACGGTGCTTCTGGTCGAGCAGAACGCGCAGATGGCGCTTTCGATCGCCACGCGCGGCTACGTGCTCGAGACCGGTAAGATCACCATGACCGGCACCGGCCAAGAGCTCCTGCA
>CALEDY010000064.1 GCA_937949355.1 uncultured Collinsella sp. | reverse complement strand
TTCCTGTGCCAGATGTCCGTCGTCGGCCCGCGCCCGCCGTTGCCGAATGAGGTCGCGGAGTACACCGAGTACGACTTGCAGCGCCTGGCCGTGAAGCCGGGTATTACCGGCTGGTGGCAGGTCACGGAGCGCAACTCCACCGGTTTCGACGGCATGGTCCGCCGCGACCTGGAGTACATCGCCAACAGCGGCGTCGTCACCGACCTCAAGATTGTCGTCCTCACGGTGATTGAGGTCATCACCGGCAAGGGTGCGTGCTAATGCTCGATTGTTATTCAAAATACCCCGAACTCAATCGCGTCCCGGTAATTGATGTCCCAATTACCGGGACAAATATGTCTAGTTGCATTCAATTTCTCACTAAACATATCGATGAGCTCCATGGCGAATACGTATGCGTTTCAAATGCTCACACGTCCGTTATGGCCCACGATGATCCATATTATTGGGCCTGCCAGGCTGAATCGGTTATGTCCGTTCCCGACGGTAAACCCCTGTCAGTTGTGGGGTCTAAATCAATTGAATCAATGGACCGCGTTACTGGTCCGGACCTGATGCGCGAGATTTTCGGGATTTCCAATCAATACGGATGGAGTCATTATTTCTACGGAAACGAGCAGAAGAACCTCGACGCTTTAAAGCAATCGCTTCAAAAAACCTACCCCGGCTTGAGCATCGTAGGCATGGAGCCATCCGTTTTCCGGCCTTTGACAGAAAATGAGAAGTGCGAGCTCTCCAAGCGTATTGCCGACTCTGGTGCCGATTTTGCCTGGATTGCTCTGGGCGCTCCTCGCCAGGAAGTTCTTATGTACGAGCTCAAAGGCGGTCCTCAACCTTTAATGATTGGTGTCGGCGGCGCATTTAACGTTCTCGCTGGCGTGGTGCCGGAAGCGCCTATATGGATGCAAAACCTTAGCCTCGAGTGGCTATACCGCCTGATGCAGGAGCCGAAGCGACTCTTTAAACGATACCTCATTACTAATACTAAATTCCTCTTTTATCAATTCACTGGCGCCAAGCGCAAGGAAGGCAAGTAAATGAATCCTACGACCGCATTCAAAGACAAGACCCTAATGATCACGGGCGGCACCGGCTCGTTCGGCAACACCGTGCTCAAGCACTTCATGAACACCGACCTGGCCGAGATCCGCATCTTCTCGCGCGACGAGAAGAAGCAGGACGACATGCGCCACCGCCTGCAGGAGAGGTCGCCCGAGCTCGCCTCCAAGGTTCGCTTCTTCATCGGCGACGTCCGCAACGCCCAGAGCGTGCGCGACGCCATGCACGGCGTGGACTACATCTTCCACGCCGCCGCCCTCAAGCAGGTGCCCTCCTGCGAGTTCTTCCCCATGGAGGCCGTGCGCACCAACGTCATCGGCACGGACAACGTGCTGCACGCCGCCATCGAGGAGGGCGTCGACCGCGTCGTGTGCCTGTCCACCGACAAGGCCGCCTACCCCATCAACGCCATGGGCAAGTCCAAGGCCATGATGGAGTCCATCATCTACGCCAACGCCCGCAACGGCGCCGGCCGCACCACCATCTGCTGCACCCGCTACGGCAACGTCATGTGCTCTCGCGGATCCGTCATCCCGCTGTTCATCGACCGCATCCGCAAGGGCGAGCCGCTGACGGTCACCGACCCCAACATGACCCGCTTCCTCATGAACCTGGACGAGGCCGTGGACCTGGTGCAGTTCGCCTTCGAGCACGCCAACCCCGGCGACCTGTTCATCCAGAAGGCGCCGGCGTCGACCATCGGCGACCTCGCCGAGGCCGTCCAGGAGGTCTTCGGGCGCGTGGGCACCCAGGTGATCGGCACCCGCCACGGCGAGAAGCTCTTCGAGACCCTCATGACCCGCGAGGAGCGACTGCGCGCCGAGGACATGGGCGGCTACTACCGCGTCGCCTGCGACTCGCGTGACCTGAACTATGACAAGTTCGTGGTCGACGGCGAGGTTGAGACCCAGGCCGACGAGTCCTACACCTCCCACAACACCGAGAGGCTCGACGTGGAGGGCACCATCGCCAAGATCAAGACCGCCGAGTACGTGCAGCTGGCCCTGGAGGGCCGCGAGCACGAGGCGGTGCAGTAGGGTGCGCGCCCTCGTCACCGGCGCCAAGGGCTTCGTGGGCAGGAACCTCTGCTGCGCCCTCAAGAACATAAGGGACGGCAAGGACCGCCGCGCCAAATACCAGGCCCTGCTCCCGCTCGAGGTCATGGAGTACGACGTCGACTCGACGCCCGAGGAGCTCGACGAGTACTGCTCCCGCGCCAACTTCGTGTTCAACCTGGCCGGCGTCAACCGCCCCAAGGACCAGTCCGAGTTCATGGAGGGCAACTTCGGTTTCGCCTCAACGCTGCTCGAGACGCTCGAGCGCCACGGAAACAAGTGCCCCGTCATGCTCTCCAGCTCCGCGCAGGCGAGCCTGTCCGGCCGCTTCGAGGGCTCGGCCTACGGCGAGTCGAAGCTCGCGGGGGAGGGCCTGTTCCGCGGGTACTCCGAGCGCACGGGTGCGCCGGTGCTCATCTACCGCTTCCCCAACCTCTACGGCAAGTGGTGCCGCCCGCGCTACAACTCCGCCGTGGCCACCTTCTGCGACGCTATCGCCAACGGCCGCCCCTACACCGTGAGCGACCCCTCCGTGGAGCTCGAGCTGCTCTACATCGACGACCTGGTCGACGAGATGCTGGGCGCGCTGCTCGGCGAGGAGCACCGCTGCGGATACGACGGGCTGGAGCGCGTGGAGGGCGAGGAGTTCTGCTACGTCCCCGGAACCGACGTGAAGTCCCTGGGCGAGATCGTCTACCTGTTGGACAGTTTCCGCGACAGCCGCGAGACGCTCTCGGTGCCCGACCTGTCGGAAGGCTCCTTCTCCAAGAAGCTGTGGAGCACGTTCCTGTCCTACTACGAGCCGGGGCACTTCGCCTATAGCCTTAAGCCCAACACGGACGCGCGCGGCTCGTTCACGGAGTTCCTGCGTACGCCCGAGCGCGGCCAGGTCTCCATCAACGTGTCCAGGCCCGGCATCACCAAGGGCAACCACTGGCACATGAGCAAGTGGGAGAGGTTCCTGGTGGTCTCCGGCACCGCGAGCATCAAGCTCAGGAAGGTGGGGGAGGACTCCGATGGAAACCCATTCCCCGTCGACGAGTACGTCGTCTCCGGCTCGGACATGCGCACCGTGGAGATGATCCCCGGATACACGCACTCCATCACCAACCTGTCCGACACCGAGGACCTCGTGACGGTCATGTGGGCCAACGAGCCCTTCGACCCCGGGAGCCCCGATACCTACTACGAGGAGGTCTAGCAGCATGGGCTCTTTTTCGCGGTCCCTTCTATGTTTTGGCCGCAGCGTGAAAGCGCTTCCTCGTAAAGCTATAGTTCAGCCCCTCGTTAAACGGTCTTTTGCACGGTGCGGAAAGGGTTTCTCGCTTGGAAAGCGTTGCGATTTGCAAGGCTTGGAGAACATTTCAGTCGGTAATGATGTGTCATTTGGGCCCGATACAAGAATTTGGACAACGGGCGCAGAAGTAATTATCGGTAACGATGTTATGTTTGGCCCACATATAACTCTAATCTCTGGTGATCATCGCACTGATGTTAAAGACAAGCCTATGCGAGCTGTAAGGCCAACTGAAAAATTACCCAGTAATGACCAAGACATTGTTGTTGGTAACGATGTTTGGATTGGGGCAAACGTTACGATTTTAAAAGGTGTGCATATTCCCGATGGAACAGTAATTGCTGCTGGTGCGCTTGTCGTTCGTAGCCCTTATGAAGAAAATTGCATTTGGGGGGGGGTTCCCGCACGTCTAATAGGGAGACGATTTGATGACCAGGAATAAGACGGAGCTTGGCACCTTAACTATGTTTGGTGTTGATCCGAGCTGTTTAGGAGGCATTAGTACGCTAACGCGCATGCTTTCTTTTGAGCTAGATAGATGCGAGCAAATTGATTTTTGCTATTTAATAACTACCAATCAGGGAAATGCCCTTCAAAAGATCCGTTGTTTTGTAAGCGCGCTCTTAAAGGCCCGAAAACGCTTTTCAACCGGCGAAGGCCTTGTTCATATACACATGGCTGATAATGCGAGCGTGATCAGGTCGTGCGTTATCATATTCCTAGCTAAAAGATATCGACAGTCTGTCGTACTTCACATTCACTGTGACTTGGCAAAGATTAGATCTCGGTCCTCAAGTCATATGAAAAAGCTGATAGATTGGTCGCTATTAAAATCAGATCGCATCATCGCCTTAGGAACATATCTGAACCCCTTGTTCCAAAAATTGGATTATCCAAGTGAGCGTGTATTAATTCTTCCCAATGCCGTTTCTTGTCCAGATGAGAATTTATACACGCCGGGCCGCACTAGAGTTTTATTTCTGGGAAATATCTCTAAGGACAAGGGCGTCTTGGATTTATTGGATGCGCTTGTTCTGATCGATGGCAAGCTTGACCCAGAACTAATTTTCGAGCTGTGCGGTAGGGATCACATCAAGGTTCAAGTTGAAATTGAAAAACGAAATCTTTCTCATCGTGTTAAATATCGCGGCATCGTAGATCCCAATCGTAAGTTCTTTTCGAAATATCTTCTAAACGTACTGCCTTCTCATCACGAGGCAATGCCATTTTCGCTTCTTGAGGCTTCAGCTTATGGGATTCCTTCTATCGCATCATCAGTCGGGTCAATCTCCGAGATTATCGATAATGGAGACTCAGGTTGGCTAGTAAATGCCCAGGACACTCAAATGCTTGCGAACACGCTCGTGAATGTGCTGTCAAATCCAGAAGCGATATCGGTTGCAGGAAGCCGTATATATAACAAGGTGCGTGAATGCTACTCATTTCAGGCGTATCTTCAAACACTATTCGCTCTATATAGGGAGTTGATAGCTTGATTTCAATGGCAAAGGCCCTATATGCTGCCGATCAAAATATCGTCTCCGAAACAGGGATGGCGGCTAGACCAATTGTATTGATTGTTGCAACGTATATTGTGACTACTTTACTTCAGGGTGCTCTTGGCTCTATACCTATTAATAAGATTCTTGGATTCGCTCTTGTAGTTCTACTTATATTTGAATGGGTTTCAACTCGCAGATCACATCTGTCCTATTTAGGCCTGCTCTGCTTCGTTCTTCTGTCACTCCATTCAACTCTTATTATGATAAGCGCTTCTCAGGAGCTAAACGACTTGGTGTATCTTGCAAGCACAATGTTGATGATCTCCCTTATATGTTCGCCTAGGTTTCGAACATCTATTTTCGAGGCATTGCTCCAATATCGAACTTATATATCAGTTGTCGTAATCTTTTCATCCATGTTTCTTCTTTTACTACTTGCAACTGGCACTGGTTATGTTGTTGCATGGGGAGAAGCCCCCTACTTTAAGGGACTATGCAATACAGAACACACTCTTGCGTCTATATGTACTCTTTTGCTTGTCCTTATTATTTTTCTCGTTCGGACTAATGGATCTAAGGCTGTATATTGCGGGTGCTCGCTTGTCATCATATATGCGACGCTGGAGACTGGCGCCCGAACGTTTCTTGTGCCAGTTCTTATTTGTTTGCTGCTACTCATTCAAAATCTATTTGCTTACAAATGGACTAAAGCTGCCTTGCTACTCCTAGTTTTAATTTTTGGAGAGGCCGTATTTCTGAAGTCTGGTATGGCTAATAAATTTGAGTTTGCTAGCGGAAATATATACGCAGACTCGCTGCTATCCGCAATTACTAATGGTAGAAACGAAATTTGGCTCACAGATATCCTGGCATGGGCTAATTCTGGTTCAATGGGCATAGCCTTTGGAAACGCTTTTTCATCAATCTATGAGCTCAATAAACGTGCGCTCAGTCTTTATATTTGGGCTCATGACGACTTGGTAATGTTGCTGTATGGATTTGGCCTAACTGGTCTTTGCCTGTATCTTGCATGCTTATGTACTTTATTTCATTCGTTGTTCGCTTCTTTAAATAAAGGTGCAGCTGCACTCCTCTCCGTTTTCATTTTATTTCCGTTGCTATTAAATGGATTTTTTCCTTATCAACATCTTGTCTACGCATTTGTTCTTCTTTATTCAATCTGTTCGCATGAACTAATCCCTAGAAAGGATATCTGATGTCGAATAACAACTATCTGCTGACCTTTCACATGACGTGGAGCTATGGCGCATGTTTGCAAGCATTTGCAACTCTAGAAGCACTTAAGAATGTTGGCTGCAAGGCGGAGATTCTCAATTTCATTAATCCTCATGAGCGAAAAGGAAATGAGACCCCTTTCCAGCTCATCAAGGATGGTGATATTAAAGCTGGCCTTATAGCAGCGGCCAAAAATATCATTTTCCAGCGTGCTAAGCTGCATGCGCGCGCTTTTGAAAAATTCCATTCGAGGCTCCCTCGAACGGAACGGATGTATACTTCGTGTGCTCAAATGGCTGATATTGAAGCTGATGCACTAATCGTCGGCAGCGATCAGGTTTGGAATCCTTTTATCACCGGCGGCATTGAGCCTGCATTTTTTCTTCAATTTGGCAAAGCAACTCGCCGTCTTTCACTTGCTTCGAGCCTCGGTAGTCATATCTATAACGAGATGGAGCAACAAGAAATTCGAAAGTTCCTTAATAAATTCGATGCGATAAGCGTGCGAGAAGCTCATGCAGTAGAGCAAATCGCGCCGTTGACGGAGAAGCCAGTATTTAGGTGTCTCGATCCGACTTTACTTCTCGATCGTGAATATTGGCGTGCTTTTTCCCAAAAGCCCGAAGGATTCAAAGGGAATGAACGATACATTCTGGTTTTCAATCTCGCGAGCAGAACCGATAAAGAAATGGAACTTTGGAAGCGTTTCTCAATAGATTCGGGACTGCCTCTTTGGCGAATCAGCAACAATACCTTTAAGGACAAGGTTTTCGATAGGCTCCTATTGGGTATGACCCCAGAGGAATTTGTTTGGCTTATTGATCACGCACAATATGTTATTACTGATTCATTTCACGGAACGGCCTTTTCAGTGAATATGGGTAAGCCGTTCGTCGCCATGGAACCCATTCGAGGAAATCGTGCCCGAATTGTTGATTTGCTTAATTTAGTTGGAATGGATAACCGCATGTTGGCTGAAAGTGCATGCGAGCTTCCTAGTATCGATTTAGACTATAGCTATGCTGAATCAGCCCTTTGCGAGGAGCGCTCTCGATGCATGGCGTGGATTAAGGGTGCCTTAAATGACTAGTAATCAGGATATTTCATGCGTGGGTAGAGCATGCACTGGCTGCGCTGCATGTTCCGATGCGTGTCCTGTCGATTCGATATCTATGGTCCCAGATGCGGAAGGCTTTGTTTATCCCTCGATAAACGGTGCATCGTGTCTTGCTTGTGGTAAATGCCTCAGAGTATGCCCTGCTGTTAACCGCTGCACGTTGCGCCCAATTTCAAATATGTATGCAGCATTTTCCAATGACCATCAATTGCGAAATGAGAGCAGTTCGGGCGGTGTATTTTCTACGTGCGCACGCTATGTTGTCGATCATGGAGGGATCGTAGTCGGGGCAGCTGTTGATTCAACTGGGCACGTTTATCATCGACTTATAACTAAGTCAAATGAAATTTCGATTCTTCAGAAATCAAAGTACGTTCAAAGCGATTGTCAGGGAATATATTGTCAAATTGAAAAATGTCTTAAATCTGGTAGAAGGATCTTATTCTCAGGATGTCCTTGTCAGGTTGCTGGCTTGATTTCATATTTGGGAAAAGCATATGACAATCTGATTACGATGGATTTGATTTGTCATGGAGTACCTTCTCCGAGGGTATGGGAAGAGCATGTCGAGTCAATTACTGGTGCAAAACCAGCGCAAAGCATTACATTCAGAAGGAAAGACGTCTCTGCGAGAACGACTTTTTCAGTAGATATTACTGCGCCCGGTTTGCGATATAAAGGACGAGATGAATTTGACGATCCGTATATGGCGCTGTTTGTTACGGGGTCAGCAAATAGGGAAAGCTGCTATACGTGTAAATACGCCAGTTCTGAACGCGTTGGTGATGTGACCATTGGCGACTGCGCGTCATCGAATTGCTACCCACAGTTCTATCCTTGGGTTCAGCTCTCTTCAATTTCCTTAAACACTGAGAAGGCTAGAAATTTCTGGTCAGAGGTAGAGAGCCTGTTTACCTTTGTTCCTATTGATTATCAACGGGAAATTCAATTGAATGCTCAGCTTTCACATCCAGTAGTTCGACCTGTTTTGAGAGACAACGTATACAGGCGGATACATGAGACGGGCATCGCGTCAGTTGCTGCCGATGTCACACCTTCTCGTACAATTAAAAAGAAACTGAAAAGAGTCGTTAAATATTTAGTTCCCAACGTAGTACGTGGACGTCTCATTAAATTGAAAGCAATGGTCCATGATCGATAATTCCAAGAAACAACTTCTCAAAAATACGTTATTTCTGTATATTTTAACGTTTTCATCTCAAGTTCTCGCTCTGATTACAATTCCATATCAAACACGCGTGCTTACACCGGAAACTTATGGTGTCGTTGGTGTCGCTATTTCTGTAATGACGTTTATGTCGCTTGTGCTAGATTTTGGAATTCTTTTATCTGCAACATCAAAAGTTGCACAGCATGCTGAAGATACTGTATTTCTTTCGCATCTTTATGGCAATGTGTTCGCACTAAAAGGCATTTCAGCTATTATCTGTGGATCTTGTTTGGCAGTAGCATGCTGCTCGTCTCCATACCATAGCCGATACTTTCTACTCTACGCACTCTATTATTTAGCTTATGTCGCTGCTGCGATGCTGCCGGATTATTTATACCGGGGGCTTGAGCGCATGAAAGTTATAACCTTCAGGACAGTAGCGATACGAGCTTTTGCAACTGCGTGCACATTTATATTTCTCCATTCAGATAGTGACGTTTTAGCGCTTCCGATCTGTCTGTTAGTTGGAAATGTTACGGCGTTAGCGGTATGTCTTAGGTATGATCGTAGAGTCTTTGGCATACATCTTTACCGCCCCACGGTTGTCGAGGTGCAGTTACTTGCGAAGGACTCTTTACCGTTTTTCTTTTCACGCATTTCTTCCACGGTATACTCAACAGCAAATCCAATTGTTCTCAATATGTTCTACGCAGGCTTGCCTGTTGTTGGATTCTATTCTGCCTCAGAAAAATTCTTGTCTGTTTCTAAGTCGATCGTTTCCCCAATTGCGGATAGCCTATATCCGTATATGGTTAAAAACAAAGATTTCAGGCTTGTTAAGAAAATATTGATTACTACAACTCCTTTTATTGTTGTAGGGGCTGCAGTGCTGTATATCTATGCGAATCAAATCTGCGAATTTGTTTTTGGACCAAGCTATGTAGAGGCCGGCATGATAGTGCGCTGTCTACTTCCAGCAATAATGGTGATATTCCCGTCGTACGTTATTTGTTTTCCCGTGCTTGTCCCCCTAGGCCTTTCATCAAGGGCAAATTTTTCAAATTTTATTGGTCTCTGCGTCCAGCTGCTTTCACTTATCATTCTTGTTGTAACTGATAATTTTAATGTCTATACAATGTGCCTCGCGACAAGTGCTGCCGAGGTGTCGGTATTTATCTACCGCTTATCCGTAATCGCAAGATATCAAAAAACCGCTAAAGCATGAATTCGCGGTAAATATCAGCTATATCAAATTGTAAAGAATGGGGCACTCATGTTGAGTAACGATAATTCTAAAGTTGATTTTTCTAACGACGGCCGCCTGAAGCTGCTGATCATCGTGGGCACCCGCCCCGAGGTCATCCGCCTGTCCGAGGTCATCAAGAAGTGCCGCCGCCATTTCGACTGCCTGCTGGCTCACACCGGGCAGAACTACGACTACACGCTCAACGGCATCTTCTTCCGCGACCTGTCGCTGGGCGACCCGGACGTCTACCTGGACGCCGTGGGCGCCGACCTGGGGGAGACCGTCGGCAACATCATCGCCGCGAGCTATAAGCTTATGGTGCAGGTGCAGCCCGACGCGCTTCTTATCCTGGGTGACACCAACAGCTGCCTGTCCGCCATCGCGGCCAAGAGGCTCCACATCCCCATCTTCCACATGGAGGCGGGCAACCGCTGCAAGGACGAGTGCCTGCCCGAGGAGACCAACCGCCGCATCGTCGACGTTATCTCCGACGTCAACCTGGCCTACTCCGAGCACGCGCGCCGCTACCTCAAGGACACCGGCTGCGCCCCGGAGCGCACCTACGTCACCGGATCTCCCATGGCGGAGGTGCTGCGCGCCAACCTGGGCAAGATCGAGGCCTCGGACGTCCTCTCCGAGCTCGGCCTGGAGCCCAAGCGCTACATGCTGCTCTCCGCCCACCGCGAGGAGAACATCGACACCGAGGCCAACTTCACGAGCCTGTTCAGCGCCATCAACGCCCTTGCCGAGAAATACGACATGCCGATCCTGTACTCCTGCCACCCGCGCTCCCGCAAGCGCCTGGAGGCCACCGGCTTCGAGCTGGACCCGCGCGTGCGCATGCACGAGCCCATGGGCTTCCACGACTACAACTGTCTGCAGATGAACGCCTTCGCGGTGGTCTCCGACTCCGGCACCCTGCCCGAGGAGTCCAGCTTCTTCGCGAGCGTCGGCCGCCCGTTCCCGGCGGTGTGCATCCGCACCTCCACCGAGCGCCCCGAGGCCCTGGACAAGGCCTGCTTCACGCTCGCCGGCATCTCCGAGAAGGGGTTGCTGCAGGCCGTCCGCACCGCCGTCGAGCTCGACGCCGAGGGCTCGCTTCCCGAGGCGCCCGTTCCCGACTACGCCGACGAGACCGTCTCCACCAAGGTGGTCAAGATCATCCAGAGCTACACCGGCGTCGTGGACAAGATGGTGTGGAGGAAGTACTAGGCGCTCTGCTGCCAATAATCGCATTCATTTGTTTAATTTCAAACGCTATTCAAGCCGCTGCCTGTTCTTCATATCACAAGGCAACGGCTTGAATTCTATCAAGGCGCCCTAAGGGTGAGTCAAAAGCCTTTTCGGCACCACCTATATTACGAATCAGCGCCTCAGTTCACCCAGATAGACGTTCCCGATCGGCAATGCCATTAAACGCGCTCCTGAGCATCCCGGTGCCCGATTTGCAGCGAGTCGGTCCGGCGCACCAGCGATGCCGTCGAGGGGAACACCTGCACCATCCTCGACTCGCGCTTTACCTCGCGGATCGTTCTCCCTGCACGTCATTGGAACTATTCAGGATCAGCATCACAGACCGTTTCACGCCTCTTTACAATCAGCTTCTTTGCGAGTCCGAAGACGCTTTCGTCGTAATATGGCCAATCTACGAAGTTTTCTAGGTACCCGCGGCCAGTTGCGGCCGACAGCTCATCGTTTATCTTGAGTGTAATCGCGACGAGCAAGGTTAGCATGCGATAGTAATCGGATCGAATGTTCATCGCATCAGGGTCGGTGATCGGTGAATGTGCGTGGTCGTATCTGTTCCTGAGACCCTGTGAGTTGGGGAAAGAGGCGTCGTTGAACATGTAATCGAGATATGCTGCCTCGTCGGGTGCGAACAGCTTGCCGCAGTACGACAGCATTTCGTCTGAGACAAGCCCATCGATGAGCGCTAAATCACCGTCTCCGCATCCCCCAAGCGCAATCGCGCCATTATCCCAAACGGCCTTCAGGCAAATTGATCGAGGGGTTGGGGAGAGAGCGCCTGTTTCTTCGCTCGCACTTACCAGTTGTCGGTCGACTAATTGTTGGAGCACCTCGGCGTATACATCATCATAATCGTCGAAGGTGACCATAGCATTCGAAATTAAATCGAAGAAGCAGCGAGCACGGTCGTTATGGCCTCTTCTGTATGTCAGCATGCTCTGGTCGGAGAACAGATAGAATCCCCATCTGTTTAAGCAGGCTCCGTCGATTGCGTACTTTTTCTCAGAGAGCGCGTTGAGGGTTCCAAAAGATTTAAAGCTTTCATAGGGGAAATAGTCTCCGTCGATTTTTCCAATCCTCGAATATATTGAATAGGACTTAACGGCGCGCTCAATCTCTGGCCCTATCGACTTGCATTTATCGAGCCACGAAGCTCCGCTTGACGGCAGCGCCAAGCTGAAACCATTGATTGAGTACTCCTCTGCAAAATAAACGTTGTACGTCCATTCGAGTGCATCTTCGAGCCTTGTACCGCGGCTTTCGAGGAAATTCGCGTATGCGACAACTTCGACATTGGCGAGAGATTCCCAGGTGTTGGAGATCGTATTCATTCGGTATTCCCCCAGCACGTGGGGCCCCAGCGTCGCAAGCAGGCCGCTCTCCTCGTGGGAGTGAGCAGGCGAGGTCATGAGACCGCTTCGGTCTACTACGTCCAGTAGGTATCTGCAATTGTTCATGATGCTTGCGTGATCGGTGTATTTACCGAGCCACGTTTCGCCAAAGCTATAGGTCAAAGTTAGGCCGTTGACCTTTATTCCCTTGCAAGCAATCTGTTCAGGGTCGATTTGTACACCGGCTCCGTACTCAAGTCCAGCGCCTTGTCGGAATAGCTCATCCATGGCCTTATCATGGGCCTGCTTTGCGCGCACTTTGACGTCCGGCGACGGAGAGAATCTGCATTTTGTTGCGCCGGAAGGCCAATTGAAAAGGGCCTCCATATAATTCGGGTTGGCGCGCTGGTCGTCAAGGTAGCCTGCCATTATCGAATCGAAGTCGCCCTGGGAAAAGCATTTGGGGAGGTAGATTGCGTTCTGGCTCCTTGATTCCGTCGCGTACTCGCGAATGAGCAGCTCAGCGGAATAATAAGGGTTGTCAACTAGTGATTTTCTTATCTCTGCATCGAATAATTTGACGAGCTTGTCGTTCTCCAAGATAGGAGCTAGGCATTCGATTTGCCGCGAGAGAAGTTCGTCAATTTCCTCGCCGGAGATCATTTTCTCTGCGCCGCAGGCGTGCACCAGGCCCCAGAACTGAGTGGCGTACTGCATCTCGAGTTCCTCGTAAATACCAAGGATTCCCGAAGACGCGAGCGTCTCCCTCGTATACTTGCAAGCATTCGTGAAGAGCGCAGAAACAACGCTTGCAACATCGATGTCTTCAGCTTTCTCGAACAATTCAGGGACCGTTTCGAATGTGAGCTTGAGTTGATGTGCTTCTATTGCGTCGTTAATCGTTGCGATTTGATTGTGAGGCCCCTCCTTCAGGATATAAAGACAACGGTCTATGAAAAGTCCTACGGCCCAGTCACTGCGGTCATAGGAAACGATCCTAGTGTGGTTGAATTCTCGCAACGCTAACCTTTCTCGCGTAATGTCGACTGCACAAGAATAACGCGTGTTCGACCTCGTCGGTGGTCAACGAAGGCGCCTAGCGGGGTTCCGATGTAAAGCGGTTGGACCTTGAGGCTTATGCGGCACCCTTTTACTCCCCTTTTGATGTCAGACTCGGTGAGTACGCGTTGTTGGCCAAAGCGAGCCCTGCCGATAAGGTTGCTGCAATCAAAGGCCCTGAGGTGCATGCCAGCGTATACCACTAGAAGTCAATCTCCGACAACTTCCGCGCGAGCTCCATCCAGGGCGTCATGAAGCGCGTGAAGGCCAAGGGAGTTCCCGTGGTGGTCTACGAGCCCACGCTGGACGCGCCGGAGTTCTTCGGCTCCGAGGTGACCCACGACCTGGAGGCCTTCAAGGCCGGCTGCGACGTGATCGTCGCTAACCGCTGGAGCGACGAGCTCGCGGACGTGGCGGACAAGGTGTATACGAGGGATCTGTTTAAGCGGGAGTAGGGGAGAGGGCAGAACCAGTCTGAGCGGCTTCAATCATTCGCTAGTTTATCCGTGTCGAGGGCGGGGGCGTATCGGCTAATGCCGATACG
>CALEDY010000063.1 GCA_937949355.1 uncultured Collinsella sp. | reverse complement strand
TTATATAACCTCCATTTCTCCATAAGAAAAGCGACAGGTAAATACCTGTCGCTTTTCTTATTTTTTATTTTTAGGAAAATGAACTTACCACTTCGTAAGTTCCCATGCCTTAATATCGTCAGCAATGCTTCCATTATAGGAAGAAAACTTACGTTTATTACCGATATGAATGTTGGCACGAACCTCGTTATAAAGAGCCTCATCATTCAGCTCGTAAACTGTCAGTCGGAATGCATGCTCACCATAGGTGCACTTGAAGCCGCGGTTATCAATCCAGCGTAAAGCGGACGGATATTTATTGGTTTCCCAAATTTCCTGCATAAAGGCAGATTTAAAGGCATTTGTTGACTCATCCGGATGGTTCGGATATGCAATCTGCAGGATCTGCTTGACTAACATACGTGCATCATAGCTGAAGCCACTGGATACAACCATCTTTCCGTTGGAATCATACAGATCTTTCACTGTACTACCGTCAACAGCCTTGAAGCTATTAGCATCACTTCCCCATGCAGCCGAATTCCATTCTTTCATATCGATATAAAGGACGTTCTCTGTTTCTGTAACCGTGATGCCACCATACTTCGGATCTTTTGCCGTAAGCATGCGGCCACCATACAGCGTATCCTTGCTCTCGGTCCAGAGGCCCAGTGCCTTAATTTCGTTGAAAATCTCGGCATTGGTCTTACCCTCACCCGTCTCGGCTACGTCAGCAGCCTTAGTCCAGCCGGCACGAACAAACATGGTCGCTGCCTGGGCGCGGCTCAGCGCTGCCTTCGGATTGAAGGTACCCTTGGCGTCATTGCCGACGCAAACGCCTTCCTGATATGCGCGAAGGATGGTATCTGCATAGGTATAAGTGATGTTTGCAAAGTCCGGGATATCCGCAGCGGTCAGCAGCGGCTTCTGGGTCAGTTCTGCATCCGGACCGGCGCCGAGGCCCTTCTCCAGCATGTAGAAAGCCAGCTCACGCGAGCAGTTCTTATCATAGTTCTTGGGAGTGATCGCACCGAGGTTCGGCAGACACTGCAGATCGTTGATGCAGTAATCAACAACGCCATAAGCCCAATACTTGGTATTGTTTGCATTCTTGCCCGCATAGCCCTTTGCAGAACAAATCAGCTTTGCCATCTGGCCAATCGTGAGCTTGTCTTCGGGGCCATACTTACCATTGCCGTAGCCCTTAATAAGACCGCCTTCGGACATCTTGTTGATGTAAGAGGTAGCCCAGTGGTTGGACGGCACGTCGCTGAACTTGCTCGTTGCGGGGGCAGCGAACATGCCACCGACAATAGACACAGCAACCGTAGCGGAAAGCAGAGTTGCGATCAGTTTGTTACGCTTCTTGCCAAATTTCATACGTTTTTCATTCCTTTCTTAAAGGGATATATAAATATAGGGTAGCAAATATATCCTGTCCTGATGTGGTTATTATATCACTAATTGATTTTAATTGCAACCCTTATATTTTGAAATTTAATGTGGAACCAATCCGAGGAAACCCATCACTGCTCCATCAATCAGTGATCTTTTCCATTTGACCATGTGTGATCCCCCCTCTTTATTCAGGTTCGAGCGGGATATTTAAGTGTGAACTCCCGCTCGGTGTTAATTAAGCTTCACTCATCAGCTTTTCTCGTTTTAAAAATGTTCTGACCTACTCACTCTGAGACATTGACACATCATAGCTGGTGACCGTCCCGGTATTAGGGGTGATGTTCACGGCTTATGTCTCATCTTCTGTGAAAAAGCAATTTCTCCAGCGACCCCAATAAGCACAAAACGATTGCATAGGCAGCCCATAGCAGGACGCAGGCAATAATGCCAACCAATCCAATGCCCAGTCCTGTTACCACAGTCAGGGCATCATGGACAAGTCCAACTTGGTTTGGAAAGAAGTCTCCTGCGATTGAGAGTCCCCATAGACAAGAGGCCACCATTATTCCTGCCGATAGAAGAATCATAAGGACCATATCCCATGTATACTTCTTTCGAATCTTGGGTTGAGGCTTTTCGATTTGTTCAGGAGTTGTGTTAATGATATCTTGCTGCATAAGGTCACCTCTCAAGGCTTCAGCATCGCAAAGATCTCATTCAGCGGCGGAATAACTCCGAAATGTGTCAGCAGTGAGATTATTACGCCTACAAGAACGATTGTCAGTGCAACATGAATACTCAGTTTGAGAAAGCGATAAACCGAAGCCGCAACCATCAGGCAAAAACCCAGACTCCAGTCATTGACCAACAGCAGATGGCCCAGGTGAGTAAGCATTGACTTTATTGCCTCAAAATCAATAGAGATAGGCATCTTTATGCTCTCCCCTTTCCGTTAAAATTGGTTATACTGGCCAAGAGCCTGATTAAGCTCGGCGTCTTCTTTGTTATCTGCATCTGCGAAACCGTCAGCATCATCAAAGCCGGCCGGCATGGATGTATCTTCCTCATTGGACGGGATATCGGCTACCGGCTCAAAGCCAGCGTCAGACTGAACATGTACGCCTTCATCCTCGGCGGCGGCTGCTTCAGCCGCAATTTCCGCACTTACCGTCTCTTCAGCACCGGCTTCATCATCAGCCTTCTTTCTGCGACGACGCTTGCCGGGGATTGCGGCGCCCTCCAGGAGAGCCTGCTCTGCTTCAGACAGCTCAATATCCCATTTCTCGGTCTTCTGCATGATATCCTTGATCACTCGATTACGTCGAGTCTGGAGAATACGGATAATCGCCGCAACATCCTTGGCATCGTCCTTAACCTCAGACGGGTTGAGTGCAACGCGAATAGCGCTGTGCGCAGTCTCGCCATTACCAAACGCCAGAGTGACTGGTGCATCCCAGTTGTCTACCTGTGCAAAGTATGCAAGCGACTTCAGTTCTCCCAGCGCCTTAGAAACCTCATTCAGAGCTTTCTGCTGCGCTTCATTATTGCGAATAGAGGGCATTATTATTTCTCCTTTTCCGTGATTTTTCCTTCTGCACACCGTTTACAGGGGCGATACCCTTGTTGTTCGGCTATATATAATGCAACTGCTCTTGCTCCTTGCAGACCAGAGCAAGTCGGATTAAGGTGATATATCTTATAGCCGTCCGGTATAAGGTATACTACTGGTTCTGAGCTTGGCTCCACATAAAGATCGACGACACAACCGTACGAGGTTTCATCGTCTTTGCGCTGTTTCAGAATTTTTGATACTTTTGCGATTGGCCGCTGTGTACCATCATGAGTATCCAACTGTTCAATATCTTTTTTGGACACTGTACCAATAATACCTAGCGCATGTCTTAAGAAATAGCATGGCAGATCTCTGCCATCCTTCTTGAAACTTCCCTTTTCGATTTCAAGAGGATCACCCTGCTTAACGTATGTAAGCAATGTCTGCCGGCTTGTTTTCCCATTATAATGATGAACGCCTCGAACCAATACATCGGATACATGATCTGTTTTCTCAGCAGGAGGTGTCGCCTTCTTAGTCTGAGGCAATGTTGCAAGCCGTTTGGCCGTCATATCGAACATGTACTCGTTGATGTGTCCAGCTGTACATGTCGCCTGCATGACTAATTTTGCATCCTCTTTGCCGAAAATCTCCACATGGTCAATTGGGCAAGAGCAATTTGGCGCAATGCACTTCATAAAACCATCAAGCTTTTTTACTTCAATCTTCACTCTTTTACACCACCTTCGTAAACCAAAACAAGAGCTACTCTGACAAAAGAGTAGCTCTTGTACTTCTTATTCCGCTTTCAGCAATTCCGCAGGCTGGTAATCCTGCTCCATTGTAAACTTCATGTGTTTGGCATCGGGGTGAGCCGCGAAGAAGAACTTGTTTGCGATAACACTTTCTTCTGGTCCAAACAGGATTATGCACTTATCACCCAAATTCATACGGCAGATTTCATCCGGCGTCAATGCTTTTCGGCTTACCGGTTTTTTATCAGAGAAATCGACGAGACCCTTCTCTGTGTGATGCTGAAAATGCTGCACAGTATCCATATCACACAAGCCCATCGACACGACGGCCGCGCAATGATCCAAGATACTCAGGTAATACTTTGGATAGAGCATAGAGAACTGAGGGGTATTGTTCAGGATCATGTGTACCGAAATCCCCTTCTCTGCGCTGGCCTCAAGCAGAGTTTCAAAGTGCTGGATAGGCCCTACATTGGCAAACTCGTCAAACAAGAAGTTTACGGGGACGCTGCATTTGCCGTCGGGCTGAGTTTCTGCGAACTTGAACAGTTTCCGGAATGCTTCATGATAGAACGTCGAGCTGGCAAAGCGCATGTCAGACTGAAAATCCTCAAAGGAAATGAAGTACGCACACGGTACTTTAG
>CALEDY010000062.1 GCA_937949355.1 uncultured Collinsella sp. | reverse complement strand
CGCCTGGGTTCCCGTTCGATAAAAATTTGCCCTATCGCGTCAGGAACTGACGAATTCTACGTACAGACTTTGCCCAATTTAGATTCCCAAGGGACCACAAGCGAGCCAAGTAAGACTAGGATTTCGGTCAGGATTTTGCGACTTGGGATTTTTCCGGCACACCGCTCAAATAGCCATCTCGCCTAGGGGACCTTGCGGTGGTGTGCCACTCGATCTGGATTCAAACGAAGGCCTTGCTAGCTTATCAAGAAGTAGCAAGGCCTTTGTCGTTAATAGGCGTGAGCCTTTCCTTCTGGCTTGCTAGAATTGAGCTTGGCAAGGGAGTTTGCCAACGCATACCAAACCGCCTCATACAAAACCCGGCCGGTCTCACGATTTTTCTCGACAAAGAGACATCGGCGTCGGAATCGCGGCTCTGCCGCATTGAGGTCCCTGCAAGGGGTTGAAAACAACAAAGCCCAGTGTTGACGCACCGGGCTAAGTCAATTGAAAGGAAATGGGTATGTTAGCGCATATTTTTTCCTTGCTTGACAGTCTAGCACAGACTGCCTTTGTCTGGAATGGCGACATCATCGTCAACGTTTCAGGCGGGGCGGTCGACTGGATCGGCCTTTTGGCCGTTGTTCTTTCAGCGTTCGCGAACTGCTGTACGCTGTGAGTTCAGTCTCGGTCCAAAGGGGTTTTCGTGCAAAGACGGATGCCTGCCGGGTCATGCCAGGTGATAAGCCAACTGTCAAGCAGAAAAGAGTCGTCCGTATCCGTTTCCAAATGCCAGAAGCCGTCCGCCAGCTGCACAAGCGTCTGCTTCCGGCTGAACGGCGTCTCCGTCAGATTCCGTGCCATCACATCACTCGAAAATTCAATCACGAGGCGTATCCGCTGCCCTCGGCTGAAATTGAAGTGCTGATTGCTCACATATTGTCGAAGATCGAACCCTTTCGGGCGGTCGGCTGGAAACGCCAGTACCTCCGCCGTGCTGAGGCGATGCAGAGCCAAATGTCGGATGTCGTCAAAGCCCTCGAATCGGCAGACGAGATAGAGCCGTGATTCCTGCTGAACAAGACCGAGCGGAGACACAATGCCTTCAGTTCGATAACCTTCCTGATTAACATAGGCAAGCTTCAGTTGTGAGTCTCGGAAAAGCGCTTCGCTCACAGCATCGTATATGCCTGGCTTGATGCGTGCCGAAACAAAAGGAAGAGAGGCGGGGACCGGAACTGTTTTGCGCAGCCAACGTGCAGATCGTCCGGAAGCGGTCCCTTCTCGGTTCTCATCCTGAAGACTTTCCCGCGCAGCGGTAAACAAAGGTTCAAGTGAAGCAGTGACGGAAGACGGGAGCTGTGACTTGAGCCGATCCTCGCAAAGGCCAAGAAGCAGACTTTCCTGAGGACTGAGGGTGGATACCGGCAGGGCGCTTTCTGGCATTCGCTGGACATAGCCGAAAGGCTTGCTTCGACGGTCGCATTCAATGTTCAGTTCCGTACAGTCACAGATGTTCTGCAAAATTCGCTGAAGCCGGCGGTAGGGAAGCGTGATGCCGGAATCGGTGAGACCTGCGGCGATTTCCCGGGCGGTAATCCGACGGTGTCGCGGGATCAGTCTGAGAATCCTAATGATTGTGACGGCCTCGGACACGGCAGTATCTGAACGCGGCATGAAAACTCCGGAAAATGAAAATCGTTAATCAATTGTAGAACCGAAGGGTGATGCCTTCTGATCGAACGGAGCTTGTTTTGGATCGGATGTGCCGATGAATGACACATGGAGGCCGATACTACGCTCATGGATCACGGAGGCGTGCATGAGGAAAATCATACTAATTCAGGAAGACATTACCAAGCTTAAGGCAGATGCGATCGTCAACTCCGCCAACCGATCGCTGTTGGGCGGAGGCGGTGTTGACAGAGCCATTCATCGTGCTGCCGGACGGAAACTGCTGCTTGAGTGCCTGACGCTCAACGGCTGTGAGCCCGGGTCCGCCAAAGCAACCGATGCTTATGGCCTTTCGGCCAAAAGGATCATTCATGCAGTGGGGCCGGTTTGGCTCGGCGGCGGAATGGGTGAGGCCGAGTGTCTCGCGTCGGCCTATCGGTCGGCCCTCGATATTGCCGAAAAGGAAAACCTTCAGTCCATCGCTTTCCCATGTATCAGCCGAGGAATTCACCGCTTTCCGGCAGAGACGGCCGCCGAAATCGCGCTTGATGCGATCCAAGCGCATTCCTATGGCGGCGTGGTAATTCTCTGTTGCCTGATGAAAGAGGATTTCTACGCATATAACCGTTTGCTAAAAGAAGAACTGAGATGAGTGTAAATCAACCCAAGCCAGATTTATCAATTGCTAAAGCTCTGGACGCCACCCGTTCGTCTTACGTAGATATTTGCTGGGCGGCTTTGAAAAGAGAGCCTTCGGCACTTTCATCAATACTGCCCGCAGCGCGTACGAGCGAAATGTACCGCCATGTGCTCGCACAAATTCGCAAGCCTAATTTTTCGCCGGTGGTGCTGCGTGATATTCCAGAGGCGTATTTCAATGTCTCTATAGAGGAGCAGATTGTCAATGCCTTCGGTCTCGAGTGGATTCCTGAGTCACTAAGATCGGCGGGGCTGTGCGAGATTGCCGTACCAAAGCGGCCGGAAGATCTCGACTATGTCCCGCCGGTGTTGAGGACGTCAGAGCTTTGTGCATGTGCAGTGGAACAGGACGGGCGGGCTTTGGAGTTTGTCCCTGACGGTCTTAAAAGCCGCGATCTTTGCGAAGCAGCACTTCAGAACGATTTTTGTGCTTTGCACTGGGTTCCTGAGGCCTTCAAGACCTACGAAATCTGTCTTCAGGCTTTGGAAATGGCTGCTCAATGGACGAAACGAAAGATCGAATCTTGCGAAATGGATCACTACAGGCTCTTTTGGGCCCAGCATCTTTTGGAGGTAGTCCCTCAAAAGTATCGCGATTCGGTCATGTGCAACGCGGCGATGCGTATTCCTTTGTGTTTCTGCAATGCAGAACTGGTGCCGGAAGAGTTGAGAACATATCAGTTCTGGCTCTGGGCCTGTAGGTCTGACTGCTGGGCACTTTCATTTGTTCCTACGGACATGGTCGATGAAGCGCTTTGCAGGGCTACAGTCGAAAGCTCGCCGAAAGCGCTTCGATTTGTGCCGCCCGAGCTCATCGATGAGGAAATGTGTCGCAAAGCCGTATCGGCCATGCCGGAGATGCTAGCTTATGTTCCTGAACAATTCTGTACGCTCGAGCTTTGCCTCGAGGCGGTCACAAGCGGAAGAGTCGATCGAAGCGACGGCACATCGCTTGTGCTCAGATATGTGCCTGAGCACCTGCGGACGAAAGGACTGTGTATGGCGGCAGTTTTAAATCAGCCGAAATCCATTCAGTTTGTGCCCGAAGAGCTGCGTGATCAGGCCATGTACGAAAAGACGGTATTGAATTCAGGCTATCTTCTGGCCATGGTGCCTGAGAAAGAACGCACTGAAGATCTCTGCATAACTGCTGTTCTTAGCCGAACCGGCGGCGTTCTGAAGCATGTCCCGGATCGTCTGAAAACGCCAGCGTTTTGCAGAATGTGCTGCCGTCATGAACCCAGTGAGATTAAATATGTACCGAAGTATATGCTCACGCCGGAATTCTCCGAAGCTGCCGTGCAGGCGGGTGAGATTGAATATGTACCGAAGTATATGCTCACGCCAGAATTCTGCGAAGCTGCCGTGCTGGCGGATTGGCATGCCCTCACGGGTGTGACTAACATCCTTTTCGGCCATCAGGACGAGTAAGATGAATGTTATGTGCCTAATGAAAGTAGCGGCGGTCGATAATGGAGACAAAAAAAAATGCCGGATTCGAAGAGTGTTCAAACGTTCATTCCCGCTACGGTGAGGCTTTCGCCAGGACTGGAAGCGGATATTCGCGAGAGACTTGTTCAGGCTTTCGGGGACGATGATAAAACAACGCCGGTGAAGGCTTACTGGGGATTTGAGGATCTTATGTCTGCTCTTCTCGTCGACTGGATGAGGTCGGGGCGGCCCGTTCCCGATGAAGTCGTCAGCAAATGGAAGGGCGTTGCCGCTCTTCCGCCTGCGGGGCTCGAAAGCATGGCTCGATACGAAGCCGAACGATCGATGCCATGTGAAAAGTCGGCGGAAACGCTTCAGCATGCGCTCCGTGAGCTTGCGAAAAACGTTCGGTGCGGCAGCCGCGGCGGCAATTGGAACTCTCCGCTCTGGTTCTGCGGCTATGAACCGGGCGGCTGTCGATGCCGTGAGGATGGTTCAAAGTATACGATGCTCGACACCGACGTCTGCAGCGCGGTCGATCTGGGATTTCTTCCCGACGATGAACGCTTTGCCGAGCTCAACTATCCATACGCCAGAAAACTGGCGGCCTTCGTCCGCAATCTGTTGGGCGAGACGGATGTTGATGCGAGCAATGCGGGCCTCAGGAGGGCTATTGCGGCGCACCGCCTCTTCTACGCCGACGGCATCGGATGCGACTGCAATCTCTATCCGGTTCAACGTCCCAATCAAGGTATTTGGGACCAGTTGGGCGTCATGTACAAAGGGATCGACTTCGGTTCGGTGGGGCAATACAGGATCGATCAAAACGATGCCTCACTTGACTATCCGAAATGCATAGAGGGCGATCGACGAGAAGCCTGGCACGAACATCTGAAGAAAGTATTGAGAAACCACCCGATCGTCATCATCGCCAACGGAGAAAGAGAAAAGTTCGAAACCATCCTTTGCGGACCCAAGCCCTCTTCTTGGCTTGAGGCTTCCGAGGATCAGCTGGACATTTCAGTTCGAGAACTTGGATTCGATGAAGCCGGGCTGTGTGAAGGTCTGCTTGTCAGCATGCCGCATTTTTCAAGTCACGGACTCTCCAACGAACTGCTTGCCCGACGAGCCTCGTGGATCCGCCAGCACCTCGAAGGGCGAGATGGAAGCGGAAGCTTCTGGCAGCAGTGGTTCAGCACCCCATTCCCTGAACCTAAAAACGAGAATCCGTGATGTCAATCAGCACCGAACCCAAATATGCCGTCTTCAGCAGTCCCAACACATGGATTGAAGGCAAAGCTATCGAACAACTCAAACAAACCGCGCAATGGTCGGGCATCGAGTTTGCCTCCGGCATGCCGGATCTTCATCCTGGAAGAGGCATGCCGATCGGTGCCGTCTGGCGCAGTTATCCCGAACAGGAACGCATGGTGCTCTATCCGGCACTGATCGGCAGCGACATCGGCTGCGGCATGAGCCTCTGGAAACTTGCCGCCGATGCAGCCTCATTCAGAAGCGCCAAAGCCGCGCGCAGGCTGGCAGGGCTCGACGATCCGGTTGCAACATCATGTTTTCCGGAGCTTTTGAGATCCTTTGAGCGTCACCCCTTCCGTGATTCGCTCGGCACCATTGGTGGCGGGAATCACTTTGCCGAAATTCAATGCGTGGAAACGGTCTATGACGGTGCCGAAGCTTTCGGACTCGCCCAGGGCGTGCTCTGTCTGACGGTGCATTCTGGCTCCCGCGGCTACGGCGGGCACATTTACCGCAGATTTGCCGAGCGGTTCGGCTACGGCGGCATTGCCTGGAGAAGCGCAGATGCCGTTGAGTACGTTGGTCTTCACCGCGCCGCCCTGACTTTTGCTCAAACGAACCGCAGAGTCATCGCGCATCGGATTCTCAGCAGTCTGAGAACAAAGGGGGTGGAACTGCTCGATGTGCCGCACAACTTCATTTCGTTTGAGAACGGGAGGCTCATGCACAGAAAGGGCAGCGTATCAATGCAGCATCCCCTCGTGGTGATTCCCGGCTCGAGAGGGGACTGGACCTACGTCGTCAGCCCCACGCCCGCATTGAGCAGTCCGCGCGCGCTCTTTTCGCTTGCGCACGGTGCGGGACGCAAATGGATGAGAAGCGACTGCCGCGGGCGGCTGGAAAAGCGCTACCGCGAGGCTAATCTCAAAATGACGAGCTTCAAAAGCCAGGTGATTTGTGAAGACCGCGATCTTATCTATGAAGAGGCGCCGCAGGCCTATAAATCAGTCGATGACACAGTCGAGGTTCTGGAAACTGAAGGCCTTTGCCGTCGGGTCGCCCGGCTCCGGCCGGTGTTGACATACAAAACAATGCGCCGATAAAGCCGTTGGGAAGCGGGAACGAAAAAGATGACAGTTGCTGTTCAGATTTCAACCGGCCAAGGACCGGCAGAGTGCAGATTATTTGCCGCATTTGTGCGTCGAACGATTCTGCTGGAGGCTTCGGATGCAGGTTTCGACGCGAACGAAGACAAGATGACCCGCGCAGACGTTGGTCTGAAGTCGGCGGTGATCGTTTTGGACGCCGCCCTGGAGCAGGTGCGGCCGCTCAATTGGGAGGGAACGTGGCAGTGGACCTGCAAAAGTCCGCTCAGGCCGCATCACGGAAGACGGAATTGGTATATTTCGGTCAGCATTCAGGAAGAGGTCGAGAAGGCACTTCATGAGAAGGAAGCCATCCGTTACTTCGTCTGCCGATCCGGAGGGCATGGCGGGCAGAACGTCAATCGGCGAAACACGGCCGTTCGGGCTGTTGACGAAAGAACAGGGTTTTCCGTCCGAATTGAGAACGAGCGGTCTTTTTTCCGAAATCAGTCAAAGGCACGGACGCAGCTAGTCAAGAAGCTCCAGAATGAAGCTCGACGTAATGCTCTGAGCGAGGAAAAGAACCGCCATGCCGGGCTCTATCGCTTGGAGCGAGGCAATGCCGTCAGAGTCTACAAAGGCGAAGCGTTTGCCCCCGGTATTTAGAAATCGTTTAACATATCAGCCTGATGCTTTTACACAGGGGGCGGTCCATGTCTGAAAAGGCCGACACAAGCGAACTTCTCGAACTGGAACGCCTGGGCGGAGCCGATCTTCTGCGCGCGATCGCCCGCAAGGCTTATTGCAAGTATGAAG
>CALEDY010000061.1 GCA_937949355.1 uncultured Collinsella sp. | reverse complement strand
TCGACGCCCGGGGTGTCGTTCATGTTGGGGTGACCCTGCAGGTGGCTGCCGATGTGGCGCAGCGTCTCGAGATCCTCCTTGGGAAAGAACCCGCGCTCGGCGAGCACGGCGTACAGACCAGGCGCGCAGTGGCCCTTGGAAAGCACAAAACGATCGCGGTCGGCCTTGCGGGGATCGGCCGGGTCGACGTTCATTTCCTCAAAGTACAGATAGGTCATGATGTCGGCAGCGCCGAGCGAACCGCCCGGATGGCCGGACTTGGCAGTGTGCACGCCGGTGACGATGCCCTTCCTTACCTCGTTGGCAACCTTTTTGAGCTCTTCGTCGCTCATTGTGCCTTCCTTTCATCCTCTTTAGACAAGATGCGCACGGCACAGAAGGTCGTCCCAACCCAGCCGCGATGCACGTACGCCATTCATTATGCTGGAAACTGGAAGCTTTACCAGAGTATTTATCATTATTTGAGCAATTTAGCAGGCAGAACCGCTGATGAAACGGTTTACCAATGTGAACGTCTTTTGGATGGAACGCAGTCGGCCCTACGCGTTAATGTCCTTGAAGCCCTCACCGAAGGTCTCCGTAACGTCGGCGACCGTCACAATAGCACGCGGGTCGCGCTCACGCACAATGGTTTTGAGCGTGTTGAGCTCGCGACGACTCACGATTACCATGATCACCGGCTTCTCGGCACCCGAGTACATGCCGGTCGCCTTAAACTTGGTGCAGCCGCGACCCAGGCCATACATGATGTCGGCCGCGATATCGGGAAACTTGTCCGAGATGATGAGTACCATACGGCGCCTGTTACCGCCGTCGACCACGGCATCGATCACGTAGCCGCTAATGACCATCGAGAGGCCTGCATACAGCGCGTTTTCGACCGAGAAGACCGGGGCCGAAAGCGCGCATACGGCAACGTCGATCGCCATGACGGTGGAGCCCACCGGTAGGGACGTATTGCGCGAGATGATCTGGCCGATCGTGTCGGAGCCGCCGGTGTTGGCACCGGCGCGCAGCACCATGCCGTAGCCGATGCCCGTGATAATGCCGCCCCACATAGCGGGCAGCATCAGGTCGGCATGTGCCAGCGGCGCCACAAACGGAGCAAACAGGTCGGTGAAGAAGCCCAGCAGCACAAAGCCCGTCGCCGTCTGGACCACGTAGAACATGCCACCCTCGCGCATAACGACCAGCAGCAGCAAGGCATTCATCACGATGGTCTGGATACCGACGGGAAGCGATATGCCATACGAGGCGCCGACCGCCTGAATAATCGTGGCGAGACCCGTAACGCCGCCGGCGGCAAGGCCATTGGGGATCAAAAACAGGTCCGTCGCGATAGCGGCCAGAGCGCAGCCCAGCATAATCTTGGGCAGATCGTGAAAGAAGTTCATCGAAAGAATGCGCTTGATGTCCAGACGATATGCCATGCTGCCTCCCTCAAAAAAGCGCACCCCGTCGGATGCGCTTTGAACTTCTTGCTGTATTCGATTCTACCGATTCGGAGAGCAAATACCACCCCCGTGCAGGGCTTGAATCGGCCTAAACCTCAGCCCAAAGATTTAGGCGCTCTGGCTTTCCGCATCGGCGTTGCCGGTCGCCCAGCGATGGTAGCCGATCACAAACGGGTCCAGGTCGCCATCATCGAGGACGGCCTCGACGTTGCTGGTCTCCACGCCCGTACGCAGGTCCTTGACCATCTGGTACGGGTAGAGCACGTAGCTGCGGATCTGGTTGCCAAAACCAATCGTGGTCTTGGGCCCGCGGATCTCATCCAGGGCCTCGGCGCGCTTCTCGAGCTCGATCTCATACAGACGGGCCTTGAGGATCTGCATGCACGCGGCCTTGTTCTGAATCTGGCTACGCTCATTTTGGCAGGTGACCACAATGCCGCTGGGAAAATGCGTCACGCGTACGGCGGAGTCGGTGGTGTTGACACCCTGGCCGCCCGGGCCGCTCGCGTGGTACACGTCCACACGGATGTCATCGGGGCTGATCTCGATGTCGATATCGTCGGGCAGCACGGGGATGACCTCGACGCCGGCAAACGTGGTCTGGCGACGCTTCTTGTCGTCGGTAGGGCTAATGCGCACCAAGCGATGCACGCCGGCCTCGGCGCGAAGCATGCCAAATGCGTCCTTGCCCTCGACGGTAAAGGTCGCGCGGTCGATGCCGATGACCTCGGCTGCGGGGCAATCGTTGATGGTGACCTTCCAGCCGCGACGCTGGCAGTACTTCATGTACATCTTAAAGAGCATGAAGGTCCAGTCCTGCGCCTCCAGGCCACCCTGTCCGGGCTTGATGGTCACAATGGCATCGCCGTGATCGAACTCACCGGTGAACCAACTCGAAAGCTCGAGCTCATCGATGGCGCGGGCCAGACGCTCCGCCGTAGTGGCAGCCTCCTCGCGCAGGGCGGCGGCATCGGGGTCGTCACCCATCTCCTCGGCAAGCTCCAACGCCGCGCGGGCATCGGAAAGCTCGCCGCGCGCGTTGTCCACGGCGGCGATGTCCTCCTTGGCGCGGGCGATCTCCTCCATCGTGGCGCGGGCGGCGTCGGCGTCATCCCAAAAGCCGGGGGCCACGCTTTTGGCCTCGAGTTCGGCCACACGCGCACGCTTCTCGGCCAAATGGAGATACGACTCGACCTCGCCGAGCCGGTCCGCAAACGCGTCCAGCTCGGCGGGCGTTACCTCTAAAGCCTCGGCCATTAACGATTCCTGCCGTGGCAGTACTTGAACTTCTTGCCGCTGCCGCAGGGGCAAAGGTCGTTGCGGCCCACGTTGACATAAGGGTCATCGCTCTCGGACTTGCGGTAGGTGGTCACCTTGCCGCCGTTGTTGACAGCAGCCGGGCCTCCCTGGACGGCCGTACGAGCCTGCACCTGTGCCTGCTTGCGCAGCACCGAGTTGCCGTTGTCGCCATCGACATCGGCGGGGCCAGAGAACTGTGCGCCCTCGAGCGCGGGGTCCTCCTTGTGCTCCACGGCCTGCGGGGCGGCCTTGATCTCAATGCGCAGGACGGTGCGCAGGTAATCCTCGTACATGGTGTCGACGAGCATCTGGAACGCGCCGTAGGCCTCGGTCTTGTACTCGACCAGCGGGTCGCGCTGGCCAAAGCCGCGCAAGCCGATGCCGGTCTTGAGGTAGTCCATCTCCTGCAGGTAGTTCATCCAGCGGGTATCGATGACGCGCAGCATGACCTGGGTGTTGAGCTCGCGCATGAGGTCCTCACCCAAGCGCTCGGCCTTCATGTTGTAGCACTTCTCAACGTAGGCCAGGACATCGGCCGCCAGGGCCTTAAAGTCTTCGTCGGGGAACTTGGGCGTGTCGATATGGCCGGTGAGCTCCACGACCCACTTGCGCAGGCCCTCGAGGTCGCGCTCGCCTTCGTGGCTGTCCTTGGTGCAGAACTCCTGCACGCAGCGGTACACGGTGTCGTGCATGACCTCGGTGATGTGGTCGGTCAGGTCCTTGCCATCCAGAATCTTGTTGCGCTCGGCGTAGATGACCTGGCGCTGCTTGTTCATGACGTCGTCGTACTCAAGGACGCTCTTACGCATGGAGAAGTTGATGCTCTCGACCTTGTGCTGGGCGCTCTCGACGGCCTTGGAGATGATCTTGTGCTGAATGGGCATATCGTCGCCCATGTCGGCCGTAACCATCATCTTGGAGACGCGGTCCATCTTGTCGCCACCGAACAGGCGCATCAGGTCGTCCTCGAGCGACAGGTAGAACTGGGTCTCGCCCGGATCGCCCTGACGACCGGAACGGCCACGCAGCTGGTTGTCGATACGGCGGGACTCGTGGCGCTCGGTGCCGATGACGGTCAGGCCGCCGGCGGCAAGCACGCGCTCGCGCTCGGCCTTGCAGGTCTCCTTGGCCTCGGCGTTAAACTGCTCGAGCTGCTCGGGGGTCACATCCTCCATGGTCAGGCCCTCGTACTCGAGGCGCTCACGCACCAGCTCGTCGGGGTTGCCGCCCAGCAGGATGTCGGTACCACGGCCAGCCATGTTGGTGGCGATGGTCACGGCGCCGTAGCGTCCGGCCTGGGCGACGATGTGGGCCTCGCGCTCGTGGTGCTTGGCGTTGAGGACCTCGTGCGCGATGCCGCGCTTGGTGAGGGCGGCCGACAGCTTCTCGGAGCTCTCGATGGAGACGGTACCCACCAGGACCGGCTGGCCCTTGGCGTGACGCTGCTCGACGTCGTCGGCAACGGCGTTGTACTTGGCCTGGATGGTGCGGTACACCAGGTCCTCGTGGTCAACACGCTGAACGGGCTTGTTGGAAGGGATGACCTCGACGGGTAGCTTGTAGATCTCGCGGAACTCGGCGTCCTCGGTCAGGGCCGTACCGGTCATGCCGGAGAGCTTGTCGTACAGACGGAAGTAGTTCTGCAGGGTGATGGTGGCCAGCGTCTGGTTCTCCTCGCGCACGAGCACGCCCTCTTTGGCCTCGATGGCCTGGTGCAGACCCTCGGAGTAGCGACGGCCTTCCATGATGCGACCGGTGAACTCGTCGACGATCTTGACCTCGCCGTTGGTGACAACGTACTGCTTATCGCGGTGGAACATGTACTGGGCCTTCAGCGCCTGCTGCAGGTGGTTGACCAGCTGGCCCGAAAGGTCGGCGTAGATGTCCTCTATGCCCAGACGGCGCTCGATCTTCTTAAGACCGCGCTCGGTGGCGGCGATGGTGTGCTTGGCCTCGTCCATGACGTAGTCGCCCGTGGGCTCGACGTCCTCGGTGGCGGTGAGCATGTCGTGGGACACGTCCTCGCCGCGCTCCAGGCCGCGCACAGCACGCGCGAAGTCCTTGTAGGTGCTGGCGGACTTGGTGCCGGCGCCCGAGATGATGAGCGGGGTACGCGCCTCATCGATCAGGATGGAGTCGACCTCGTCGACGATGGCGTAGTTGTGGCCGCGCTGTACGCGCTGCTCGGGGCGGGTGACCATGTTGTCGCGCAGGTAATCGAAGCCGAACTCGGAGTTGGTGCCATAGGTGACATCGGCTTGGTAAGCCGGGCGCTTAAGCTCGAGCGGCATGTTGTTCTGCAGCAGGCCGACGGTCATGCCCAGATACTTGTAGATGCGGCCCATCCACTCGGAGTCGCGCTTGGCCAGGTAGTCGTTGACGGTCACGACGTGTACGCCCTTGCCGGCAATGGCATTGAGATAGCCGGCCAGCGTCGAGACGAGGGTCTTGCCTTCGCCGGTCTTCATCTCGGCGATGTGGCCCTCGTGCAGCGCCATGGCGCCGATGAGCTGCACATCGAAGTGACGCATGCCCATGGTGCGCTTGGAAGCCTCGCGCACGGTGGCAAAAGCCTCGGGGAGCATGTCGTCGAGCGACTCGCCGTTGGCATAGCGCTCACGGAACTTGTCGGTCTGGCCGCGGAGCTCCTCCTCGGTCATCTTCTCAAACTGGGGCTCAAGACCGTTGATCTGGTCAACGATCTTGTAGTAGCGCTTGAGGTCCTTATCGGATCCAAAGGACAGCAGCTTTGACATGAATCCCATATGGTTTTCCTTTTTGGCCATCGCCCGCGCCGTGCGGTTTAGGGCGAGTTAAACACAGATGATTGTACTTTAGCCAAACAAGGCGCGGCCTATACGGTCGACCTCGACCGCCACGTAATAACTACGACCAACCTGCCGAAAAGGGACTGGTTTAATTTGACAGCTTTTATCTGGGAAAATGCTGTCTCTCTGCCATTTGGCGCAAACCAATCCGTCCCCTTCGTACCAATCTGGTGCCATGGAGACAGGTTCGTTTGCACCAATAAAGGAAAAGGGCCGCGCACCCAACCGGATGCGCGGCCCTCATGCCATGAATGCGAGTGTGTCCTCGGCGAGCTATTTACTCAGCAGCCTCGGTGGTCTCAGCCTCGGCAGCGGCCTCCTCGACGGGAGCCTCTGCGGGAGCCTCGGCGGCCTGCTTGGCAGCCTCCTCGGCAAACTTAGCAGCACGCTTAGCCTTCTCGGCAGCCTTAGCCTCAGCGGCGGCCTTGCGAGCGGCCTCGGCCTCAGCAGCCTTGGCGGCCTTGGCAGCCTTGGCCTCCTCAGCCTTCTTGAGCTGGGCGGCAGCGGCGCCACCGAACTTGTCGGCGAAGCGCTGGACGCGTCCACCGGTGTCGACGAACTTCTGCTGGCCGGTGTAGAACGGGTGGCACTCGTTGCAAAGCTCGACCTTCATCTCGGACACGGTAGCGTGCGTCTTGAAGGTGTTGCCGCAGGAGCACGTCACCGTGCACTCGACATACTGGGGATGGATACCCTGCTTCATGGTAGGACTCCTTATTGGTCAGGCGCTGGTTACCGATCAGCGCATAAGGCGTCTTGGTTTCCGACCAAGACAACAAACTCGGCTATGGTACCACGGCGCGGTGCGTCCCACAAAAGGTTCACGGTCTTTTCGGCACAACACGGGCTGGCCCTTAAGGATCTGACGCGTATCGGAAGACCGACGCTGCCTCTGCGGCATCGTTCACGCGCCACGCCCGCAGCAGCAGGCGAGATGTCTCGATATCCCTCATTGGCAACCTCCGTCTCAGGGCCTCAGGAGCGATTGCACGTCTCATCGGCAATTGTGGGGGCGAGCCCAGGCACCAGCCCCCGAGAGCGGGCGCCTACATATCTTCTCAGATGTCCGCACGAGTAATTCAACTCATAAGGACTGGCTATCCCTAACCTGTGACACAATCCCAAACGCACAGAACAGAATCATCAGCCCAATCATCGCATAAGAGGCAGCCGAACCTTCAAGCACTATTCCACAAAGAACAATCTCCGCGCCGCCAATGAGCACTGTTATCAGGCGCTCTGCCTTTTTGCTCCCGCCGCTCGCATGAAAAGGCGGCAAAGCGCACAAAATCACATATAGCCCGGGAAGGGAATACGGGATCGATAGTCCAACCCCTCCATCAACTGCAGTGTTTTGCGTAAGAATCAACTGGACCCACACGGCAGTTATCACTGAACAGGTCGTCGATAAAAGAAGGCCAGAAATATAGCACGCAAGAAAGTTCCGTCGCATTCGAACGGAGAAATCCGCGAACTCCCTTCGCCGCGTGGAAACAATAAGGTACACAGAAATTGCAATAGAACCGATCAGAGAAAGCAGCGGAACAACCAGCAATTCAAACTTATTTCCCCATCGATCAACCACGCCCCCACTCCAATGAGCTGGAATTGTATCGGGGAGGGCCGACCAAGCCGCCCATAGGATGAGAAATGGAAGAATAGAGAGGATGAAGGATGATAACACTGCAGTATTTTTTGAGACTCTCATCGATTCCGCATCTCCTTGTGCGCCCGCATTCCACTCCGTCTTAAAACGACTGTAAATAATAACTTGAATGCAAATTTGTTTTAATTTTTACGTGCTCAAGCCCGGAGACCCGATGTGACCAAACCCGCAATTTCGACGTTAACAAACGCATGCGCGGGCTCTGCCAGCTCGCCATCAGGCGGATCGAGGGTTTCCGCCCCAAGGCCGCCGAGGTGCTGGAAGGAACCGAGGCCGAGGCCCTGGCCTACTCGGACTTCCCCTACGAGCACCACGTCGGGTTGCGTACCGACAACGTGCAGGAGCGCACCGACGCGAGCTCAAGTGCCGCAGCCGCGTGGTGCAAAACGCATCTCCACCGTTCCTTCGACTGAGAAAATGCCGCCCCCGGGGCCCGGGAGGGCCCCGGGGGCGTTCGGCTGACTGCGGAAACGGCCTATCCGCTCAATACATTCGGCTGGGATCGGAAATCAACCAAACTGAATCAGGTTCAGTTGACATCGTTAAATCATGACCACCCGCATAGCGGGTGGTCATGATTTAACGAACTGGACGTTTGACCGTAAGGGGAGGAGGGGACTGGCAAGGCCAGTCCCCTCCTCCCCCATGACGCTCGATTTGCATTTACGACTCGATGAAAGCCGGGCCGCTGGTTACCTTGTCAAATTCGAGCACCGACGTTCCGGTGTTCAAATAAAGGCTTCCTTGGTTTCCGTCTGCGGAGGCGTAAGCCAGGTGGACAAATCCGTAATCATCTCCTGATTGGTCGGCCAACATGAAGATGTTCGGATCGCCGGTTGTCTCAAATGAACCGTCGGTCACATTTCCATTGCTGTCGACGATTTGCCACCTGTTTTCGTCTTCCCCAAGGAAGGAGAGCTGGGTTAAGCCGGTCTCGTGGTCTCGGTACACTCCGTCTAGGCGGAACCCTTCGGAAATGCCATGTTTCAAGGTGTTCGCATCTTTTATGGATACGGCAGAGACTACGATTGCGGCTATCGCGACCAATAACGCCAGCGCAATGGGTATTTTGGCGGAGCCGGTCTTCATGTCATTCACCTCCTTCGTATGTATCGAGGTATTCCTGCTTGAGCGTC
>CALEDY010000060.1 GCA_937949355.1 uncultured Collinsella sp. | reverse complement strand
AGGGACGAGGGCTTAGTTCCCCAATCTTTCCGCAGGGGGCAAAAAGCCTCGCCGCACGAAGTGCGCAGCGAGGCTTTTTGCATGCCCGAGGACGATTGGGGAACTAAGCCCTCGTCCCTCCCCGGGATATGTAGCGAGTCGGAGTACCCTTGCTGTTACTCTGCTTTGCCCACAGAGTTGAGGTTGGTCATGCGAATCTTAACCAGCTCGGTGATCTCACGCATGCCCTCCTTGGCCGGCTTCTTGGGGTCGAAGCAGGCAGGGTTCTCGGCCATGTAGGCCATGAAGCCCTTGGTGTAGGCCTGACGCAGCTCGGTGGCGTAGTTGACCTTGCAGATGCCGTTCTTCACAGCCTCGGCAACCTGCTCATCGGGCACACCAGAGGTGCCGTGCAGGACCAGCGGCACGTCGACGGCGTCGCGGATGGCCTTGACCACGGACTGCTCGATGTGCGGATCGCTCGTGTACACGCCGTGGCTGGTGCCAACGCCAATGGCCAGCGAGGTGCAGCCGGTGCGCTCGACGAACTCCTTGGCCTCGGCGGGGTCGGTGTAGGGGCTCTCGCCCTCAACCGCGGGACCGTCGTCCTCCTTGCCGCCAACCTTGCCAAGCTCGGCCTCGACGGGCACGCCCATGGCGCGGCCAGCGTCGGCGACGGACTTGGTCAGGGCGATGTTGTCCTCGAAGGACTCGTGCGAACCGTCGATCATGACGGAGGTGTAGCCGGTGCGGAAGGCCTGCATGCAGCGGTCATAGCCATCGCCGTGATCGAGGTGCAGGGCGACGGGCACGGAAGCGCGCTCGGCGGCAGCCTTGACCATGCCGTAGAAGTAATCCAGGCCAGCGGTCTTGATGGTGCCCGGGGTGGTCTGCATGATGACGGGGGACTTGGTCTCCTCGGCAGCGGCCAGAACAGCCATAACAAACTCGAGGTTCTCGACGTTGAACGCGCCGACGGCGTAGTGGCCGGCCTGAGCGTCCTTGAGCATCTTTTCGGTGGTAACAAGTGCCATGAGCGTTTGCTCCTCTCCCTCGCCCGCATCTGGACATCGGGCGTACGTGTTCACAAGGCGTTTTACCTTGCGTTTTGCTGCGCCCATTGTATGAAATTCAGCGGGTATGAATGTGCGAGATATTGTCATCGCGCGAGGTCGAGCCTTCATTTTTGAAAAGCAAACGGAAGGGTTTTGTGCCGAGCGCACGTGTTCGATATTGAGTTTTGAGCGTCGAGTGGCTTTCTTTTATAGAAAAGATAAGTATTCGAAAGGCGTTTTCTTACTAAAAAAGAAAATGAACGAAAATAGAGTCAACACAATTCCTGCAAATATCGGCTAAGGATGGAGTAGCTATGGCCCCCGCAACAGCCCGAGCTTTTGCCGACGAGCGCCGCGCCGCCATCATGGAAATGCTCGAACATAATGCCTCGGTGCAGGTGGCAGACATCGCCCAAACCTTTGGCGTGTCCTCCGTCACGGCCCGCGCCGACCTGGACGCTCTCGCCGAGGCCGGCAAGCTGCGCCGCACGCACGGCGGTGCCGTGTCACTCCATAAGCGCCTGACGGTCTCCACGCAGGACCGCCGCATCAACGTAAACGTTGCCGCCAAGCAGGCCATCGCCCAGAGCGCTATTGCACTCGTCAGCGACGGCGACACCCTGCTCGTCGACTCGGGCACCACGGCACTAGAATTTGTCCGCCTACTCGACCAACGCGACGGCATCACCGTCATTACCGCAGACATCACCATCGCCGATTACATCGACGAGAGCATGCCCTCGGTCGACGTCGTCATGCTGGGCGGCGCGCTGCGTAAGGGCCACCGTTACCTGTACGGTCCGATCACCATGCAGGCGTTGCAAATGGTCCATGCCGACCTCGCCATCATGTGCCCTGGCGCCTTTGTCCCGGGCTGCGGCTTTACCACGGACTTTCCCCAGATGGCCGAGACCAAAACAGCCATGATCTCCGCCGCGCGCAAGAGTGTCGCCCTCATGGACGCAAGCAAGGTCAACGGACGCGGCATGTACCGCTTCGCCGAACTCACCGACGTCGACACCATCGTGATGGACCGTGACCCCGATGGCTCCGTCGCCACCTCAATCGCCGATACCACCGACAGCGCCCCAACCCTCATCATCGCCACCGCCTAAAAACAAAAACCACCACAAAGGGGACAGGCACCTTTGTGGTGGTTCCGGCCGGCGCCGCAGCACTCTCGCCGGTTTGTCTTGATCTGTAACATTTAGCAGGCAATTTGTGCTCTTAGTGTTACAGATTTAGATAGTTCGGTTCAACCTCAATTTTTTGTCTAAATCTGTAACAGATAGAGACAATCTGACCCTCCAGATGTTACAGATCGAGACAATCGGGTCCCGAAATGGAAAAACCACCACAAAGGTGTCCCCTTTGTGGTGGTTTTGACGGTGAAAGTGGAGCGTCGCTACTTGGACAGCTCGTCGGCGAGGGCCTCGATCTGGGCGCGCGATGCGTTGTTGAGCGAACCCAGCACGGTCACCTTGTTCTGCGCCAGGGTGATGTCCTTCATGCCCTCGAGCTCCTTGGTCATGACCTTGGCGGCGGCGGGTGCCCAGGAGCCGGCCTCGACAAGCGCCACGGTACGGTTCTGGTAGGCATGCTCGGCGAGCGTGTGGATGAAGGTGCTCATGAACGGGAAGATCTCACCCTGATACGTAATGGAGGCGAGCACCAGACGGTCGTAGCGGAACGCATCCTCGACGGCCTCGGCCATGTCGTCGCGAGCCAGGTCAAAGACGGAGACCTTCTGGCCGCGAGCCTCGAGCGCAGAAGCGAGCTCCTCGACGGCAGCCTTCAGGTGGCCGTACACGCTCGCGTAGGCAATCGTGATGCCCTCGTCTTCGGGCTGGTAGCTCGACCAGGTGTTGTAGGTGTCGAGGTAGTAGCCCAGGTTCTCGGTCAGCACGGGGCCATGCAGCGGGCAGATGATCTGAATATCCAGGTCGGCAGCCTTCTTGAGCACGGCCTGCACGAACTTGCCGAACTTGCCCACGATACCAAAGTAGTAACGACGCGCCTCGCAGGCCCAGCCTTCCGGGTCCTCGATGTCATTGGCGCCGAACTTGCCAAAGCCGTCGGCACTAAAGAGCACCTTGTCGGTGGCCTCGTAGGAGAAGAGTACCTCGGGCCAGTGCACGTTGGGGGCGCCGACAAACGCCAGGCTGTGGCCGCCCAGGTCGAGCACATCGCCCTCTTTGACGACCATCTTGCGCTCGGGGTAATCGGTGCCAAAGTAGTTGACCATCATGCGGAAGGCGCCCATGCTGGCCACGATCTGGGCCTGGGGATAGCGCTCCATAAAGGAGGCGATGCCGGCGGAGTGGTCGGGCTCCATGTGGTGAACGACCAGGTAATCGGGCGTACGACCGTCGAGCACGGCCTCGATGTTGCCGAGCCATTCATCAACAAAACCGCCGTCGACCGAATCGGCGACAGCAATCTTCTCGCCCAAGATAACGTAGCTGTTGTATGCCATACCGTTCTCGGACACGTCGTACTGGCCCTCGAACAGGTCAATGTCGTGATCGTCGACGCCAACGTAGCGGATATCCTTGGTGATCTCCATCAGGCAAAGCCTCCTAGATAGACAAAAGAACCTGTCTATCATAGCACTCGGCTGCATTCCAACAGCTATCTGCCGGCATCCTTACCGTTTGTTATCCAAACGCAATAACGCGCCGTTGACCTGCGCAAACTACGCGCGCGGAGCTGTCGTGGTATGTCGAACGATAAGCTGGCCCGGAATACGGATCGCAACGGTTTTGTTCGGCGTTCCCTCCTTGGGAACCGCATGCTCAAACACCTCGCGTCCACGCTGATGCAGATCGAATCGCACGGTCGTGAGCTCGTTGTGCGCGACAAAGTCGTCGAGCGAATCGTCAACACCCACCACGCTCACGTCCTCGGGCACACGCAGGCCGCTATCACGCAGCGCGGCGATGGCACCATTTGCCATCTGATCGTTTGCCGCATAGACCGCCGTCATGGTGCGGTCGTGCTCGGCCAGATACCTGCCGGCCTCGTAGCCGCTATTGGCAGACCAGTCGCCCTCGAGCGGTTCTGCCGGCTCGATATGCCTGCGCTCGAGCGCGTCTTGCCAACCGGCGCGGCGGAATTGCTCGTCCACCGAGAAGGATGGACCGCCGATATATCGAATCTGCTCGTGGCCAAGCTCAAGCAGGTGGTCCATAAGCAGCAGCGAGCAGCCGTAATGGTCGGAGTCGACCGTGGTCACGCGCGGATGCGCATACATGGTAACGATAACCGTGCCGATCCCCGGCAGCGGGTCAAACGTCTCAAAGTCAGGCGCCATACGGCTCATGCCGATGATGATGCCATCGACCGGTAGCGCAGCCATGCGACGCGTGGCCTCGGCAAGCGAAAACTCCTCGGTCTTGGACATCTCGACCAGCGTGATAGCGCATCCGTGCTCGCGGGCGGCGCTGGCGATGCCGTCGATCATCGTCAGGTTCCCAAACTTGGTGACATCGTTGACGCATAGGCCGACCGAATGGTAGCGACCGTCGCGCAGCGAACGGCCCGCATAGCTCGGACGAAAGCCGAGCTCCTGCATGGCAGCCTGTACGCGCTGGCGCGTCCGCTCGTTCACATTGGGCAGGCCGTTGGCGACGCGCGAGACCGTCTGCTGCGAAACGCCAGCAGCGCGGGCGACGTCGGCCATGGAGACCGGACGCGAGCCTGTATCGTTGGAGGGGCGCCTTGCCACAAGATCACCTTCACCCTTGCGAGATCGGAATAGCGTGCATGCCCTCCGCGCGGGAATTAAACCCGCGCGGAAGACCGCTATCGTCGGACGCATGTTAACGTACTCTACTTTTTCTAGCTGCAGCTCTTCTGCTCTATAAGTCCATACGGCACTACCGTTCACGGCCGAATTTCGACCGATTACCAGATTCTCAAAAAGTAATAAGCGTTGTGTTATGAGTACGTTAACATAGCCCTTAACGTGCGGCATCGTGGATGCTGAGTTCACACCGCTTTAAATTGTTAACGTACTCATAACGACGCAAAACTCACCTGTTCGCGCCAAGGAAAGGACCCTCATGACCGCCCCCGACGAAAAGACGCTCGCCACGCTCACCAAGCTGTTTGAGGAGGAGTTTGGCCCCATCGGCGACCGCCAGGTGCTCTATGTGCATGCGCCCGGCCGCTCCGAGATCAGCGGCAACCACACCGACCACGAGGGCGGCCACGTTATCGCCGGCTCGCTCGATGTCGCCGTTGACGGCATCGCCGTGGCAACCGACTCCAACAAGATTCGCGTCGCCGACGAGGGCTATCCTACGTTTGAGATCACGCTCGACACGCTGGATATTCAAGAGTCCGAGAAAGGCACGTCCGCAAGCCTCGTGCGTGGTATGGCCCACGAGGTCGCAGCGCTTGGTGTTGAGCCCCAAGGCTTCGACTTCGCCTTCACCTGCTCCGTTCCCTCGGGCGGCGGCCTTTCCAGCTCCGCTGCCGTCGAGGCCGCATACGGTCGTGCCATGGAAACCCTCTGGGGCGCGCCCGCCATTGAGCCCGTCGCGCTTGCGCAGATGAGCCAGCGCACCGAGAACAACTACTACGGCAAGCCCTGCGGTCTGATGGACCAAGCCGCCGTGTGCCTGGGCGGCCTTGCCTACATGAACTTTGAGGATCAGGCTCAGCCTAAGACCCAGAAGCTCGAGCTCAACTTTGAGGATCACGGCTATGCGCTCGTGCTCGTTAAGGTCGGTGCCGACCACGTAGCCGCCACTGACGACTACGCCGCCGTTCCGCGCGAGATGCAGGACGTCGCCGCCGAGTTTGGCAAGGCGCGCCTGTGCGAGGTCGACGTCGCCGGCTTTGACGCCAAGCTCCCTGTGCTGCGCGCCAAGCTGGGCGACCGCGCCTGCCTGCGCGCCGTTCACTACTGGTACGAGAACGGCCTGGTCGACAAGCGCTGGGCAGCTCTGAACGCCGGCGACATTGACCAGTTCCTGGTCCTGACGCGCGAATCCGGCGCCAGCTCCGCCATGTACCTGCAGAATGTTGTTGCCAAGCTGGGTTCCGAGCAGCCTTCCATGTATGCCTTGGCACTGGCCGAGCATGTGCTCGACGGCCGTGGCGCCGTTCGTATTCACGGCGGCGGCTTCGGCGGCACCATCCAGGCCTTCGTGCCGCTCGATCTGGTCGACACCTTCATTGCCAAGATGAACAGCTGGCTGGGCGAGGGCTCTGCCCGTCACTACGCCATCTCTGACAAGGGGGCTTATGCGGCATGGCTGTAATGACCGACGTGCGCGAGGCTGCACAGAGCCTCATCGAATATGCCATCCACCGATCGATGATCGGACAGGACGATCGCATCTGGGCATACAACACTATTTTGGAGTGCATCGGCGCCACGGGCCCCGCGCTCGACATGGCTTGGGCGCTCAAGACCGAGAAGATTTCGCTCTTGCACCCCGATACGCTCCCCGACTTTGACCTGGAGGGCACGCTTGCCGCGCTTTCCGAGGCCGCCGTTACCAACGGTGCCACCGAGGACACGGCGTCGGGCCGCGACCGCATCGCCATGCACATCATGGGCGTACTCATGCCGAGGCCTTCGGTTGTAAACGAGGAGTTCAACGGACGTATGGGCGTCAACGAGCCCCGCGCCGCGACCGACTGGTTCTACGGCCTGTGCTGCGACGCCGGCTACGTGCGCCGTGCCGCCATCGCGCGCAACATCAAATGGAACACCCCCACCAACTGGGGCGATCTTGAGATCACCATCAACCTCTCCAAGCCTGAGAAGGACCCACGCGATATCGCCGCGGCTGGTGCCGCAAAGAACACGGGCGAGAAGTATCCCGCCTGCCAGCTCTGCATCGAAAACGAGGGCTATCCCGGACGCTCCGCCGCAGCCGACGGCGGCGCTCACCCCGCTCGCCAGAACCTGCGCATTATCCCCATCCAGCTCAACGGCGAGCGCTGGGGTTTCCAGTACAGCCCGTACGCGTACTTTAACGAGCATTGCATTGCCATGAGCTCCGAGCATCGTCCGATGCACGTCGACCGCAAGGGCCTGACCTGCCTGCTCGACTTTGTGGACCTGTTCCCGCATTACTTCATCGGCTCCAACGCCGACCTGCCTATCGTGGGCGGCTCGATCTTGTCGCACGACCACTTCCAGGGCGGCGCGCACGAGTTCCCCATGATGCATGCCGCCGAGGTCTCGCAGTTTAGCGTGCCCGGTTTTGACCAGGTCACTGGCACTGTGCTGCAGTGGCCGCTCTCGGTGCTGCGCCTGCGCTCGCATGAACGCGCTCAGCTGCTCGACGCTGCCGAGAAGATTATCCTCGCCTGGCGCGAGTGGACCGACGAGTCTGTGGGCGTTATCGCGCACACGGCCGACGGCGTAGCGCACAACACCGTGACGCCCGTCATCCGCCGCGTCGACTCCCGCGGCAACGCCGGCGGCGAGATTTACGAGGCCTACCTGGCGCTTCGCTGCAACATCACGACCGAAGAGCATCCGCTGGGCGTTTTCCACCCGCATGCCGAGTACCATCACATTAAAAAGGAGAACATCGGCCTGATCGAGGTCATGGGCCTGGCTATTCTTCCGCCGCGCCTGGTTCCCGAGCTCGGCGCCGTCCGCGAGCACCTACTGGCCGCCAAGGTCGACGCAAGCTACGATCTTGCCGCCGCGCTCGAGGGTGACGACCTTTGCCGCAGCCACGCCGCGTGGGCAGAGGATGTCTTTGCCCGTCGCGCCGATGAGCTTACGGCGGATAACGCCATCGACATCCTGCACGAGGAGGTCGGCGTGGTGTTTGGCCACGTGCTCGACAACGCCGGCGTCTTTAAGTGGGACGAGGCCGGCCGCGCCGCCCAGCAGCGCTTCATCGACTCGCTGTAGCACGCAGCTCAAACCGTCCCAATGATCCCTTGCGGACGGAGGAAAACGGATCATCTCCGCCCACACGACAACGGCGCCCGCCGGCAACATCGCCGGCGGGCGCCGGTTTGATGCAAGGGTAGCTAATTTGCACCAAAACAAGGAGTGTCCCAAACTGCAGGCAGAAAAGGATCGTCCCCAGGTGCCGACCTAAACTCTCACATTATTCGATGGAAAAACGTGGTTGTCTCCCACATTATTCGATGGAAAAACGTGGTTCACTCCCACATTTTTCGATGGAAAGATCCAAACGGTCTTGATGGTGCAAAGGGGCCAGGTTAGTTTGCACCAAAACAAGGAGTGTCCCAAACTGCCGGCAGAAAAGGAACGTCCCTATCTGCCGCATTACGCCGATGCCTTGGCAACGACAGCGAAAGCCCGCCAGAGCGAGCAAGGTGCCTTGAAGCGAGGCGGCATTGACCT
>CALEDY010000059.1 GCA_937949355.1 uncultured Collinsella sp. | reverse complement strand
TACGAGATGCTCAGGAGTCTCGTGGGCTCGGAGATGTGTATAAGAGACAGGTACTGGGCGCTCATCTCGACCTGATGGTTCCACAGGTTGACGAGCTCGGCAGAAGGCTTGCTGTAAGCGGCCTCGAGCGTGAGGTTGCGACCGATGCGGCGACACTTGTCCTCGAGCTTGAGCACCATATGGGTGAAGTACTTTGCGGCGACCTCGCGGCTCACCTTGGCGGTGACGTTAGGGTTGCCGTCGCGGTCGGAGCCAATCCAGCTGCCGGGGTGGAAGAATGCCGGGCACAGCGGCGGCACGGTGCCGGCCTTGTCGCCCAGCACCCAGTCGTCAAAACGGCGATAGATGACGGGAATGACGTCGAACAGCGTGTTATCGAAGATGTCGATGATGGTATCGGCTTCCTCGACCGGCGTGGGCTTCTTGAGGGCGATGGGGCTCGTACGCACCAGGGCGTCGATCTCCTGCAGCATGTGGCGCTCGTTCTCCACCAGGTCGGAGCCGCCCAGACGAGGACGCTCCTCAAGAAGGTTGGAGATACGGCGAATCTTGCCTTCGACGGCCTTACGACGGGCCTCGGTGGGATGTGCGGTAAAGACAGGGTGGAACTCCAGCTTGCCGAGCAACTCGTTAGCGCCCTCGACGCCCATCTCCTCTACCAGCTGGTGGTAGGCAACGGTGAGCTCGTTAGCGGGATCGACCTCGGTATCGGTCGACGCGCCGGCCTCGCGTTCGCGCAGCTGCGCCACGCGGTAGTTCTCCTCCGACAGATTTGCCAGATGGAAGAAGCTCGTAAAGGCGCGGACGATAACCTGCTGCTTATCGAGCGGCAGGCTGTCGATCAGATCAACGACTTCACGAAACGCCACGGCGGTGGGCTCGTCGGCGGTGGGCACGCCCTGCTCGTCGACGGCCTCGTCGGCAGCGCGGGTACCGGGGTTGCCGGCATTGGCCACAATCTCGGCCGACAGGATTTTGTCGAACAGGTCCGCGATCTCGGGATCATACTCGCTAAGCACACGACGCTCCAGGCGCAGGAACAGCGCCAGATTGTCGCGCAGCTCCTCGGGGATCTCGATCTCGGCGAGACGCTCCCTGGACTCGGCATTCGAGCCGATTCGGTTAACGAGGCGGTTGACCACGGCAGCGACGCGCGCCGCGGCTTCGGGTACAGACTGGTTGCTTAGGTTCTCAGCCACGTTTCCTCCCATTCCTCCTTCTATGCACGTAACATGCGGTATTCATTATAGGCGCTTGCGAAATACTTTCGACACTGATTGCGCTTTACCACACAAAAGTATTTTCTGCATTGCAAGGGTTTTTGCTCTAAATGGTCGTATTTCTCGGTGGACGGCATACACAAACGGGGGCATTCCGCATAAATGCGAAACACCCCCGTAACAATCGCTCGCAATGGACGGGACACTCAAGCGGGTCCGCAGCTCAAAAAGATGCGCTACAGGCGCTCGCGAACCGCCTCGACCACGTTGGCCAGATCGACGAGAACCTCGTCATGGCTCTGCATGTCACGTACCTTGACCTTGCCGGCGGCAAGCTCGTCGCCACCCAGGACCAGGATGAGCCTAGCGCCCACCTTGTCGGCCTGCTTAAACTGGGCCTTGAGCGAACGGCCCTGATAGTCGGCCTCGGTCACGATGCCTGCGGCACGAAGCTCCTGCGTAATGGCAAAGACGTTCTGGCGCAGCTCCTTGCCGGCGTTGGCGACATAGACGCACGGGGCCTCATCGGCACCCAAATCGCTGCCAAAGGCCTGCAGGGCCAGCAGGGCGCGCTCAAAACCGACGGCGAAGCCGACGCCGGCCGTGGGCTTGCCGCCCTCGAGCTCGACCAAGCCGTCGTAGCGGCCGCCGCCACCGATGGAGCCGACGCCGGCGCCGGGGGCCTCGACCTCAAAGACGGTACGGGTGTAGTAGTCAAGGCCGCGCACCAGGGTGGGATCCTCGACATACTCGATACCGGCGGCGTCCAGATAGCGCTTGACCTGCTCGTAGTGCTCGCGGCACTCATCGCACAGGTTGTCGCCCATCAGCGGGGCGTCGGCCATGATCTCGCGGCAGTGGTCGTTCTTGCAGTCGAAGGCACGCAGCGGGTTGAGCTCGGCGCGCTCGCGGCACTCATCGCACATCTCGTCGGCGTGATCGAGGATGAACTGCTTAACCTGCTCGCGGTAAGCCGGACGGCACTGAGCGTCGCCCATCGAGTTAATGAGCAGACGGAGCTTGGAAAGATCGAAGCCCAGGCGCTTGTAAAACTCCATGAGCATGATGATGCACTCGGCGTCTGCCGCCGGATCGGGAGCGCCGAGCCACTCGATACCCACCTGGTGGAACTGACGCAGGCGGCCCTTCTGGGGACGCTCGCCGCGGAACATGGCCTCGGCGTAGTAAGCCTTAAACGGCGTGGAGCCCTGGGGCACCAGGTTGTTCTCCACGACTGCGCGCACCACACCGGCCGTGCCCTCGGGACGAAGCGCCAGGCGCTGCTTGGGCTTGAGTTTTGTGTCGGTGCCCTCGGTAAAGACGCGCTCCAGGTTGGCGCCGCTAAAGACGCGGAACATCTCCTTGCGCACGACGTCGGTCGACTGGCCGATGCCGTGGACAAAGACGTCCACCTGCTCGATCGCGGGCGTCTCGATGGGTTTAAAACCAAACGGCTCGAACACGCCGGCAGCGATCTGCTGCATCTTTTGCCAAGCGCGCATCTCGGCGCCGATAAGGTCGCGGGTTCCCTCCGCCTTCTGTGCCTGCATGGGCAAACACCTTTCTTTTGTATCGCGTCATAGGTAGTGGACATTATACGGCACAAAGCAGCAACGCGGCGGCGTGTCTGACCGAACGAGGGTATGGGGACTCGTTCGGCCAGACACGCCGCCGCGGCAGCCACGGACAAAGCAGACAAGCGGCAATGCGCTTTGGCCTATCTACTCCCCCGCCACGCTCGCGCGCAGCTTGGCGGCGATGGGCTCGGACGCCAACAGGAACACGAGCATAACCACGGAGCACACCAGGCACACGATCCAGGTGCTCGCAAAGGAGCCCGTAGCGTCGAACAGCACACCCGAGACGATGGCGCCCACGGTGCCACCGACCATCTCGAGCGAGGTAATGGTGCCCGTGACCTTACCCAGGTCGGCCATGCCAAACTGCTTAGACGCAGCGATCGTGGGCGTAATGGTGCCCATGCACGTTCCGATACCAAAGCTAATGGCAGCCACAATGGGGCCGAGGTCGGTTGCGGGGAAGCACAGGGCGACGCAGGCGACGATGCACGCAACGGACCCCAACACATTGCCAAAACGCAGGCCAAATCGATCATAGATGGCGCCAAGGGAGATCTTGGCGATAACGACGGTAACCATGTAGGTCGAAAGCACGGTGCCTGCCCACATGGGGTCGTGACCGCCCGTGACGATTTTGGCGCCGTTGACGGTGACGCTCGTCATATTCGTAACCTGGTTGGGCAGGATGGCGCCATTGACAAGGCCCATAAAAAGGAATGCCACGACGAGCAGCCAGAATGCCGGGCTCTTCTTAATGCGCGACCAACCGACGCTGACCTCGGGGGCAGCCTTCTCGTTTTTATCACCCGAGGTGGAGATGGACGGATCGCCCGGGTTCTCGCCGAGCGGCTTGAGGCCGATCTCGGAGGGCTTGGTGCGGAAAGAGTAGGCCGTAATAGGCAGCGCCGCCACAATGCATACAGCTGCGAGCACCAGGAAGGCGGAACGCCAGCCCACGCTCACGATCAGCGAGCTCACGATCGGCGAGAGGATGGCGCCACCGAAGCCCGAGCCCGAAAGCGCGATGGAGATGGCAAGGCCGCGCTTGGCGGTAAACCAGTTGGCGGTCACCAAGCTAATGAGCAGACGGGTCGAGGCAACGGCAAAGCAGCCCGAGACGGCAAAGAGCACATAGACCTGCCAAAGCTCGCCGACAAAGCTCATGCCTACGAGTACCGCCGAGGTGGCGATGACGGTAAGCGAACCCAAGACTCGACCGCTTACCTTGTCGGCGACATGGCCGATGACAAGCGAGCCCACAACGCTCACCACGGTAGAGATGGCGTTGGAGATGTTGTACTGGGCAAGCGTGATCCCGAGGTCGCTGACGATGAGCGGCTGGAACAGGCTCATGCAGTTGACGAAGATGGTGTAGCACGTGGCCATGATCACAAAGCCGGAGGCCACCACGAGCCAGCCGGGGAAGAGCTTACGTTGCTGGGACATACTGCTCCTTTTTAAACAAACAAATTGCCTGCGCCGGGTTTTACCGGTGGTCGCCCAGATAACCGAGGGCGACGGCTGCATATGCTGCAGCGCCCAGGGGCAACTCGGCATCGTTAAAGCGCGCCTTGGGATGGTGCTGGGCAAAATGCTCGTCCGTGTCGGTCACGGCTGCACCCACGGTAAAGTACGCACTCGGGACCTCACTCGAAATGAGCGCGAAGTCCTCGCTCGCCATGGCGTGGAACAGCGGCAGGAAGGCAGCCTTGGGCAGCACCGCACCCACATAGCCAAGCGATGCCTGGGTCATATCGTCGTCGAGCACCAGCGGCGGAACGTCCGAAAGCGTCTCGATGGTCGCCGGCGTGCGATACGTTGCGGCCACGCCGTTGACGACTTCGGCGATACGCTCCTTGAGATGTGCCATGAGCTCGACATCGAAGCCGCGCAGCGTTCCCTCGAGCACACAGGTGTCGGGAATGACGTTTGCGGCCTGACCGCCAGCGAACTTGCCCACGGTAAGCGCGACTTCCTTGGCAGCCGGCACCTCGCGGGAGATGAGCTCCTGAAGCGCCAGGTGCACATGCACGCCCGCCGTGATGGGGTCGATGCAGATCTCGGGGCTCGAGCCATGACCACCCTTGCCCTGGAGCGTAATGCGAAAACCAAACACGCCCGAGAGCGCCGGGCTTCCGTAGAGCACCAGGCCAAGCGGCGACTGGCTGTTGACGTGCATGGCGAAGGCAGCCTGGGGACGCGGGTTTTGGAGCAGACCATCGGCGATGGCGGCACGGGCGCCCTCAAAGGTCTCCTCGCCCGGCTGGAACAGCAGCTTAACCGTGGCGTTGGCATCGACAAGCTCGGCCTCGCGGCCTTTTAGCAAACGAGCCGCACCAAGCAGCGCCGTCGCATGCATATCGTGACCGCATGCGTGCATGCAGCCGTTGGTGGAGGCAAAAGGCTCGCCCGATTCTTCCGCAACGGGAAGGCCGTCCATATCGCCACGGAGCATGATGACCGTACCTGCCTGCTCGTCTGTGCACGTACCATTGCCCTGGGCCGCTGCGACGGCACCGGCGCCGATGAGGCCAACGACACAGGAGCCATCGACAAGCACGGCATAGGGAATATCCATCTCGTCCAGACGCGCCTGGATATAGGCGGACGTCTGCGGAAGGTTGTTACCGAGCTCGGGGGTCTGATGGAGGTCGTGGCGCCATGCGGCAAGCTCATCGGCAAATGCCTGTGCTTCTTTAACCAGGCCATCGCCGATAGCGGTCTGCGCCACCGCAGTGGTCTGAGGCGCTGGTTGCGGTTGAAAATCGGACAGAGCTGGTGCCATAGATGCCCTCCAGTAACGTTTTTGCAGCAAGCACTTTGATAGCATAAAGTGCAAGGCACTACTTTAAGGGCGATGCATAAAAAATGCCGCCCCAGAAGGGCGGCGCAACAAGTTGTTTACAATTGCGGGCGCGGCTTTCGGCGCAAGAAATCGAAGTGCGTCTCGCTCAAGATAATCGATAGGAAGATAAGCGCAAAGCCGGCGAGCAGACGCGAGGTAAGCGCCTCCCCCATCAGCAGCACCGAGAACAGCACGCCCGAGGGCGATTCCATCGAAAGAAGCAGCGAGCCCGTCGAGGCCGGGACATGTGCCAGACCGACATTTTGGATGAGCAGCGCCACACACGTACAGCCCACCGAGAGGAAGGCCATCACGGCGGCAAAGCTCGGCGTCCATACAGACGCGGGCGCTTGAGTCTCAAAGAGCAGCGACGAAACCAGGCTCAAGACACCATTGCCCACGAACATCCAAAACGTGATGACGTTGATGTCCATCTTGCGGCCGTACTTGGCGGTCACCGCCATCTGAATCGCGAAGAAGACCGCGCCGCCCAGCGTAATGGCATCGCCGATGTTGAACTCGACGCTGTCGAGCGCCACGAGGCCAATGCCCGCCAGGCACAGCAGCGCGGCACCCAGGTTATAGCGCGTAAGCTTTTCGCCGCTCAGGAAATAGCTCGCAAAGGGCACGAGAATGCAGTACGTACCCGTCAAAAACGCATTTTTGCCCGCCGTGGTATACGCCAGACCGACTGTCTGCAGGGCGTAGGCAGCCCACATAAGTGCGCCCATGCCGAGTCCGACGATAAGGTTGCGGGCGTTGAGGTGCGCGATAATGCGCTTGTAAAAGATGATGAACATGACCAACGCTGCGGGCAGAAAGCGCACGTAGAGCAGCTCGAACACCGGAATGGTGTCGAGCGCGTCCTTCATGGTCGTAAAGGAGTAGCCCCAGACGACCGCCACCGAAAGCAGCAGGACTTTCCAGAACAGCGGCGAGCGCGCTCCTGCGCCGCGGGAAGTGCCGCCCGCGCCCAGGTCTTCACGGGCAACAGGGCTGTCGGGCATCATTTCGATATTGTCAGCGGCGTTTTGCACCATAGGGCCACCTCGCGCTCAATCTGGGCGTGGTGTCCGCACGCGCATGGCCGCATGCCGCCTCATGGTCAAATAAAAACAGGGCGCACCGGACCCCCGGCACGCCCCGCTACTGTAGCAACAACCAAGCAGCCCATGCAATTCACTACGCTAAAGCATCGAGCAGGAAGACATCGATGCCCTGGCAACGCCGCGCTGTTGTGCTAAATCAACTTGGTGCTCTCCAGCTTTTCGATGATCCAGTCGTTGGCTTTGATGACTGGACGGCGGAAGACGACGCCCAGGGCAAGCGACGGAATCAGGTAGCTCGCCAAGATGCCTAGCTCAATCCAATACTCCATATGGTAGGCACCGGCCATGGCGGCATGCATCGCGTTGATGCCGTGGGTGAACGGCAGGAACGGATAGATCGCCTGGAACACGGGGCCGGTCATCTCGATGGGGAACGTACCACCCGAACCGCCGACCTGCATGACCAGCAGCACGACGGCAAGGGCCTTGCCGATATCGCCAAACGACACCGTGAGCGTGTAGACGATATTGGAGAACACAAGGCTCGCAACCCAGCCCGCCAGTACAAACTGCAGTGGGTTGTCGCACTGGATGCCAAAGAACAGGATGTCGCCCGCACACACGAGTGTTGCCTGCAGCAGGGCCAAGCCGCCAAAGAACAGGTAACGGCCCAGATAGATCTCGTGCAGGCGCACGGGGATGAGTTCGTTGATGAGCTCATCGTTAACCGAAACCTTCATCATGGCCGCCAGGACAATCGAGCCGACCCACAGCGACAGAATCGTGTAGAACGGCGCCATAGCCGAGCCGTAGTTGCGAATCGGATAGACCGGCTTGCGATCGAGCGCAACGGGGCCGGAAAGCGACACGGCGAGGCCCTCGGGGTCGCTGCCGATCATCGTCTTGATCGTAGCGAGGTCGCCCGACATCAGGGCGCCGTCGAGCTCGTCCTTAAAGGCACTGATCCTGTCCGACGCTTCGCCCAGCTGATCGGAAGCCTTGTTGACGAGCTTTGCAGCCTTGGAGAGACCCTTCGCAAGCGAGCCGGAGGCATCGGTCAGACCGCTCACGGCGCTATCCAGATCACCCGAGATGCCGTTCAGGGAATCCAAAACGCCCGAAATGGTCTTCTTGAGCTCCTTGGCCTTGACTGAGAACGTGGAATCGTAGTCGGACTTGGCACCCGAGATACCCGCCTTGGCATCGGCGATGGCCTGGTCGACCTCGGCACGGGACGCATTGACCTTTGCCATGCTGTCCGAGAGGGACTTCGCCGTGGCCGTCAGGTCCTTCGCATTGTTGCGGTACTCCATGGCAATTCTGCCCAGCGATGTCGCAGCGGACTTGAGGCCGTCCTTGATCTTGTCATCACTCACCCGGTCGGCAAGGCTGCGGAGTTGATCAGCCATCGCGTCGATATCCTTGGCGCGCGCATCGAGCGCCGCTGCGGCTTCGTTGAGCTGAGAAACCGTAAGGTCGACATGCTGATTCGCGGCATCGAATGCCTTCGCGAGCTCGGCGGACACGTTGTCAAACGACTCCGCGCTTCCGTCAATGGCCGCGTCAACGGCATCGTTGGCGGCCTTGAGCGCTTCCTTGGAATCATTGATGCCACTCTTGGCATGCTCTATCAGCTGCTTCGTCGACTCATCAACGGTGCCCGTCTGCTTGAGCATGCCGCCTGCCGATGTCAGCGAATCGGACGTGGAACTCAAAATGCCCGCAAGCGACGTTGCGCTCGCCTGAACATCCTGCAGGTCTTCGACCGAATCGCCCAACGTCGAGGACAGATTGGCGATAAAGTTGCTCACCTGGTCGGTGCTCATATAGTCGAGCAGGCTGGACACGGTCTTAAGGCCGATGGTCGTGATGGTCTCGGTAAACGTCTCGTTGACCTGGCTCTGAACCGCGCTCGAGCCTTTTTCGGTCACAATCTGGGCGATAGCGTTGGCCTTTTGGTTCTCGTAGAACTCGATGTCGGCGTGCTTCACGTCGGTCGAGAAGAGCGTCATCATGTCGGCGCTAAACGTTTTGGGAATGACGACGGCAGCGTAGTACGCGCCCGACTTGACACCCTCGATCGCCTCATCGCGGTCGTTGAGGACAACCCAATCAAAGTTCTCATTGCCGCGCAGGGTGGCGGTCACGTTTTCGCCCACGTTGATCTCGACAGGGATCAGATCGCTCTCGTAACCCTCGTCGGTGTTGACCACCGCGATCTTAAGGTTGCCGGTATTGCCGTAAGGATCCCAGCTTCCGGCGATGTTAAACCATGCGTACAGGCACGGCACAATGATCAGGCCCATGACGACAATCATGCCGATCACGGAGTGAGACACATTTTGGACATCGCGCTTAAACAGGTGCAGGATGTTTTTCATTTATGCCTCACCTCCTTTGGAGTGCTTGCCAAGCGGGATGGTGTCCCCGTTGTTTCCGCTTACGTTGTCAGTGCCCTCGGCATCTTGAGCCTTGCGCTGCGCACCGATATGCGGCAGACGGCTCGTAGGCTGGTCACCATCCTTGGTCCCCCGCTCGCTGGCGTTGAGGCCAAACATGCGACGGGCGGCAGGGATGGCAGACGTGTGCTCGCGCATCTCGCGGCGCAGGTCCTCGTCCGAAAGCGCCGAGATACGCATCTGGGTATTGAGGCTCGCACGGATGTACTCGATGTTGATGAGCCAGCCGCAGATGGCGATAACCGAAATGATCCAGATGACGAGCAGGATAATCTTGCCGTTATTGTCGATATCGAGCACCGTCGACAGCACAAAGAGCAGGACCTGCACGCCCACCACGGCGGCGAAACCGCCCTTGATGTAGTACGGGTAGCGATGCTCAAACGCCACGGCATGATCGAGCAGCTCGCGACGGTACGAATCGGAATCGAGCATGACGCGCATGGCCGTGCGCAGCGAATAGCGCTGGCGCGGCAGGTCGTTGGACTCGCAGATCATGAGACCCGTCGTGGAAAGCTGCTTGTCAAAGAGCAGGTTGAGGTTGAGCAGCAGCGGACGCAGCTGCAGACCGATAAAGAGCGCAATGATAAGGAAGACGCCCAGGATGCACAGGTTGAACAGATAGTTGAACGAGTACATGCCGCCGACGGTCTCGCGCAGCAGGTTGATGCCATAGGTAAAGGGCAGCAGCGGATGCAGCCATTGGAAGAAGCCGGGCATCATCTCGATGGGATACATGCCCGACGAGCCGGGGATCTGCACAATGACGAGGATGACACCGATGGCCTTGCCGATATGCTTAAACGTGGTGGACAGCGCATAGATGATGTTGACGTAGGTGAACGAGATCGCGATGCCGCCCAGCACAAAGAGCAGCGGATTGACGCACTGCACGCCAATGACCAGGTCGCCCACCGTAACGATGATGGCCTGGAAAGCGCCCAGAATCACCAACAGCAGCCAGCGGCCAAAGTAGCCCTGACGCGCCGTAAAGCTGCCAATGCCCTCGCGATCGACCTCCAGCTTGTAGATGGCAATGAGCACGTAGCCGCCCACCCACAGCGCCAGGTTGGTGTAGAAGGGAGCGATGCCCGAGCCAAAGCTCTTGACCGGATAGATCGACTTTGACGTCAGCTCTACCGGAGACGCCATGAAGTCCGCCACGTCATTGACGTCGACGTCCATCAGGTCGGCCAGCTCTCCCATAGACTCAGAGGTCTGCAGCGCCGCGATGTCGTTGGCGGCGGTCGCGAGCTTGTCCTGAACCTTGGCAAGGGAGGCGTCGGTCTGGGACAGCGTGGTCTTTGCCTGCTTGAGCGTGGCATCGAGCTGCGCCAGCGTACCGCGCGCGCTTGCAATCGTGGGGGTCATGCCCGACACGATACCGGTCAGATCGCCCGAGACGGCGGCAAAGGAATCAAGCGCGCTCGAAGCCTTCGGCAGTGCGTTCTGCCCCAAATCGGTTTGAGCCTGGCCGAGGTTGGTCGTGCCAGTCTGAATTGCCGCGTTGAGCGCGTCGCTCGCGTTCGAGATTGCCGTAGCGTCGTTTGCCATGGCGCTCGACTGCGCGGAAAGGCCATCCTTGATGCTCTGCAGCTTCTGGTTTTGCTCGCGAAGCGAATTGATGGTCGACGCGATGAGTGCGTCAACGTCCTCAGATCCCGTGGACGTATCGTTAGCGAGAATCTGCAGGCGCTCGATGACGGCATTGTTGTGGTCGATCGTCACCTGAAGGGATTCGAGCGAATTGTCGATACGAGTGGTCGTGTACGTAACCGTACCGGTAAGCTTGCCAATCGCGGCGTTCGCAGAAGCAGATGTCTTGCTCAGCGCGATGCTGCCCTCCGAGAGCGCCTTGGAGAGCGAGGTGATGGACTTGCCAGCCGTGGTGCGAGCTTCGCCCAGCAGGTCGTTGCCCTGGGAGATCGCCTGCGTCAGAGAAGGCGCCTGGCCCTGCAGGCCCGCCAGCGCGGCATCGGCCGAAGCAATCGATCCGCTCGTCTTGTCGATGGCGGTATTCATATCGCCGATGGAATCACGTACCTCGCCCAGCGTGTCGGACGCCTCGGACACCGAGCCCGCCAGTGAATCCTGGGTCTGGGTTGCCTTGTCCTTAAGATCGACGCCGGCATCCTTGGCAATGCCCGCGACGGTCTCGCCCACCGTGGAGACAAACTCCGCGTTGATCTGCTCCTCGATGGTGTTGGCGCCGGTGTCAGTGACCTTGGGTGCAATGGCGCTCTTCTTCTCGTTGACGTAATAGGTGAGCTTGGGCTGATGGTAATTGCCGTCGAGCATCGAGACGAGATTGTCGGAGAAGTTCTTGGGGATCACGATGGCGGCATAGTACTCGCCGCTCTCGACGCCCTCTTTGGCATCGGCCGCCGAGTCAACGAAGGTCCAGCCGAGCTGGTCGTTCTCCTTGAGCTGGTCGACCACCTTATCGCCTGCATTGAGCTCGCCCACCAGGTCGTTTTGAGTTCCCTGGTCATTGTTGGCGATAGCAATCTTAATGCCCTGGGTGTTTCCGTACGGATCCCAGTTGGCAACGATGTTGTACCAAGCATACAGCGAGGGAATGACGCATACGCCCAGGGTAACCACCAGGGCGACGGGGTTCACGAGCAATCGCTTGATGTCGCGTTTAAAGATCGCAAAGGAAACCTTTGCATCGGATAGTTTGCTGCCGAGACTCACGCTTGGACCATCCATCCTGTCGTTTAGCCGAATCATGCTATTAACAACCATTGTACGGAGGCTCTTTAGCGTCTCGCAGCACAATGGTGCTGAGTTTTGCGGGTAGCAATATACTACGAAGATGAGTTAACGTACAGATGTACAGTATCTCAAATTCCCGCAGCTCACAAAACCACAACCCGCACAAATTAGCAATCCGACTAGTCATTGGGGACGTTCTTAAACGACTAGCCAAACAAGAACGTCCCCAACGACTAGTCATTTAAGAACACCCAATGACTACTTAGGACCACGAAAGCGTCGCTGGTTGAGCATAAGTCAGCGAAAACGCCCCTAAGCGAGCAAGGTGACGTGAAAGAGGAGGAAAGCGTACTTCGGTACGCGACCGACGATTGAACGTCAGATTGCCGCTTAGGGGCGTTTGCAGCGTCGAGCCGTTACGCGGTTCGTAGAACCGCGTAACTACCTAACTACATCAAGTTGCAAACAGCTGCTGCGAAGGCTACGGGGTCCTCGGGGAGGATGCCCTCGACGAGCAGGGCCTGATCGTAGAGCAGGCCGGAGTACTGCTTGATCTTGTCGGCATCGCCGGCCTTCTGGGCAGCGACGAGCTTGGCAAAGACCGGGTGCTTGGCGTTGAGCTCGAGCACGCGCTGGCTCTTGGGCATACCGTCGGGCGCGCCCTCGGGACCCTTCTGGAGCACCTTCTCCATCTCGAGCGAAAGCGGGCCCTCGGTGGTAATGCAGGCGGGGGCATCGGTCAGACGCGCAGAGACGGCAACCTTCTCGACCTTGTCGCCGAGCGCTTCCTTCATGGCGCTAAAGAGGCCCTCGTTCTCCTTGGTGGCGTCCTCGGCCTCCTTCTTCTCATCCTCGGTTGCCAGATCAAGATCGCCAGTCGCAACGTTCTTGAGCTCCAGATGACGATCCTCGACCTCGGGCTCGGCACCGTCGGCAACTGCCTTCTCGGCAGCCTCGCGAGCGGCATCATCATCGTAGACCTTGGGCATATCCGCCGCCACGTACTCACGCATGGCCTGGAAGGTGAACTCGTCCACGTCCTGCGTCAGCAGCAGCACATCGTAGCCGCGATCGAGCACGCCCTTCACGACGGGCATCTTTGCCAGACGCTCACGCGAATCGCCGGCGGCATAGTAGATGGCCTTCTGGCCCTCGGGCATGCTCTTGGCATACTCGGCCAGGGTAATCATCTTCTGCTCCTTGGCGGACCAGAACAGCAGCAGGTCGGCGAGCTCGTCGGCCTTCATGCCATAGCTCGAGTAGATGCCGTACTTAAGGCCACGGCCAAAGTTCTCAAAGAACTTCTCGTAAGCCTCGCGGTCGTTGTCGCGCATATCCTCAAGATCGGCGGTGATCTTCTTCTCAACGCGCTTGGCGATGGCCTTGAGCTGACGGTTCTGCTGCAGCGTCTCACGCGAAATGTTGAGCGTCACATCGGCAGAGTCCACGACGCCGCGCACAAAGTTGTAATAATCGGGCAGCAGGTCGTCGCACTTCTCCATAATCAGCACGTTGGAGCTGTAGAGCGACAGGCCCTTCTCGTAATCCTTGCTGTACAGGTCGAACGGCGCGCGGCCCGGGACAAACAGCAGGGCGTCGTACTCGAGCGTGCCCTCGGCATGGAAGCTGATGGTGCGCGCGGGATCGTCAAAATCGTGGAACGTGGACTTGTAGAACTCGTCGTAATCCTTCTGCTCAACGTCGGAGCTGCGCTTTTTCCAGATCGGCGTCATGGAGTTGATGGTCTCGAGCTCCTGATAGTCCTCGTACTCGGGCTTGTAATCGTCCGGCGCGTCCTCGGGCTTGGGCTTCTGGCGGCTCTTGCTCACCATCATCTGAATCGGGTAACGTACATAGTTACTGTATTGCTGAATCAGGCTCTTGAGACCCCACTCGGTCAGGAAGCGGTCGTAGGTCTCGGCCTCGCCATCGGCGTCGAGCTTCTCGTTCTCGCGCAGCGTCAGGATAACGTCGGTGCCGTGCTCGGCGCGCTCGCCATCCTCGATGGTATAGCCCTCAAGGCCGTCGGACTCCCACACGTGGGCGGCGTCCTCGCCATAAGCGCGGCTGACGACCTTCACGTGGCTGGCGACCATAAAGGCAGAGTAGAAACCCACGCCAAACTGGCCGATGATGTCGACATCGGAGCCCTGCTGCTCGGCATTCTCGGTCTTAAACTCCTCGGAGCCGGAGTGGGCGATGGTACCCAGGTTGCGCTCGAGCTCCTCGGCGGTCATGCCGATACCGTTATCCGAGATCGTGATGGTGCGGGCGTCCTTATCGAAGGAGACGCGAATGGCCAGGTCGCTCTGGTCGAGCTTGACGCTCGGATCCTGCAGGCTCTTAAAGTTGAGCTTGTCGACGGCATCGCTCGCGTTGGAGATAAGCTCGCGCAGGAAGATTTCCTTATTGGTGTAGATGGAGTTGATCATGAGGTCGAGCAGTTTTTTGCTCTCGGTCTTAAATTGACGCATGTGCAGTCCTTTCGCGCTACCCCTGTCCGCAAAAACGGCCCGGTTGCCCGAGCCGCATCGCAGACCTGCTATGTTCAGACTTAGATTTTATAACCCATTAGCGCGCATATATACATACGGAATCGAAAAACTGAATGTCGGAACATCGGAACGCCTATGCATCGATTGCCAAGGAGTGTCCCCAGCTGCCGGCAGAAAAGGAACGTCCCTATCTGTCACCTAGGCGCTTGGCCATCCAGGCATGAGGCTGGCCTTCGTCTTCGCAGTCGACCGGCGCGATCTGCGTGTAACCCGCCTTGGCGTAGAGCGGCAGCACGTATTCCTGCGCGTGCAGCTTTAAGAGCTTGGCGCCGGCATCGCGCGCGGCAGCATCGCTGGCCTCGATAATCTTGCTCGCCAAACCACGACGACGCATCGAAGACAGCACCGCGACGCGGCCCATAATATAGGTCTCCCCCGCCGCGACGCCTTCATCCATATCGCACGCCGGCGACACCGGAGCCTCCGCGTCGGCCACGCGCTCAAGCTCCTCGGGAAACACGCGCGAACAACCGGCAAGCTCGCCGTCAACGTAGAGCGTCACATGGATGCAGCTCGGAGCCTCGTCGATAGCGTCAAACTCATTTTCGTAGCCCTGCTCGTCCATAAAAACGGCGCGGCGCACCAGCGCCGCGTCCTCAAAGCAACCCGTCTTAAGTTGAATATCCATGGCAGCCCCTTCATTCAATTCGAACGTTGGGGAAAAATTTTAGCGGAAATGAGCTCCCACGCTAAACTTCGCGCGTGCTTTTGCCAGGCAATCGTAGTGGCCCACGTTGTGGGCATCGCTCGCGATATAGCTGTACAGGCCCTGCTTAAACAGGCGCTGCGCCGGCTTCTTTTCGCGACCGAATCGTCCACCGGCGATAAAGTCCGCCGAAGCCTGCAGTTTGCAGCCCAGGTCGACCAGGCGTTCAGCCACGCTCACATCATTTTGGATCGCACGATAGCGCTCGGGATGGGCAATAATCACCTGGTAACCGCGACACTGCAAGTCGTAGATCGTGTTCTCGTATTCCTCAAAGTCGTACGAATCAGCACGCGTCGAGAGCTCAAGCAAAAACTCGTTTGAGCCATCGAAATGCAGGCGATCGGCCCATTCGATGCCCAAATCCATGAGCTTGGCATGATTGACCTCAAAGCCCATCTGCAAATTCATATCGCCCGCATGCGCGCAAAGCAGTCGATAGGCCTCCCACATTTTTTCGAAGTCAAAATACGGGTCCCGGCAGTGTGGCGTACACACCATGTGCGTAACGCCGACGGCGCGGGCCGCCTCGAGCATCGCCAAGCTTTGCTCGAGGTTCGCCGCGCCGTCGTCAACACCGGGCAGGATATGGCAGTGGATATCTCTCATATCGCCCTCTTATCTGCGTCGTTGCTATTTCTTAAAACGCTTCGCCTTCGCAGGGGTCCCCGTTGCAGCGGCACCGCCAATAGCAGGGTTAACCCCGGCGACAGCGTTGTTCTGGCCTTTATCCTCGCCATAATACGAGTAATAGTAGTCATGGCTCGAAGTCTCGCAGCAGTTCATGACCGTACCGATCACGTTCACCTCGGCCTTGTTGAGCTGGTCGAAGGCGGCCAGGATCTCGTTGCGCTTGGCGAAGTCCTCGCGGATAACGTAAATGGTGCCGTCGGTGATCGCGGCGACCTCGGCGGCATCGACAAACGTGCCCACGGGCGGCGTATCAAAGATGACGTACTGGTACTTCTCCTCCAGCGCGGCGACCAACTTGGCAAAGCGGCGCGAGGCGATGATATCGGCCGGGTTGGGAATGCGCGGCTCGGCATCGAGGAAGAAGAAGTTAGGCTGACCGGTTTCGACAACAGCCTCGTCGATGGACATCTGGTCGGAAAGGACGGCGTACAGGCCACCGGAATGACGGAGACCCAGCAGGTTGGCAAGCGTGCGGTGACGCATGTCGCACTCGACGAGCAGAACGCTCTTTCCGCTGGTCGCAATGGCCTGAGCCAGGTTGACCGCGATGGTGGACTTGCCCTCATTGGGGATGGAGGACGTCACGGTAATGGACTTGATCGGCGTATCGACACTCGCAAAGCGGATGTTTGCCAGCAACGTCTTGGCTGCGTTGCTAAAGGCGAGGGTGTCGCTGGTTTTCTTTTTACGGGCCATGAATTACTTACCGCCCTTCACAACGGGGAAACGACCGATAACGGGCACACCGAGAAGCTCGACGGCATCGTCAACGGAGCGGACGCGAGTATTGAGCATGTCGAGCAGCACGACAATCGCAACGGCAACGAACAGACCGGCCAGAGCGGCGACCGCGATGTAGAGCTTGCGGTTGGGGCCGCTGGGCTGGCTGGGGATCTTTGCCTTATCGATCACGTTGACGGCCTGGGCGGCGTCAACATCCTGAGCCACGGTAGACACCGAGTTGGCAATGGCGTTGGCGACGGCAGCAGCGCCATCGGGGCTGGCGCCAGTCACGGACAGCGAAATGACACGAGTCGTGGTCTCGCTCGTAACACTCACCTTGTAATCATCCAGATCGGAAAGGCCCAGCTCCTTAGCAGCACCGCTCTTGACGCTGTCGCTATCGAGCAGCGTTGCGATATCGTTGGAGAGCATCTGGCTCGCCGACAGATCGTTGTAGTAGCTCGTCTGGCTACCATCGGTCTTGGCGAGAATGTACATGCTCGTCGTGGCGGTGTAGGTGTTGTCCATCATGGTGAAGGACACGACGCCCATGGCGATCGCGCAGACCACCGGAAGGGCGATGACCAGCTTGAGGTGCTTTTTAAGCAGCTGGAACAGTTCGAGAAGGGTCATGCAGCTTGCCTTTCATTTCCCTAGTTCATATCGACAAAACTGCTCGTATGATATCGCATCTTTTTGCCAAGTCAGAACTCTATACATAAGATACAGCGCTTACACCATTGTTGCGCAACATTAACGCCGCACCGGTGGCACCGATGCGGCGTGAAATTCGCATGTTTGCAGTACTGCTACACGAACTGCTCGTCCTGTTGCATGGGAAACGCCACCGTGATGGTGGTTCCCACCCCCAGCTCGCTCGACAGATCGAGCGTAGCGTGATGATACAGCGCGGCATGTTTGACTATGGCTAGGCCCAGACCCGTTCCACCGCGCGCTTTGGAGCGGCTCTTGTCCACACGATAGAAACGCTCGAACACCTTGCCCTGCTCCTCGGGCGCAATGCCAATACCCGTATCGGCAACCGACAGATACGGATGCCCTTCGTCGTTGGTTCCACACCGCAGCGTCACCGTACCGCCGGGTCGGTTGTAACGAATGGCGTTGCTCGCCAGGTTATAGATGAGCTCATCGATCAGGCGCGATACGCCTTCGATGACCACGGGCTTGGTCTCATGGCCTATCGTCACATTTGCCTGGCGGGCGACCTGCTCAAGACGCTGTTCGACCGCATAGATAGCACGCGAAAGCTCAATGGGCTCCGTGGAGCCAATAGGCACCGCCTCGCCTTCGGTTGCGCGCTCGGCCTCATCCAAGTTGGAAAGCGTGAGGATGTCGTTGACGAGCGCTGCCAAACGGCCTGCCTCACGGTAGATGCGGCCGCCAAAGGTGCGCAGATCGTCCTCGCCCTCGACCATGCCATTTGCGATGAGCTCGGCATAGCCAGAGATCGCGGTAAGCGGGGTCTTGAGCTCGTGGGTGATATTTGCCGTGAACTCGCGGCGCATGCGGTCGTTGTCCGCCAGCACTGCCATCTGGCGTTTAAGCTCCTGACGCTGCGACTCAATGCGCTCGAGCATGGGAACCATCTCGGCATAGGCATGCTCGTAGCTGCGGCGTGGATGGTCCAGATCCACCTCTTGCAGCGGCGCAATAATGGCACGGGATTCACGGCGTGCCATAAAAAACGAGAGCACCGCACCTGCCGCCGCGATAAGCAACATCGGCGCCACCATTGACAGCAAAATCGCCGCAACGCCGGGTTGAGCTTGCGCTAGGCGGACAACCTGGCCGTTATCAAGACGCACGGCGCGATACAACATGATCTCATCGAGCGTAGAGCTTGCGCGCTCCGCGGAGCCCGAGCCGCTCTCGAAGGCCTCGGCGACCTCGGGGCGATCGCCGTGATTGGGCAGCATCGAAGGTGACGCCTCGTTGTCGTAGGCAACCGATCCATCCTTGTTAATCAGCGTGATGCGCAAGTCCTCGCGATCGAGGCTACGCAAGAACGGGATGGGCTCCTGCTGCTCGTCGAGGGCGGCAGCAATGAGCTCAGTTTCCTGCGCCAGATTGGCACTCGTGGCATCCGCCAGGGTGTTTTGCAAAAAGAATGCGCCCAGCACCGTAAACGCCACGATAACCGCCATAGCGCAGACAAAAATCGTCGCAAACACGCGATGCGACAGGGTGCGTTTTCCCTGGGGGGCGAAGACCACGGGTTACTCCTCCGATACGGTGGCCGCGCTGCCGGCTTCTTCGGCATCGTCACCGGCAGAAGGCTCGGCCAGGCGATAGCCCACGCCGCGCACGGTCTCGATGGCGCCAGCGTGCTCTCCGAGCTTTTGGCGGAGCGTCTGCACGTGCACATCGACGGTGCGCGAACCGCCGTCGAAGTCCCAGCCCCACACGCTCTGCAGCAGCGATTCGCGGGTAAAGACCACGCCGGGCTTGCGCATGAGGTACTCGAGCAGGTCGAACTCGCGCAGGGTGAGCTTGAGCGGCTCACCGGCAACAGTTACCTCGCGGTGGCTGGGCGAAAGCACGATGTCGCCCACGCTGAGCACGTCACTCGCCTGCTTGACCATGCCGCCGCGGCGCAGCAGCGCACGGCAGCGGCTGGCGAGCTCCATGAGCGAAAACGGCTTGGTCAGATAATCGTCGGCACCGCCATCGAGCGCCATGACTTTGTCGAGCTCGGTGTCCTTGGCGGTGAGCATCATGATGGGCACCGTCGCCGTCAGGCGATCGGCGCGCAGGCGACGCATAATCGCCAAGCCGTCGGTATCGGGCAGCATGATGTCGAGCAGCACAGCATCGGGCACCCGTCGTGCCACGGCGGCCTTAAACTCGCCATCGCACGAAAAGCCCTCGGCCTCGATTCCCTGCTTGCGCAGCGCGTAGACCGTCAAATCCCTGATGTTGTCATCGTCCTCGACGTAGTAGATCATGTTGAACCCCTTTGCGGCCGGTATGACCGCATCTTAACCCTAAAGGCGCCTGTACTAGATAGGATCAGCCAAAACGACCCGTCAAATAATCCGCCGTGCGCGGATCGGTCGGGTTTTTGAAGAGCTGAGCGGTGGGCGCATGCTCCACCAGCTCGCCCAGCAAGAAGAATGCGACCGAGTCGGAAATGCGCGCAGCCTGTTGCATGTTGTGCGTAACGACCACCAGCGTGCAGGTCTCCTTGAGCTCGCAGGCCAGCTGCTCCACCACCAGCGTCGACACGGGGTCGAGCGCCGAGGTCGGTTCATCCATCAGCAGAATGTCGGGCTGCACGGCCAGCGCGCGGGCGATGCACAGGCGCTGTTGCTGTCCGCCCGAAAGACCCAGGCCTGATTCCTTGAGCTTGTCCTTGACCTCGTCCCACAGCGCGGCGCGGCGCAGGGAGTCCTCGACCAGCTCGTCGAGCACGGCGCGGTCACGCACTCCCATGCCGCGAGGGCCGTAGGCAACGTTGTCGTAGATGCTCATGGGAAACGGGTTGGGGCGCTGGAACACCATGCCCACGCGCTGGCGCAGGCGGCAGATATCGTAATCGCCCAGGATATTCTGGCCGTCGAGCGCAATCTTGCCCTCGATGCGACAATCCTTGATGCCGTCGTTCATGCGATTAAAGCAGCGCAGCAGCGTCGACTTTCCGCAGCCCGAAGGCCCGATGAACGAGGTGATCTGCTTGTCGCGGATCTTGATGGACACGTCCTTGAGCGCATGGTGGTCGCCATAGAACAGGTCGAGGCCCTCAACATCAATGCGCGTCGGCGAGGCGGCGAGGTCCTCCGCCGTGGGGCGAGTCGCATCCCCAACTTCGCGCTCGTGCGCGGCCTCGGCCTGCGCTTCCATGAGTTCCTCAAGCTCCATGGGCTCCATAGCCGCAGCAGCCGTCATACCGCATACCTCCACATCGATATCAATTCAGCAGTATCGATAGTAGAAATTGCGGCTCATACGCACGTGAGCGCATTGTCAGGTGTTTGTAAGGTCGCCTTCGCTACGCGGCGGGCAGCTCAATGGTAAATACGGTATGCTCGGGCGTCGATTCGCACGCGATAGTGCCACCGTGCGCCGAAACGATCTCCTTGGCGATGGCAAGCCCCAGCCCAGCGCCACCTCGATTGGTCGCGCGCGCCGCATCCAAGCGATAGAACTTCTCAAAGATCACCATGAGCTTTGCCTCGGGAATAGGATCGCCCTGGTTGATAAAGCGCACCCGCACGCCGCCGTTGTCTTGGCGCCCGGCTTCAATCGTAATAACCGAGCCCTCGTAACTATAGGCGATGGCGTTTTTCATAATGTTGTTGAACACGCGGGCCATCTTGTCGCCGTCCACGAGCACCGTCAGGTCCTCGCAGATATCGACCTGGGCCTCCTTGTGCTGTTCGTTGAGGATGGGGTAGAACTCGTCGGCCACCTGCGCCAGTAGCAATCCCAGGTCGACGTAGCCGCGGGTAAGCACGATGTCGTGGAAGTCAAAGCGCGTGATATCAAAGAACTCCTCGATGAGCGTGTCGAGGCGGTGGGCTTTGTCGAGCGCCACACCCGTAAAGCGCGCACGCTGCTCAACTGGCAGATCGGGGGCCTCCTGCAACAGCGAAAGGTAGCCCACCACGCTGGCAAGCGGCGTGCGTAGGTCGTGCGCCAAGTATGTGACCAAATCGTCTTTGCGGTGCGACTCATCACGCAGGGCCTGCTGGACCTTGCGCTCGCGATCGCGAACCTTGTTGAGCGCACCCTCGACTTCTAGGAAATCGCCGTCGATGTTGTCCCATGTGTCGGGATGATCGATCAGGCGGTCCTGAATACGGGCTGCCACCACGCAGTCGGCGTGCAGCTCGCCCTGTTCATAACCGTGGTAATACAGAGCGCGGCCGCAAAAGAACAGGACGCACACGGCGAGCGCCAGCACAAAGCCGAGCATGTTGAACACAAAGCCGGCATCGAACAGCACCGGCCCCTCGATGCCGCCGAGCGCCATGGCGCCGATCGTCAGCGTTATAGCCCACGCGGCACCGCCAATCACCACGCAGCGGCGAACGATTTCGAATCGATCGATCAGCAAAAGGCCAACGAGCAGAACCGCCAGGATGCCAGCGATGTTATCGATGCCGATCAGCAGCAGGCTCAGCAAAAAGAGCAGCACCGTCGCGAGCGCACGATTGTCGACGACCGCCCGAACGTATTCAAAGAGTCGATCGGGCACCTCGAATGCCTGCCTATCGTCTTTTGTCATGTCCATGTCCTCACAAACAAAGGCGTTATTCGATGATGTAGCCGACGCCCCAGACGTTTTTGATAAAGCGTGGCTTTTGGGCGTCGTCGCCAATCTTTTCGCGCAGGTGGCGGATGTGCACCATCACTGTGTTGTTGGAGCCGGGCATAAAGTCCTCGTTCCACACCGCGCGGAACAGGTCCTCCACGGGCACTACGCTGCCGCGATGCTCGACCAGATACAGCAGGATGGAATACTCGATGGGCGTCAGGCGCACCGGCGCACCGTCCACCGTCACGGCACGGGCGTCGCGGTTGATCTCAAGGCCGTCGAGCTGGAGGGTCGGAGACTCGGTCGTCTGCGCGCGGCTACCGTAGCTGGTGTAGCGGCGCAGCTGGGCATGGACGCGCGCGATAAGCTCCAACGGGCGGAACGGCTTGACCACGTAATCGTCTGCGCCGAGCGAAAGGCCTTCGATCTTGTCCTGCTGGGCATCACGCGCCGTCAGCATAATCACGGGATAGGTATGGCTGGCACGGATGGTGCGCAGTAACTCAAAGCCATCGATATCGGGCAGCATGACATCCAGCAGCGCCAGGTCAAACTCCTGCTCCAGGATCGCCTTGGCCGCATCGGCCCCGCTGTAGGCGATCTGGACGTCAAAGCCCTCTTTTGTAAGGTAGATACCAACCAGGTCGGCGATGGCCTTCTCGTCATCAACTACCAAAATGCGCTCGTTCATGCGTACTCCTCTCGCGCTCCATTATGCCCGAGAGGGCGCCCGCCACACACAACAAGCGCGGGCGATTAAGTCGACCTTAAGCACCCAAGCGGCCGTTCGAGCACGGATGCGGGCCGTGCACGCACGCTATGACCGACGCCGCCGGTAAACGATATACTCTAGTGCCAGAAGAGACCATCCCGTCGAAAGCGAAATCTGTGAAGTCCCTCACCTCTTTTGCAAAGCGCTCCGCCCAGCTTGCCGCCGGCTTTGCCTGCGCCATCGCCCTTGCCGCCGGCATGCCCACTGCTGCCGGCGCACAAGTGCTCACAACCGACAACGTATGCGGCAAAACCGCCGACGCGCGCGGTATCACAGCCGAAAACCTGCCTGATATCGAGGCTACCAATGCCCTTGTTATGGGCAAAGACGGCACCGTCTACTATGGACGCGGCGCCGATGAGCAGGTCAAAATCGCCTCGATCACCAAGGTGATGACCGCAATCCTGACCGTCGAGAACTGCAAGATGGACGAGAAGGTCACGGTGAGCAACGCTGCCGCCACCGTTGGCAACTCGACTGCCGGCCTGCTCGAAGGCGACGAGCTCACCGTGGAGCAGGCCCTGCGCGGCCTGATGATCCCCTCGGGCAACGACGCCGCCATCGTGCTTGCCGAGTACGTGGGCAAAAAGATCGACCCCAAGACCAAAGACGCCGAGGCAACCTTTGTGAAGGCCATGAACGAACGCGCCAAAGAGCTCGGCTGCACCGGCACGCTTTTTGAGAACCCGCATGGCCTGGACTTTGACGAGTGGGCCGGCGACATGCACTCGACCGCGCATGACGTGGCGCTGATGATGCAGGAGGCCATGAAGAACGACACGATCCGCGAGGTCGTGGCAAGCGAGGATTCTTGGATTGAGGTCACGGGCGCCGACGGCTCCGACCATTCACACTCCATGGACACGCACAACGAGCTGCTCGGTCAGGACGGCAACATTGGCGGCAAGACCGGCACCACCGACGACGCGGGCTATTGCTTTACGAGCGCCTACAACCGCGACGGCGACGAGATCTACACCGTGGTTTTGAACTCCACCACCACCGACCAGCGCTTTACCGATACCGCTACCCTTGCCAACTGGTACTACGGTCACAAGGTCACGGTCGCTATTGCCAACACGCAGGAGAAGACCGCCAACGGCAACCCACTCATGGCACGCATTAGCCAGACCGACTGGACGGACAAGACGATCGATGCCACGCTCGCCGACCCCGCCGCACAGGCAACGGTGTTCTCGCTTGCCGGCGAGGTAACCGAGAAGGTTACCTACGACGACCTTTCGGGCACGGTACATGTAGGCGACAAGGTGGGTAGCGTCACTCTCAAGCAGGACGGCGACAAGATTGCCGTCATGGATTTGGTTGCTGACGAGGAAGGCGCGGGGCCGAATCCAATTGAGTGGCTGCTCGTGAAGCTCGACCGCCTGGGTCGCCGCATCGACAACCGCCCGCTCACGGCAGAAAGCGAAACCGTGGCCAAGGCACCCGAGGTGTAGGACCGGGATAACATCTCATTCGAACCAATATGAGGCGTCCAATGGGGCGCCTCTATTTTTGAGGGTTCAAGGAGATTGGCGCCCCAGAATCGCCAAGGCGACATTGTTAGCTCTTTGCCTCGCTCCATCTTCACAACGCCCGGCAATAGATCCATCAAGCAGACTTGTATATCCTTTCGACTTCCTTGGTCAAGGCCTTGAACAGATCTCCAGCTGAGGGATCGGCTCCAGGACACAGCGACTGCCAGGCACCCGTCTCCCCGACAATGCCCGCACTCGTCATGACAAGACCGTCGCTCCGCCTGCGAATAGAGACGCTAACGGAACTGCCATTATGGAACCCATGGATATCGACTTTATTTATGCGCCCATCAGCTAGATAGCTAATCCCGACACTGATACTGTCGCCATACTCCGGCCATTCGAAGCCGTGGGAATCCTTCAGTATCTTCACGTCCTGATGGTAAATGCGGGCCTCGACGACGTTTTTGGGCATTTTGCCCGTCTTTGTTGGAGAGCAAAAGCTGATGCCTGGCTCCACGCCACTCATGCCTCGGTCGAACCTAAGCATGCACGGACACACCGACTCAATGGTTCGCAAAGCGTCCGCCACGACCTTTTCCTCAGTAAACATCTCCACATCGATGCCATTTTCTTCCATATAGGCACGGTTTTTGCATTGAAGCTCTAGCCGAGCCGCAGCCTCCTCACTCCTGCGCTGTTCCCAATTTCCGGACTCGGAAGCATTTTGATCGAAGGCAGAATCGACGGGACACGCCACCTGCTGTTGAGTCGGATCGCTGCCGCCGAGACGCCTTAATTCGGAGCGCCTCATCAGTAGTGTCACAAAGTCAAACAGCCAACCAAACCCAAAAAGACCAAAGGTAAAGAGATATAGAAAGAAGCTGCCCCACATCCGCGCATACGCCCTATGAGCGCCCGACCACCCGAGAAGAAGGCATAGCAAAAGTGCCTTGTTTGATCTGTCAACCGACGTGATTTCTCGAGCAAGAGATTTCTGCCCAGACTTCACCGAAGATGTGACCTCATGCGGTGAAGCAGTTATTGAGGACGCTTTCGACACCGAGTGCCGACCGCCTGATTTAGCAACGGCGCGAGCGACATCCCCAACCCCGACGGTCGTCCTACTGTATACGGCATTGTAAGCAGCCTTTTTCGGATTCTTGATCCACCCCATGCCCTTCTTGCCATAGCCGGGGATTATCGCACGCTTTACCGCACGTTTCGCCCTGCCAGTCGTTCTCGCCTTAAGCGAGGACTTTAGGTTTGGCTTACGCAACCCAACCTTTACCATGTCCCAACTCCATCCCCTCGGACCCCGCCTCCATGCCACGACATCAGCAAAACGGCCGAGTCGGATCTTCGACCCAAAGGTCACACCTTTGCGATTTTCAGGATCGTGCCTTTTTGCCAACTACGGCCAGATAGACAACTGCCAGAAATACAGGATAGTGCAGCAAATAGAAAACATCCCCCGAACTGAGATAATTCAGGAGACGCATTAGCACGATGAGCGGAAAACTGGAGCGCTCAGGCTTGCTTCGAACACCCTCCGCGTTCGCCCGAAGTCAACGCTCCCGTTCTTCTCACTAAAAAAGGGCCCCAAATGGGACCCTTCTTTCAATTAATACTGGCGGAGAGCTGGGGATTCGAACCCCAGATGCCCTTTTGGGGCATACTCGCTTAGCAGGCGAGCACCTTCGGCCTCTCGGTCAGCTCTCCGTAACAGCCGTTCTATAGTAACCAAACAGTCGAGGATGAGCAAGGGGGAATTTTAATCGATTCCATTTTGCCAGTAGACGTCTCAGCCAATCATCTCAATCTGTAACAGATACAGGGCAAAATCAGGTCCAGATGTTACAGATCAGGACAAACGGACGTCGCCACCCGCAAACGTCTCAATCTGTAACAGCTATCGACCAAATCGGCCCGTATATGTTACAGATCAAGACAAACCAATCCCTCGAAACACAGCGTCTTAATCTGTAACATTTGCAGATCGTAATCCCCTTTAGATGTTACAGATTGAGCAAAGATACGGGGCGACCCCAGCAGCGGCGTCGATGCCCCTAGTCTTTATTGGTCCTCTCGCACTGCCTCCAACAGATAATCGCGCATGTACGGAATTGCGAACGAAACACAGCCGTAGCCCGCAGGTTCAATCAGTCCCGCATCGATCAGACGCTTGCGATACGACCCGACTTTGTTCGCCGGCAACCCCATCTTTTTGGCGATATCGCCGTTCGCAATCTCGTCGCTCTCGCATTGTGCCATCGCCGCGAGATACTGAAACTGCCGCTCCGACACCCTGCGCAGCGCAGGGGCAATCACCATAGCATTAAAACTATCAAGAGCCTCCTGGATACCCTTGCGAGCCGCCTCTTCGTCTACGCTCTCCGCCCCGCTGCGCGCAGCAACCTGCCAAGCGTAATATCCGACCAACTGGACCATAAAGGGATAGCCCGCCGAAGCCTTTGTCAAAAGCTCAGCAACGCCTTCGTCGAGCTCCTTCCCCGCACGTCTCATCGTATCCTCAAACGATCCGCCGACTTCAAAATCTGAAAGCCGAGTGAGTTCGACATGTTTCGCTCTCTGAAGGAACGTCAACGTATCATCCACCACCACGCCATCCACCGACGTTGGCAAGCCAGCGAAAGCGAAAGCGACGTTCGCTCCCTGGCGAATCAAGAGCTGCATTTCATTGCCCAGTTCACGCATTTCCTCAGTTGAGGCGTCTTGAATCTCATCGAGCGTAATGAGCAAGCCGCCGCGCTTCGCGGCGTCGTACATCGCCTCACCCAGATGGGACGCTGACTTCGACACTTCCACGGAACCAAGGCTGACTCCTAGGATTGACGGAGAAATCGACATTGATTCAAGACGAACATTTCGCTGCAGAGCCTCAAGAATTCTATTGCAAAAACCGGTATTTGAGGCGACGTCAACGACTTCGAATCCTTTTTTGCGTGCAAGATCACCCAATGCGTTAAGGAGCACCGTTTTACCTGTACCGCGGACGCCTGAGATGCGCATGAGCCGATCGGGGGCACCGGGGCCATTCTCAAGAGCCTCGGCAAAGTCATCCAAAACAGCGTCGCGTCCGATAAGCTCAGGCGGATTCATTCCCGCCGTTGGCTTAAAGGGATTAATAGCTTTTGGCATTCGACCTCCTCTGCTAGTTTTAACAACTTTAACAAAGTTTAGCAACTTTAGCAGAGTTTAACAGTTTTAGCAGACTGAGCGATTTTAGGTCCGCGCCGGTCCTGTCGGGCCTTCTTACCTGGGTCGATACAGATACTTACGTTCAAATTGGCGACAATCCCGCTCGCTATAGTAATTCACGTCTTAATTCGTTATACCTTAATTCGTTATACCTTATCTATGCACAGGCGATGAAAATACCACCGGTCCCAGCAGCCCCTCCATTTTGTTCAGTATGTTGAACAAACGAGATGCCGAGCGCGGTGTAGTCCCGCTATACCGCCCCTACCCCAGCGAGCGGTTGAGGGAACCGAGCTCGTCGTTGCCCATGGTGCGCCACATTTGGAAGATACAGCCGCGCGCCAGGAAGAAGAAGCCGTTGTCGACCAGCTGCACGGCAGCATCCGCCAGCTGATTGGTCACAGCGGACACCGGCGGTAGCTCGAGTCCGGCCTTGCGGATGGTCTCGACGGCCTCCTCAAACGTCGGCGGATCATTGACGCCCATCTCGTTCATAAGGCCCTGCATTTCCTCCTGCGCGCTGCCGCCCGACTCCTCGCCGCGCGGCACCAATCGGTAGCATGCCAGTGCCAGCTCAAGCTGGTCGCAGTTCCAATAGGCAAACGCCAGGCGATAGAACAGGTAACCGATTGAGGGACGGTCGCTGGCAATGCGCAGGCCGTGGCGCGCCACCTCGATAATCTCGTCATAACGCTCCAGGCGTGCCAGCACGTTGATCAGCGCAAAGTGTGACTGCATGGACGAGCGCGCCAAATCGTAGAGACGGCGCACTTCGGGCAGTGCGCGTTCAAAGTCCTCCTGCTCGGCGTAAAAGCTGCAGATCTCGTGCTGGGCAAAATACAGCGCATCGGGCGCGCGCAGAATGCGCACGGAACGATCTTCCTCCATCACCGGCAGCACCATACGCACCAGCTGGTTGTCGCAGAACTGAGTCTGCACCGGACCCGTCGCCAAAAGCTCGGCAACGGCACACTTGGCCTCCAACTCCTCAACGAGGCGAGAAAAGCCCTCGAAAGCACCGGCTCGGTCAACTTTGGATTGCTCGCGCAGCTCGACGACACGGGTGACATATGGATCGTCGTCCTCTTCCATGACCTCAAGCTCTTCAGCCGTATCAGCGAGCAGTAAATCGCGAAGCGCAGGCGGCAATGGACGATGGTCATCACGTGGTCGGTCGTGAACCTCTGCAGGCTCAATCATGTCCGGCGCATCTGCCTCATATGCCTCGAGCAAATGCCTGCAGGGCATGTCGTCCATATCCATGCTCTCAAGATCCTTGGCGACAGAAACGCAATCGGCCAGATAAGCCGCACGGCCAAAGGAATACGTTTCAACAACGCGCTCGCCCTGCGCGCCGTCGGGAGCCGCAATCTGCACGTAGCAGCGCGTGATGCGAGCGCCCGAAGCAAAGCAAGCCGCCGCGAGCGTAAGCGCAATACGCGCATCGTGCTCAGTGGCCCATGCCGTGCGCTTAGGCTCATCCACCTCGCGCCAGGCGTCATCTTGAGCATCATATTCGCGCTGTGGCATAGCATCGACAACCGTGCGGCCAAAACGCACCAGCATGATGCCCTCGGCGACGTTCACTCGATAGGTATAGTCGAGCCTCGTGACCACGTTGAGCGCTTCTACGAGACGTGCAAAGCGAGTGCGAACGTCCCACTCGCCACCCGGCTGGCACGCAACCGTCCCCGGCTTGGCCCACGGGTTGTCATTCGACAGCGTTTCGAGCAGGCGAGGAACGTCGTTTGTCGTCTTGCTGATATGCCATAGGTCAAAGAGCGAGCAGCCTTCAAAGCTTGGCGACGAGGCAACGGGGCCCAACCCTGCCCCAATACGCTCAAGGATGCCCGATAGGCGGTTCAGGCGGCACTCGACGGCAAGCAGGGTATCGATCTCGTCCTGATCCAGCAGGCTACGGTCAAAATTGAGATAGAAGAGCCTCGAGCGATCGATGCGCGCCAGGCTCATTTCGGTTTTGGCCGCGATGGTGCGCAGGCGAGGCAGATTAACTTCGCCCATCAAAGCGGCGGCATAGCGCTCAATGCCGCTTGGATTATCTGTATGGTCAATGCGGTAGAGCAACGTTTCGATTGCATCGGGCAGCGGTGTGGAATCAAAACCCAGCAGCACCTCAACCGGCTCGGGGAGTTTTACAAGTTTGATCTTGTCGACGACATTTTTCATGCCCTCGTCGAGGCCGTCACCGTCTGCCGTGCCTGAAACAGCATTTTCGGAATCGGCGAATATCACGTAACGCAAGAACATCGAGGCCATGAACTCGCCGTAGCGAAGGCTGCGCGTCGAATTCCACGTCTCGCGATCGGATTGTTCGCGCATGGCGCCTTCGGGAGAGCCGATGACTCGCGCCCGGGAGTGCATCGTCCCATCGGTACCCCTGACCGCAATCTCACCGATGTTGGAATCGGATTCGTCAAGAATCAGTTGCATGTCGGGATCGTCGGGCAGCGATACCTCGTTAACGGGACGGTCCACCTTATAGACCTCACCCGAAACGCTCACGTAGCCCAAAAGCGACACGTGGCTTTTGCCGACGAATTCAACGACATAGCATGATTCATGCGGGTCCTCGCCAAAGAGCTTCCAAACCACGCCATACGAGCGTCCCGCAGGCTGCTCGGGCATGGCCGGAAAGCGCTTTTTGGGATCGAGAAACCTGAGCTTGTATGTCGGACGCTCTGCCACGAAATATCACCCTGATCGGTCGTCTAAAGAAAGAGCGCGCCACGGGCTCACCGAGGCGCATACTCGAAATCTTACACGAGTCGATGAGAAATAGTCCCCTTTGACCGAGGTTCGAATCCATGCAGTGTTTACGTAAAAGAAAAGCCCCCGTTGCCGGGAGCTTTAATCTCAAATGGTGCGGCGTATAGGATTCGAACCTATGACGTTCTGATTCGTAGTCAGACCCTC
>CALEDY010000058.1 GCA_937949355.1 uncultured Collinsella sp. | reverse complement strand
TCCTTGCGCGTGCCCGCTGCGCCGGTGACGGACTTAACGACAACGGTCGTGATGTCCTTCTTCTTCTCTTTCTCGGTGCTCGTGCCCGAAGAGGTCGATCCGGACGAACCGCCCGAGCCGCCGATGATGGCGGTGCCGTTTCGTCTGCCCCAGCGGTTGCACTCGGCATTTGAGGACATGAGCAAATCGAAGTGGTACACACCGCCCTCGATCTGAATCATGCCGCCTCTGTCGTTGACGGTGTAGATCACACCATCCAGCGCGGTGCCCGTGCCCTGCACGGTGATTTTCGTCCCGAACGGCACGCTGGGCGGTGCAGCGCAAGTGTGCTTGCTCGGGTCAAGGCGATTGCCTAAAGCATCAAGAAAACCGCCCTCCATAGCATTATTGGCTGGATAATAGGCGGTAAAGAGTGCCTTTACCGTGTTCGTAGCCGTTCCCGACGATTTCGCACCGGAATAGTTAGATACCGTATCCTTTGCAGATACGAAATCCAGTGGATTCTTCTTTACACCATTCAGGTGGATGCCAAAGTGCAGATGATTGCCGGTGGAACTGCCGGTCGTGCCGACTGCGGCAATCTTCTGACCCGCTTTGACCTGCGCACCCGCATTGACATACCGTGCGGAACAGTGCGCGTAGAAGCTGATCAAGCCTCCACCGTGATCAATCTCGACATAGTTGCCATAGCCGCCGTTCACGCAAGAGCGTGTAACCTTGCCAGGTGCGAACGCCAGAATCGGCGTGCCTGCCGCAGCGGCAAGATCAACGCCGTCATGCATTTCGCCTGGACCGTGAATAGGACAGGTGCGTGTGCCGAAATAACTGCTGATACGCGAGTAGGACGGACACGGCCAAACATATTTACCCATATTGTCCCCTCCTAACTCGGCAGCTTGAGCACGGTGCCAGGGTAAATCCACCAGCCGTTGCTGCTGCTATCCCTGCCGTACTTCTTGGCGGCCGCCTCAATGGCGGCCTTGTTGAGATTGTAAATCTCCGTTTGGCGAGTGCCGTTGCCGAGCTGTACACGGGCAATGTCCCACAGATTGTCACCCTGCTTGACGGTGTACGTCTTATTCTTCGGGGCGGTCGTGGTGTCGCGCTGCTGAGTGACGGTAGCGGTCTTAGTGCCGCTGTCCGACTGCTTGAACTCGATCAGCTTGGTCTTGATGTCCACGTAAGTCAGCAGCTCGATCTTGGCCATCACGTCAACGCCGTAACTACCGGCATCCTCGGCAAGCTCGTAGCTCTCCAACGATACCATGAGCGGCTT
>CALEDY010000057.1 GCA_937949355.1 uncultured Collinsella sp. | reverse complement strand
CGTCAGCTTCTGGATTGCATCCAGGTCGCCGGCGGACATTTCGCGCTTGTCGGCGATATCGTCCAGCTCTCTGCAGAGCATTTCCCGAAGGTTTCTCAAATCGTACATATTGCATCCTCCTTTCACGATACGCGCTCGACGATCATATTGCTATTTGCGAAACTGATCGCCTGTGCGCTGGTGTTCTTCGCCGCTACAGTCAAGCAGCAGCCGCGCGGAACTTCCACGAATGTTGAAACGTAGATGTTGAAATAGTTCTCTACAGCAGCTGGCGTCACGATCGCTGTGGCGCTGTTCAAAGCCTCCCCGTTAATGGCAAGCGCAGCGGTGATAGCTCCAACTGTTCCGCCTGTAGGAACGGCGATATTCGCGCCAAAGGATACGCGGAACTTCGCCTTGCATTGCTGCGTAAGCCCGCGCAGCGTAACGAGCCCGCTTCCTTCGCGATGCACGATGCACGGCTTTCCGCAAGCCGCCGTGGAGATCAGAGGGACGTTCTGCCCAGCGGCGACAGTTTGAATCCCGGATGATGTAAATTCAGCCATAAAATCATTCCTTTCTGCCTCGAATTCGAGCCAATTAAAATAGCGGCGGGACGATTGCCCCGCCGCGTTTCTTGAGTATCGGCAAGGAACCGATCATTTTCGTGAAGTCACGAAAAAGCTCTACGTTATGGAGTTAAGCGCAGTTGCCGCAGCCGCAGTTGTAACCGCCGTTATAGCCGTTACAGCCAGCGAACTGGTAAGGAGCAGGAACCGCAAAAGACGGAACCGGGCGCGGGTTGTAATACGCCAACTGCCCACTTACGTAGGACTTGAGCGTGTCATTCTGCGCCGCTTGAGAAGCCGCCAGCTGCGCCGCAAAGAGCTGCTGGTTCTGCTCGGCAATCTTCGCGTCCTTTGCAGCCAGTTCCTGCGCCGTCAATCTCTGGTCAATGCTGCGGAAGCCGCAGTTCATCGCGTCGATGATGTCGCGAGTGCTGTTCTGCATCTGGTTGCGAGTGTCGCAGGCCTGCGTCGCGAGGTTGTAATTGACGCCCTGAATCGCTTCTCTCGTCTCGCAGCAGCAGTTTGCATTCTGCATTGCCATGTTGTTGAGCTGCTGCATCAATGCAGCCTGCTGGTTGCAGCGGGAAAGCTCAGCGTTCGAGAAGCCGGAAGTCACAGCCTGCGTTACACCGGCAAAGCCGTTAAGCATCCCCGTGTTCATCGCATAGAAGCCGTCGCAGATACCATTGTTCACGACGTCAATCTTTCTTTCGATGTTCGAGAAGTCAGAGGCCAGAACATAGCCGTCAACAACGCCGCCGCTGTTCCCTCCACGATTGCCAAAGCCGTTTCCGTTACCCCAGCCGCAGAAAATTGCGAGGAACAGGATAATGATCCACCAGCCATTACCGCCGCCCCATCCGTTTCCGCCGTCCGAGTTTGCCGGAACTACAGGCATGTTCATAGGAATACCATCGCCATTCAAACTCATAGTTTTCTCCTTTCGTAGATTTGAAATTTATCTCAATCGTGGCCACGATTTTGACCGTTCAACTTGTTCGGAATTTCCGAACTACTGCATCAACTGCTGAAACTGTCCAGCCATCTGCTGGAGCTGGTTCAACTGCTGCTGCGAGGTTTTCCCAGACTGTACCAGCTTTTCGACCTCTGCCTTCGGGTCGCCATGAAAGCTCTGCTTGAACTGCTGAAACTGCTGTACCAGATTTTGAAACTGCCCCATCGCTCCGGGCATTTGCCCGCCGCCAAGTGCATTAAACAGCGGATTCATTGTTGTCTGCCTCCTTCACCTTTCTCACGGGTTTGACGCTCAGAGCGGCCACCTTTGCCGCCAGTTCGTCAAAATCCTTGCGGGTCACGTATTCCACCGTAGGCATTGTTTGCGGCGCTGTGGGGCTCGCAGGGGCTGTAGAGCGCTCTACGAGGTCATACGTTGTCATTGCCGGTTTACCGCTTGCATCGGCTTTCTTCACATACACAACCGGCGCATTCATGTCCCAGAGCGTGACGGCGTTATTCGGCGCGACGATAAATTCGTTTGCCGCCTTTTCGTTCGGAACCCATATGATGGACTGTCCACCACTCTGCTGTGGCTGAGGTTGTGGAGTCGGATACTGCATCGACGGCGCAGGCTGATACTGCTGTCGCATCATTGGTTCCTGCATCATGGGCGGTTGATTGTAAATCGGCTGCTGATACACATAGGGCTGTTGTCCGAACATCATTTATCCTCCTTCTCCCAGTAGAACAACGGGATTTCGTTCCCGGAATCCCAGCTATCGAAATACTTTTCGTCCTCTACGCACACGACGTGGCTTGATAAGGCGAGTACATACACGCCGTGTGGATGGTCTCTTGCGAATTCCTCGACCGTATAGCAGTCCGGGCATGTGTTCGGCACAACGTTCCGGGTAAATCCCTGCTGTCGGAGGTACGCGCCCCAGACACTGTTTGACGATGGCATGTCGCCCATTTTCAGCCCCTGTAGGCAAAGCCCAACGTATGTTTCATCCCAGCTCTTGCCCGTCGCCTTTGAGATCGCCCGAACGGTACAGTCTCCGACTTGTTTCCCTTCTGGGTTTGGATTGAAATAAGAAAAGCCCATACCGAACACTCCTTTGATGTGTCCAGTATGGGCTTTTTCGTATTTTCGTGTGCCTCAGTTGTGCATCAATTTTGCTTATCTCGTCATCTCTTTAAAATATGCTATGCTCCAAACGCCTTGCTGCTCGAGTGTAAGACATTTGTCAAAGTTGGTCGTAAACGTTTCGATGTCGATTTTGCCGTACTGCTCGGCGATTGCGCGGTCGATATCGTCCGTTGCCTTGCCCATCGCGTGGAGCTTGCGCACCATAATGGTTGCCCACTTGATCGGGAATCTCTGCGCGTTGTCGATGTCGCTCTGGCTCTGCGTCTTTGTGGCCTTGCGGCAAATCGCAAAGATAGTCGCCAGCGCCTGAATCTGCTCGGTTGTCATATCAGATACCTCCCTGTTTATATACTCGCCAATCCACCCCCGCAAGAGCTCATTTGGCGTTGTCCCGTCCTCTTTCGCTGCTGTCTTAAATTCTTCAGCAACCTCGCGCCGCACTCTGGCGGCGACGTTTGTCATGTTTTCGGCCTGCCACTTTGCAGTGGCGCGGCGCTGCGAATCGCTCTGCATAGTTCCACCTCCAATCAGCAAGGCATGGGGTCGTCGAGGTCCTCCGCGCGGCGCAAGGCTGCTTTTACAGCCTCAATGTCGAAACTCTCAACGGGCTCCGAATTCGCAACCATCATCTCTGCCATGATATCGCCGGTTTCGTCCATGTAAACCTGCGCGTTCACGGCATTCGCGAAGCGGGTCAGCAGATCGGCTCCGTCTTTATACGGTGCCATTTTCTTTTCGCGGTCTGCTCTGATCGCCGCGAATTCAGTTTCCGTGATAAACCCTTCGCACATAAACTTGTGCGCCGTTTCCACCTCCGCATAAATTCTACTTTCGATGGTGCTGAGTTTATTTGACGCGTAGTAAAGTTTCTTTGTATTGATGATCTTGATTTCCATTGTTTGTTCCCTCCCGGCTTTCGCCTTGCTTTATCTTATGGCCTTATTATATAGTATTAAACACTATATGTCAAGTACTTTTTTGCAAAAATACAAAAAAATAAGCGCCGATTTTCCGGCGCTTATCTCAGCTATATAGTTTGCTCGACGTATCTCTCATTCGTGCCACAATGCCTGGAAGCCGCCTCTGTACCGTAGCGCGGCCAAGATACAATTCCGTCGCAACGTCAACCTGTGGGAGCTTATCCACAAAGTAGAGCTGCGCGATCTTTGCGTCTTCACGGCCGAGATTCGATTGGTAAATAACCGTCTCCATATCCCGACGCATCAGTCTGCCAAGCTCCGGCGGTAATTTGCATCTGGCTTGTGGAGCCATAGCCCCGCCCCCTTACTTCATCGCCTTTGCGAGCTTTTTGAGAAGATCGTCTCCGTACTTATAGGCAGCGAGGTAATCGATCGTGCTGTCTGTAAGACCGGCCTTCTTCCGGATGGTCTTCTTCGCTTCCTCGACGGCCTCGTCGACCTTTACGGTGTCGTACTCGACCCACGGGAGCTTGCCGTGCTTCTGCCACTTACGGGCGTGGTATCCGGCTTTCGTGCCGATATTCTGTACGGCCGTGATCTGCGCGCCGTTGTCCCAGATCGGGGTGCATTCGACGGCCAGACCGTCGCCGACATACATGCCCCAGTGACCGGGCATCCAGAGGCCTTCGCCGGGAATCAGCTTGTCCCAGCCGGTCGTGGACACGTCCTTACACTTTGCGATCATGCCGTCGGCGGACACGTCCGGCACGCTGTTCGAGGCGTATCTTGCGCCGCCGTAGTAAGCGTTTTTATTGCCGTTCCAGCCCCAAAGAATGCCCTTCGTGAGGTTCACGCAGTCAAAGCCAAAGTAGCCCTTGCCGATAAGACTGCGCAGATATGTAACTCTGCCGCCGGTGTACCAATCCGGGTACTGTGCGGATTTTTCGTCAATGATCGTCTCGCCCACGGGAGAACCGAAGCAGCCCCACATGTAGACGGTCTTGTAATTCTTCGCAACGTCAATGTGCCTGCGCACAAGTTCGGATGCTTTCATCATTTCTGTTCGCCCTCCTGCGGCGTACCCGCGTTGTCAATCGCGTCCTGCGCTTTCTGACTCTGGGTCCCGAAATAGAAGGTAATTACTGTCAGGAAGATTGTCAGGAAGTCCTTGCCTGTGATGTCTCCCCGCAGGGCGAGGACGGCAAAGACGATGGTCAGCGAGAGCGTGACCAGGCTCTTGACGCTGAGCAGATTGCCCAGCCGCTTTTTGATATTGTCCATAATCAGCCCTCCACCTTGATTGCGCGGTTCTCAAACTTCTTGTAAGCATCGAGATAGATTTCCTGCTTGTCGCCGTTGAGCGTCAGCTCATAGTACATGCCGTCAAACAGCGTCGTGGAAGCCAACGCTTTCCAGTTCTGCAACGCTTTGCAGTACCACACAATGTAAACGTCGTCCGGGCTGATCTGCTTGCCGTCGCTCTTGTCGAGGTGCTCATTGGTGTAATCAGCCACCAGCTTTTTCACAAGCTCAAAAAACTTCTTTTCTGTCATTTTGTGTGCTCCTTTCATTCTACTGGTTCATTTTTCTTCGCGAATACTCGTTTGAATGCCAGCAGGCCCAGCTCTGTTACCGCTGCGCCCCCGGCGTAGCCGAGCACGTCGGACAGGTCGACCGACGTACCAAGCTCCGGGTTGCTTCCGACTGCGATAAGGACAGCGATGGTTTTCAGCGCGCACGCCCAGATCAGCACCATCGTCAGGAGTCTGAGCAGATAGATGACGATGGTGCGCGCCATCTCGCCTTTGCTCCACTTGCCTTTTACCCGCATATTGCCTCCCGTTTTATTGCGCGCTGCTATGCTCGCACTGCGCCTCCAACTGATGCAAAAACTTTTTTACATCGCCGTTGCCGCCCAGCTTAACGTATTTTTGCCCGGCAATCAGGCGCTCTGCCATTGGCATTTCTTCGGACATGATCGTCAGCCGCAGGATTGCAAGATACTGCTCGTCCTGATGCTTTTTCATGCCGTCGAGCTTTTTGTCGATCTCGGCAAAGTGGGTATCCTGCGTCGTGGCCTTGCCGCGCTTGCGCTGGATGGCTCCGACGATGGAGCGGATGATCTCCGCCAGCGCAGACGAGCCGATCACCGCGCAGATGATGGTAATAATTCCGGTGCTCACATAGTCCTCCTTACTCGACTTTCTTCCAGACCGTCGGGGCGACCGTCGGGGTAAACACATTCCCGTCCATGAGCGACTCATACAGGTTGTCGCCCCACCAGCCGCGCTCGCCCTTTGAAAAGGCCAGAGTGGCGGTGATGGTCTCGGGGATGATCCTGTATCCGTCCCGGTACTGCACGTCTTCCCAGAGGCTGGGCGCGGTCTCCGGCGTGTTCTGCTCGGTGTCCCAGAGGTCGACGGCGGCTTTTTTGATCTTGCCGTGCCAGTTGATGCGCGTGCCCGCTTTGACGAGGCTTCCGCCGCCGGTCAGCGTCCCCAGAAGCTCCGGCGCAAGGCTGACAGTCTTGTCGTCCAAAGCGCTTGCCGCCTGTTCGATGTACGGGCGCATTTTCTTCGCCCTCTCCGTGTACGTCATGGCGTTTCCTCCCCAAGCAGGATTTTCGCCGCCGTCTCGGTGTCGGCTAACCGCTCACGCAGCTGCTCCGGAGAGGCAGTCTCCGGGTCAAAATCGTCGGTAGCAAGCTTGTCTGTCTCGGTGTAGGTGTACGGCGCGCCGTCTACGTCGATGGCCTCCGCGTACTCTGTGCCCGTCTCCGCCTGCCGGATGAGATAGCCCGCATCCGAGTATGTTTTGTACAGCTCCACGCCGTCACTGCGCGTTTTGTAGTGCTCTCTTACGATCATGTTTCCACCCCCACAATATGGTCTGCCAACGAGCTCCAGTTTGTCGCCGCTTTCCACGCATCCGCAAGAGACGCGGGAACTCTGATTTCCAGCTGCGCGTGCGTCGAATCAAACGCGTTGACGTTTGCCAGCGTGGGCACAGCCGTACAGTGCGTAAGATCCACAAACCGCAGCGGGTAGCACCGCTGGAACACCTGCGCTGGGATGCTTGTGATGTCCCCGAGGCACGTCACCCTGCGCAGCGCGCCGCAGCCCCGAAATGCGGAAGCGACAAAGGTTGTAGCATCTGCCGGAATGGTGACTTCCAGCAGAGAAGCGCAGGAAATAAAAGTACCGACTTGACCGTTGACAGCCTTGATGTGGACTCGTTCAATGGATTGTGCATAGTATGCAGCAACCATATCAAAATTTACCTGCCGGATTGCTGTATTTGCGATGTCATAATTATTACCATCTGCTTGCGTCGTCCCTTTCGGTGTTGCAATCGCGCGGAGATTAGGGCAATTATAAAATGTTTGTCGGATTGCGGAACTAAAAGCCACTGTCACGGCGCGTATACTTGTAGCTTGTTCAAACGTTATATACGGTTCGAAAAGCACGCCAGCGGGGACAGATATGCTCTTGAGCCGGACAGCGGCAAAAAACGCACGCTCCGTCACTGTGGGCATTCTTTCACCGATTTCCACCTTTGCAAGCATCGAGCAGCGGCCACTATCTGTTTCGCCATTTGCAATCAGCATTCGACCATTTGAGCCACTTCCAAGGTTCATCTCCGCACCCTCTTTGACGCTCATAGTGATCACGTATGAACCGCTGGCTGCGTACACATGCCGATGCTCAATCCAAGACCAGTCGTTTATTGCTTCCGGGGGCGTTCCGTCGCCCCAGTCTACCGTCGTGCCGCTTTTTGTGCCCTGCCAGTAATTCAAGACAAAATCGTCCCACGTTTCGGTGTCCACGTCGACGTAGAGCCTTGTCTTGCCATCATCGGTAATGTACAGCGCGCCGATATCGAGCTCACGGTCTGCGTCCTTGATGTCGGCAAGTGTCCAGTTCCAGCCCTGACAAATCAAGCCGTCATGCGAGGGAAGGGGCGGCAGCTCGGTCTTTGTGGCCAGCTCGGTGAGCGTCCAGCTGTAGAGCAAAGTGCCGTCGTAGTCCCAGAAATTGATGTCCGACTCCTTGGGCGGTGTGGTGTCTAACGTGCCGGTGATCTTCGCGCCCGAAGCGTCGTGCGCCGTCACGCCGGATTTGAGCGTCGCGGGGGTGACGGTGTCCTCGGTCAGGTCAATGAGCACCTTGTCGCCGTAAACGATTTTGCTCTTTGTGGTCTCACCTCCGGAAATCTCAGGTGCCGCCATACGCTCACGCTCCTGCCTTCTTGCCGATGGTGACGGTCACGCCGCCAGCAGCGTTGGGCGTTTCGTTGTAGTAGATCGCAGCCACGTCGACCTGGGACATGTAGTCATACCCTGCGTCCGGCAAAATCGTCTGCGCGGTCGTCAGCGGCTCGACGGACTTCGTCTGCGCCTTGATGGCCTCGCCGCTGTACGTGCCCGTCACGCCGAGAATCGACACGCCCGCCTTGATGTTTCCGGCAATGATCTTCGCAGCCTCTGTGGGGTCGATGGCGACCTTGCCGCTTCCGTCGTGGTAGCCGATGGGGACGATGTACTCGCCCTTGACCGTCGTGATCTTCGCGGCCACCGCGCCGTTGTTCGGCATTTCGCCCGTGATCAGGCTGCCGCGCGCGCCTGCTGTCTTGCCGAAGAGGATTTCCGAGGCCTTGACGGTCGCGCCGGACGTGTCAAGGTCAAATTCGCACGTGCCGGTATGCAGCTCGCCGTCCGAGCCGTGGTACTT
>CALEDY010000056.1 GCA_937949355.1 uncultured Collinsella sp. | reverse complement strand
GGACCGTGGGATTTCGCGACGTTAAGCGTTCGAAGAGCGCAAAAGACACGCGTATTATTGCAATCATCAATCAAAAAGGCGGCGTCGGTAAGTCAACGACGGCAGTAAACCTTGCAGCAGCACTGGGTGAACAGGGACGCAAGACGCTGATTGTCGATTTTGATCCGCAGGGAAACAGCACCAGTGGATTTGGAATTGAAAAAGAAGACCTTGATCAGTGCATCTATGATGCATTGCTGAATGACGTGCCGGCAGAATCGCTTGTTCTTGAGACAAATTGCAAAAAGGTATTCGTTATTCCGGCGACAATTCAGCTTGCAGGCGCCGAAATTGAGCTCGTAAGCGCAATTGCTCGTGAAACCCGCCTAAAAGATTTGCTTGAGCCCATTCAAGACGAGTTCGATTTTATTTTCATTGACTGTCCTCCTTCGCTCGGCCTGCTTACCATCAACGCTTTGACCGCAGCAGACAGCGTTTTGATTCCGATTCAGTGCGAGTATTACGCACTCGAGGGCGTTACGAAGCTGCTTGAGTCAATGAAGATGGTCAAATCACGTCTGAACAAGGGCTTAGACACTTACGGCGTGCTTATGACAATGTATGACTCGCGTACTTCTCTGTCGAATCAGGTTGTTGAGGAGGTTCAGTCGTACTTTGGTGATAAGGCTTTTAAGACTCTAATTCCCCGTACCGTAAAAATCTCTGAGGCTCCGTCTTTTGGAGAGCCGGTAATTACCTATGCACCTCAAAATAAGGGTGCAAAAGCGTATATGAACCTTGCAAAAGAGGTGATCAAGCGTGCCTAGTGCAAAGAAACGTGGCGGATTAGGACGTGGACTCAATGCTTTGGTCTCAGAGGCCGAGTATGAGACCGGTGGTTCGGCTGCATCGGCTTCAAATGCCACATCTGAAACAAAACTACCTATTGAGGATATCGTTCCCAACCCTAATCAGCCGCGAATTCACTTTAATGAAACTGAACTTCGCGAGTTGAGCGAGTCGATCCAAGAACATGGCGTGTTGCAACCGTTGTTGGTTCGCAAGCATGGAAACGGCTATGAGATCATCGCTGGTGAGCGTCGTTACCAAGCATCAAAGCTTGCTGGTCTTGAGGAGCTGCCTGTCATCATTAAGGAAGTTAATGATGAGGAAATGCTCGCGCTTGCACTGATAGAGAATCTTCAGCGTTCTGATCTAAATCCCGTCGAAGAGGCTAAGGGCTATCGTCAGCTCATTGATGCCAGCGGTATGACGCAGGAGGCGTTATCAAAGGCTGTCAGTAAGTCTCGTTCGGCAATTACAAATTCACTTCGCTTGCTTGATCTTCCCGAAGTCGTACAGCAGATGATTTTCGAGGGTAAGCTTACTGCCGGCCATGCGAGAGCGATCCTTGCAGTTCCCTATGAGGATGCTCGAATTCGACTTGCTGAGAAGGTTGTTGCAGAAGGCCTTTCCGTCAGAGCGACAGAAAATCTTGCTCCGTTGTTTTCTGCCGGAGAAACACCTAAGACGCCGAGGCCAGCAACACCTCAGTCATTCAAAAAGGCCGCTCGAGTCCTTCGTCAAGTATTTAACACGAATGTGCGCGTGAAGAGCTCGCGTGGCAAGAACAAGATTGAAATCGAGTTCAAAGACGAAGAGGAGCTCTCCCGTATCCTTGGCGAAATGATTCAATTTGGGCAGGAGGATCAGGATGAAGAATAAGGTTCTCGCGGTCGTTGCGTTGGCAACCACCGTCGTCGCTGGCGCTTTTTCAGGCTATAAGCTTGCGACAGATGATGAACTACGCGGTCGACTGCTGCGCGGAGCCCAGGATATTGTCAATACATCCAAGAAGAAAATAGATGTGATGACCGAAGATGTCGCTATGCGCACTGCTCAGGTGACTAAGAATCCCAAGATTAACCAAGATTGGGTTAACCATCAGTGGGAAAATGTTGGTTATTAGGTACCTAACAATTACTTGCCTGTTTTGAAGGGGTCCTTGTCTTATACATGAGACAAGGACCCCATATTTTGGCTAAAACTCAGCTTGAAGAAGCCAAGTTCAAAAGTATGAAAAAAATGAAACAGCCCTGGTTGCATTATTTGCAACCAGGGCTGTCGGATGTTTCACATGAAACGTTATGGGGCACAGACTCCCCTATGCGTTCTTCTGGACCTTGAAACGTTGCTTCAGCTGACCGCAGGCGGCATCGATATCATTGCCGCGAGAATTACGGATCGTGGTCTCGATGCCACGAGACTCAAGGCGACGCTGAAGATCCTCAACCTTATGAATCGGCGACGGCTTGAGCGGGCTGCCCTCGATGTCGTTAAGCTGAATTAGGTTAACGTGGCACAGCGTTCCCTCGCAGAAGTCGCAGAGCGCCTGCATCTCGGGATTCGTATCGTTGACGCCTTCGATCATGGCATACTCATAGGTTGGGCGGCGTCCGGTCTTCTCGGTGTAGAGCTGAAGCGCCTCGTGAAGGCGCAGGAGCGTGTACTTCTTAACGCCGGGCATAAGCTTATTGCGCGTCGACTGGATGGCGGAATGCAGGGAAACGGCGAGCGTGAACTGCTCGGGGATGTCGGCGAATTTGCGAATACCGGGAATAACGCCGCTGGTAGAGACAGTAAGGTGGCGGGCTCCAATACCGATACCGTCGGGATCGTTAAGGATGCGCAGTGCCTTGAGAACCTCGTCGTAGTTGGCAAACGGCTCGCCCTGGCCCATGAAGACAACGCTTGTGGCACGCTCGCCAAAGTCGTTGGATACATGAAGTACCTGGTCGACGATCTCCTGAGCTGTCAGCGAGCGCTTGAGGCCGTTAAGGCCGGTGGCGCAAAAGGCGCAGCCCATGCCACAACCTGCCTGGGTGGAAACGCAGACAGAAAGCTTGTTACGACGGGGCATACCGACAGTCTCGACGGAAATGCCGTCGTGGTACTCGAGCAGATACTTGCGAGAGCCATCTTTAGAAACCTGCTTGGTGAGCTCAGTCGGCGTGTCAAAGGTAAAAGCCTCTTTAAGCTGCTCGCGGAAAGCCTTGGGAAGGTTGGTCATATCGTCAAACGAACAAACGTTCTTCTCAAAGACCCATTCGATGAGTTGCTTGGCGCGGAAGGCGGGCTGGCCGAGTTCCGCCACGAGCTTGCGAATATCGTTTTGGCTCAAGTCGCGAATGTCCTGAGATTTAGTCCTGGGATTCATGGAAGCCTTTCGATTTTGGGGAAACGTAGGGGGTATCGCTACAATATGGTATCAGCTGCAGAAATTATAGAGGAGGAGTCTGCCCATGCCGGGTAAAAGCCTAGAGAACATGCACGTAGCGGTCTTGGCGGGCGGTCATTCCGCTGAGCGCGAGATCTCGCTCAATTCGGGAAAGAACGTCGTGGTGGCCTTGAAGGAGGCCGGGTACACTTCGGTGGAGCTGCTCGACACGGCTGCCGATGATTTTATGGTAACCATGGCGACCGGCGGCTTTGACGTGGCGTTTATCGCCATGCACGGCGCCGGCGGCGAGGATGGTGCCATGCAGGGTGCCATGGAGACCCTAGGTATCCCCTACACGGCCTCGGGCGTGCTCGCAAGCGCCTGCGGTGCCGACAAGGAGGTCTCGAAGCTCCTGTACGCCAAGGCGGGCATCCCCGTTGCCCCCGGCCTTGCGCTCGAAGTGGGCGATGAAGTCGATATCGATCATATCGTCGAGGTTTGTGGCGAGCGCTGCTTTGTGAAGCCGGCCGTCAACGGTTCCAGCTATGGCATTTCCCTGGTCCATGAGCCCTCCGAGCTACCCGCGGCAATCGCCAAGGCATTTGAGTACGGCGACAAAGTGCTGGTCGAGAAGTGCATCGAGGGTACCGAGATCACCGTCGGCGTATACGGCGAGGATGACGTGCGCGCCCTGCCGATTGTTGAGATCCGTAAGCCCGAGGACTGCGAGTTCTACGATCTGGACGTGAAGTATGTCGACCCTACGGACATCCACCGCATTCCGGCGCAGATTTCACCCGAGAACTACGCTCGTGCTCAGGAGCTCGCCTGTGCTGCCCATAAGGCACTCGGCTGCCTGGGTATCTCGCGCAGCGACTTTATCGTGAGCGAGGATGGCCCCGTCATCCTCGAGACCAACACGATTCCCGGCATGACCGATACGTCGCTGTATCCGGATGAGATTCGCCACACCGATGACATGACGTTCCCGCAGGTCTGTGACAGTCTAATTCGTATGGGACTTCGTCGAGCGGGCGTTGCATGCTAATCGAGGACGCTGTTTCGTCGGGAACGCCGCAGTTTGTCATCGATTCCTATGCCACGCTTGCCGAGCGCGCCAAAACCCAATCGTTTGGTCTCATCGAGGAAGATGTTATCGTCCTCGATACCGAGACCACGGGTCTTTCGGTGCAGGACAACGAGCTTATCGAGATATCGGCTGCCCGCCTTTCGGGCCGCGAGGTTGTCGATCGGTTTGATACCTTCGTGCATCCCAAGCAGCTGATTCCCGCCGAGATTACCGAACTCACGAGCATTACAAACGCCGATGTGGTGGATGCCCCGTCGGCCGTCGAGGCCGTGGCCGCTCTCGCCGATTTTGTCGGCGGCTGCCCGGTGATTGCGCATAACGCCACCTTCGACCGATCGTTTATCGAGTCGGTCAAGGGCGGTGTCAACGTCAGCGACATCTGGATCGATTCGCTGGCGCTGTCGCGCATCGCGCTTCCGCGCCTGGCCTCGCATAAGCTGTCTTTCATGGCCGATCTGTTTGGCTGCGACTCAGTGTCGCACCGCGCCAACGCCGATGTCGACGCCCTGTGTGGTGTGTGGCGCGTGCTGCTCGTGGCGCTCACCGACTTGCCTCAAGGCTTGATGGCGCGCCTGGCCGACATGCACCCCGACGTACCCTGGTCCTATCGTCCCATCTTCTCATTCTTGGCGGGACAGAACCCCGGTTCCATCTTCTCTCTCGGCGCCGCCCGCGCCGACGTACTCAAGGCCGATCGGGCCGATGATCGCGTTGATGCGGACGAGCTACCGGTCCTTAAGATGCCGAGCCGCGAGGAAATCGAGGCGGACTATGCCCCGGGCGGCCTGGTCAATCGCATGTATCCCACGTATGAGCCGCGCGATGAGCAGATCGCGATGGCGCTCGAGGTCCGTGACGCACTCGTTACGGGAACGCATCGCGTGATTGAGGCGGGGACGGGCGTCGGCAAATCGATGGCCTACCTGGTGCCTTTTGCCGAGGCCGCGCGCCGCAACAACATCACGGTTGGCATCGCGACCAAATCGAATAATCTTGCCGACCAGCTCATGTATCATGAGCTGCCCAAACTTGCCGAGCAGCTGGACGGAGGCCTATCGTTTTGCGCCCTCAAGGGCTATGACCACTATCCATGCTTGCGCAAGCTTGAGCGCATGAGCCGCGGCCAAGTCGAAATTACGACTAAGCGTGATCCTGCCGATACGCTTACGGCAGTCGCGGTCATCATGGCGTACGTGTGTCAGTCGGCCGATGGCGACCTCGACTCGCTCGGCATTCGCTGGCGCAGCGTCAACCGTCCCGACTTTACGACGGCGTCGCGCGAGTGCGCCCGTCGCCTATGCCCGTTCTTCCCCGATAAATGCCTGGTCCACGGCGCCCGCCGTCGCGCGGCGCATGCCGATGTGGTGGTCACCAACCATTCCCTGCTGTTCCGCAACGTTGCGGCCGAGGGCAGAATCTTGCCTCCGATTCGTCACTGGGTGATCGATGAGGCCCACTCCATCGAGCGCGAGGCGCGCCGTCAATGGGCGCGCGTGGTGTCGGCGGATGAATCGCGCGTTCTGTTTGAGCGCCTGGGTGGCTCGAGCACCGGTGCGCTGAGCCAGGTTTCCCGCGATTTGGCAACCTCGGAGGGCTCTACGCTTTACCTGGGTCTTACCGCCAAGGCGACGTCGACGGTTGTGCGTGCGAGTATGGCGATTGCCGATGTGTTTGACGGCGTTCGCGAGCTTGGCCGCCGTGCGCGCGGGGGCTATGACAACGCGAACCTATGGATTGGCCCCGAGCTGCGCGAATCTGACGACTGGCATGATTTCTTACAGTCGGCCTACACTGCCATCGACGCGTTGGAACAAGCTGACAAGAGCGTCGACGCGCTGGTACAAGCCGTTGCCGCCGACAAGCCCGAGGTTGTTGTCGACCTGGGTGATATCTCGCGCCGCCTACACGAGTTGGCCGAGAACCTCAAACTCATCATTGACGGTACCGACGAACACTACGTGTACTCGCTGCAAGTCAATCGCAGATTGCGCGCCGGCGGCGAGTCGATGACCGCGGAGCGCATCGATATTGGTGAGGCCTTGGCAACCGAGTGGCTGCCCGAGGTCCACACGGCTATCTTTGCATCGGCGACCATGACGGTTTCCAAGAGCTTTGAGCACTTTAACCACGCCGTCGGCCTCGATCGCATCGGAGCCTCGACATCATCGTCGCTGCACTTGGATTCGAGCTACGACTTCGATTCGAATATGGCCGTGGTCGTGGCTGGGGATATTCCCGATCCGCGCGATCGTGAGAGCTATCTTTCGGCGCTCGAGCGTGTGCTGGTCGACGCTCATCTTGCCATGGGCGGCTCGGTGCTCACGCTGTTCACCAACAGGCGTGACATGGAGGAACTGTACGCTCGCGTCGAGCCCAAGATGGCTCGTGCTGGTCTGGAACTCAACTGTCAGCAGCGCAACTCGTCTCCTCGCCGTCTGCGCGATCGCTTTATCAACGAACCGACCTCGTCGCTCTTTGCGCTTAAGGCCTTTTGGGAGGGGTTTGACGCCAGCGGCGAGACGCTGCGCTGCGTCATCATCCCCAAGCTGCCGTTCTCGAGCCCCACAGACCCGCTCTCATGCGAGCGCAATCTGCGCGAAGACCGCGCTTGGGCGCGCTATTCGCTGCCAGAGGCCGTGCTCGAGGTCAAGCAGGCCGCCGGCCGCCTCATTCGCTCATCGACCGATTGTGGCGTACTCATCTTGGCCGACCCGCGCCTGGTGACGAAGGGCTACGGCAAGAAATTCTTAACGTCGCTGCCCACGAGCTCCTATCAGCGCATCGAATCGGCACAAATCGGGCACTATCTACAGCTGTGGCGCGCACGCCACGAGCGGCGCCGCTAAAGCGGACAGACGAGGGATTTTGCCATATCGCACAGACGATCTGACAGGGCGGGGTCATCCAGGATGCGGATGGCCCCGCCCGCTGCGATTACCTGGCTTAACAGCCAGCGCTCGGAGCCGTAGCACACGTTCACTGTTGAGCTGTCCGCTCCATTGGGTTCAATCGACATGATGCCGGGCCAGTCTAGGCGCTCCGCCAAGGCGCGCGGCATGAGAAGCTTCGCGCTCCGCTCCGCCTGGGCGAGGGAGTCGTGGAGGGTCGCGGGCTCCGATGCGTGGCGCACGACGGAGTCGTCGGTCAAGACCAGGCCCTCGATTTTATCCATACGATAGGTACGCTGTTCGTCGACCGCGACATCCCAGGCAATCAGATACGTTTGGTCGCCGTTTGTTGTGATGCGCAAGGGGTCGACCAAACGCTCGCGCGCTTGTGTGTCATCCATCGAGCGATATGAGATACGGCAGCGAACGCCGTCCCGAATGGCGCAGCTCAGCTGCTGCCAGTGCGATCCGTGGGCGACGGTGTCAAAGACGCGCTGGTTGTAGCCGAGCTCTTTGGGAAGAAGGGCGCGCCGTATTCGAGCCGCCGCTTGGGGTTCGATCCCCAATGATTCAAGTTCATGGTTGAGCACAGCGCCCTCGGCGGCACTCAGACGCAGCGGTAGCACGCGCCCCGCATCACCGGTGAGGACCACGCGCTCGCCGCGGCGTTCGCAGATAATACGTGCGCCCGATTCTCGGTCCGCAAGCGTCGAGACAATCTCGAGAATCTCGTCGAGCGATGTCCCCGTGATATCAAAGCGGCTGCAAAGCTCGTCTCGTGTCATGCCGTTCTCGCCGGCGGCGTAGAGGGCCTCCATGATGTCGATGGCGCGCGAGAGTCTTTGCTCGCTGGTGAGTTTACGCACGGGCATGCTCGTGCACCGTCCTTTCGATGAGGTGATTCCACGCCCGCTTGAGAGAATCGGGGGCGACGGGCCTCATGCCATCCATGGCATGGGCCATGCAAAACGAGGCTGCGGCTTCAAGGTCGCGCACGTCAACGGTCCAGGTCCACTCTGCTTCGGTGCGCATGAGTTCGCCTCGTCCGCGTGTGAGACCGCTGATCATATCGGCCTGCGCTTCACGCGCGAACGAGAACGTAGCCGCAACGGGTGGGTGGTCGGCAAAATCGAACTCAAAGAATAAGTAATCGTTGAGGTTGAAATCCGCAGGAATGGCGTAGGCTTTCGAAGGCCTCCAGGCGCGAATGATGCGGTCGCAGCGGAATGTTCTGATATTGTCGGTGGCATTGTCGAGGCCGCAGAAGTATGCCGTACCCTCGCGCTCGAACATGCCGTAGACGCAAACGGTCCGCTCGCGTTGTTCACCGCGTCCGTTTTGGTACAAAAAGCGCAGCGCGCAACGCTCGGCAAAGGCACTCCATACCGCATCGACGGCGGGAGAGCGGCGGATCGGTGCCTCTCCTGTCGTCGACATGCCGGTGAGGTAGGCAATCTTGGAGCGAATGTCGGCAAGCGGCGCGGCAAAGGTGGATGAGCCTGCCGCGAGTGTCTGGTCGATGGCATTGAGCAGGATGTCGGCATCGTCTGCGGTGATGAGACCGCCCGCGGCAAACGTGTGCTCGCGGTCGATCGTCCACGCGCTCTCTTCGGTTTCCTGCGCTCCGGCGGCACGAACCTCCCTGATAACGATGCCGCGCTCGAGCAGCTTGTCGCGATCGCGGCGGAACTTGCGCTTGTCTGAGTCGATATTGCCCGAGCCGTATCCCAGATCGGAATCCAGGACGATTTGCTCGGTCGTCAGCGGTTCGGGAGAACTGTTGAGTACAAAGAAAAGGTTGAGGATGCGCTGAGCCGTTTTATCGAAACCGGGCTCGGGTGCCCCCTTTTTAATTGTCGCGGTCGCGTCGCTTGCCGTCATAGAATCCTCGCATGAGAAGGTCGTTTGTTGCCATGATTTTAGTCCGATATGGAGATTAGGCTATATCCTTGTCCGCTCGCGGCGTTAAGATGGCCCGAATTCGGTCGTTTGCGCTCGCTCGGGGTATACTTTCGACTATATACGGTTCTAATGTGCATGCATTGGGCCTATTTGTCGGATTATGGATGTGGAGCGCACATGGCGAACACCCAGAACTATATTAACCACCTGCTGCAGAACACCGGCATTACGCCGGCGTGCAGTGAAGAAGAGCGCCTGGCCGCCGAGGATATCGCTCAGATTTTCCGCAACCACGGCTTTGACCCCGAGGTGCAGGAATTTAATGCTCCCGCGCCCAGCAGGTTGGCGTTTGCCGTTACCGGTATTCTCGCATTTGCCGGCGCCCTGCTGATGGGCATCGGTGGCGGTATCGGCTTGGTCGGCACCTTGCTGGCCATTGTCGGTGCCGTGCTCTACGTGCTCGAGCGCACGGGGCATCCCGTGGTTTCGCGCCTGGGAAAGACCGGTGTGAGTCAAAATGTCATCGCCTATCACAAGGCCTCGGGCCCGCTTGCGTCTCCGCGCAACCGCCCGGTCGTCGTGGTGGCCCACTATGATTCCCCCCGCGCCGAGCTCCTTGCTCGCGAGCCCTACGCTCCGTATCGCGCGCTCATCGCCAAGCTCCTGCCTGTCGCCACGATCGCGCCCGCGGCTGTCGCCATCCTGCGTATCCTGCCGCTTCCCGGCGTGCTCAAGGTGCTGCTGTGGGTTGTCGCGATTCTGGCCTCCCTTGTGGCACTGGCCAACGCCGCCAATATCATCTCCAACCGTTTTGTGCTCCCCTACACGTCTGGCGCGGTGTGCAACAAGTCCTCTGTTGCCGCCATGCTCGGTGTCATGGACAACGTTGCCCCTTATCAGGGCGAAAACGAGTTCCCCGACGACATTCCATTCGATACCTATTTTGGCGAGCAGAAGCGTCGCGCCGAGGAAATGGCGCGCGCGGCGGCCGAGTATGCCGCGGCCCAGCAGCAAAACGACTACGGCAACACCATTGAATATGAGGAACCTTCCTACGATGAGGACGAGTTTGGCCAGCCGGTGTCGCCTGTCGATGCGCCCGAGCAGGACGAGGCTTTTGATGGACAGATCGACGGTTTTGAGGGTGCCTCTGCCGACGAGACGCTGATCGGCGTTATCGCGCCCGAGGCTCAAGACCAGACTGCCCAGGCCGAAGTGCCCACCGAGGAAAAGTCCACCGCCGAGCCGGCGGAGGAGCCCGCGGTGGTCGAAGCCGCCGAGCCCAAGCCCAAGCTCTATCGCAATGCCGCCGGCAATATCCGCTTTGGTTCGGATGCCATCCGAGCGCTCGGCATGCTTCCCGAGTCCTGCACGCTCGATTACGAAGAGGGCGAGGAGCCGACGTTTGAGCCGGAGCCTGCTCCCGTTGCACAGGAGCCTGCGCCCGCGGCCAATACGGCTGTTGCTCCCGCTGAGCCGGTCGCTGCCCCTGTTGCTGCCGCGGAGTCTGACGCAAAGCCCGCGCTCGATTCTGCAGCCGGTCTGGATATTCTGGCACCTGCCGCTCCGGCACAGGTTGAAGACGAGACCGCCGACGAAGACTATGACGAGTATCCGCAGCGCGTGTCCTATGAGAGCGACACCGATTTCTCGGCCGAGCTTCCCTCGACAACGCCCCATGCCGATATCGCTTCCGCGTTCTCCTCGATTGGTGCCAGCGCTTCAAGCTTCTTTAAGGGTGCCTTTGCGAAGGGCAAGAAGTTCGTCGACGACTTTGAGGAAAAACGCGCCGCTGCCCGCGAGGCCGCCGAGCGGGAGGCCATCGCCCAGCAGCAGGCCGCCGAGGCCGAGCGTGAGCGTGCGGCACAGGAGTTCGAGCAGAGCGAGGCCGAGCAGCCGGAGTCTGTCGATGTCGCCGACGCCACGACGTCCTTCGAGGCTCCGCAGCCGGCATCCGCTGACGTTGCCGAGGCTACGACGTCCTTTGAGGCGCAGCAGGTCGATGGCACCATGTCATTTGATGCCACGATGACGTTTGAGAAGCAGGGCACCGCAATTGCCGAGCCCCTTCCCATCTCCGATGATGCTCAGGACGCCGCCGATGATTCGGTTGTCGACGAGGCCGATTCCGTTGAGGCCAGCGTACCCGAGCAGGTCGAGGTTCCTGCTATGGAGCAGGAGTCCCCTGCGATTGACGAGGCTCCCAAGACGGATGAGTCCAGGCCTTATTCTACGCAGATCTTTACCATGCCCGCGCCGAGCGACCCCGGTGCCACGGTGGCCAACGCCGCTCCCACGCAGGACGAGACAGTTGACTCCCTCATGGCGCAGATTTCGTCTCAGGTGCCTCCGCGCCAGCAAATGAATATTCCCGATCCGGCCTCCGCGCCTGCGCCCTCTTCGTCGCCGCTGGCCTCGGTCCCCGATCCGTCGCTGCCTTCGATGCAACAGGCCAACGTCGCGTCCCGCACGTCGCTGTTCGATCTTCCCGATCCTTCGGCACAGACAGATGATCCCTTTGCGACGGCGCAGGGCGCCGAGCCCACATCGGCACCGGTCGCGGCCCCCATGCCCATCTCCTCGGGCGCACAGCCGCTCGAGACCATCTCGGCTCCTGCTTCGACGGGTGCCAAGCCGCAGAAGCGTGGCCTGGGTGGCTTGTTCGGTCGCAAAAAGAAGAACGAGCAGGACAGCATGAGCGACTGGCTGGGCGTCGAAGACGATTACGATGCCAAGAAGTCTGGTCGCGGCATTGGCTCGTGGGATAACTTCGAGGATGACGACGACGGTTGGAAGGGCGGCGCCACCTCCTCCGATGGTGCTTCTGCCGAGGATATGCTCTCGGCCGTTGCCTCCATGGGTGACGATGAGCTGCTCGGCCACGATATCTGGTTCGTCGCAACGGGCGCGTCCGATTGCGATGGCGCCGGCATGAGGGCGTTTTTGGCCTCGCATCGTGACAAGCTCCGCGGTGTGTTCTTCATCAACCTCGAGTCTATCGGTGCCGGCAGGCTTTCGGTGGTAACGGTCGAGGGCGAGCAGCAGCTGTTTAAGGGCGATCGCCGCATCATGAATCTTGTCAGTAAGGTGTGTAAGTCGTTCCACGTCGATTGCGGTGCGTTCGAGATGCCCTATGCAAAAACCGATGCATCCGCAGCGCTCGAGGCGAGCCGTCGCGCCCTTACGATCGCCGGTGTGGACGGCCCGCGCCTTGCCTGCGCTCGCACCGAGGATGACCTGCCGTACAACGTCAATCCGACCAATATCGCTACGGTGTCCGAGGTCGTGACCGAGGTCATTCGTCGTTCGTAGACAGACCCGCTAAGGAGTCAGCGTGTTTTCGTACATCAAGCGCCATTGGCCCATCTATCTGATTTTGACCCTGATCGCTATCGCATTGGGCTTTGGGGCCGCGTATGTCGTTGGCGTTAAGGGCTCGACGCCCGAGACGACAATGAACGAAGAGGTGGAGCAAGAGCAAAGTTTGGGTGCCGACGGTATTTCCGAGTCCGATCAGGCAGCCATCGATGGCGGTTCGTCATCTGCTGAATAGCCGATTCATCGTTTATGCCCAAGGCGGGCGAGCCGGGAGACTGGCTCGCCCGCTTTTTTATCGTGCTAGCGCTTCTTTGTGGCTGACTTAAGGCGAGCGAACCATAGGGCCGCAGTGCCCGAGGTCAGGAGTGCAGTGATGCATGCGGCGACGGTAACAGACCCCGTTGCCGGCAGGTTCTGAGGCAGGGCGCATCGTTGGATGACGCGGTCCTCATCATGCGCCTCGAGTTTATCGCCACCGCCGTTGCGACAAAGATCGACGCGCGCGCTGTTGGCGAGTGCGGTTTGGGGCGTATAGGACGGCGTTGCCTGCATATGCACGACTGCGCCTCGGGTATCCGAGCTAAGGGCCGCCTTGGCATCGTCAAGATCGTCGTGTTCGTCTTTAAGGTCATCCCGGGTCCAAGAGCCCGCCTCGCTTCTGGTTGTAAAGTCGGCGGCTACCGCACCGTATTCAAAACGGATGCCCGTGATGACGGCGTCGTCTGTAAGATCAATCTCTTTCGTATCGAGCGTGACGGACTTGTCTGTCGGGATATCTGCTTTCCATAGGTGCCACCCGTCGTAATCGACGAGACGCGCATCTTCGCCCAGCAGCTTTGTAACCTCTTCCGTTTCGAGCCAAGGATTGCGATGCTCGTCGTTAAGTGTTGCATTTGCCTGCTTGCCCGTATCGCTTGTTCCTGCCGGAGACGTTCGATACCACACGTTGCACAGCCCGTTTAGATCACCGACCGCAATAGGGGTTTCAACGGCGACAAGTTTCGCTGCGCCATCTTTGGCGCACTCGAGGTCGTCGGTGATGGTCAACTCGTCGACCCAGGTGCTCGACTCATTTTTGGCGTCGATGGTATAGGAGAAGGCGCCTTGCGTATTAGTCCGTGCTTTGGCTCGGTTTTTTCCGTCACCGTTGGCAACGAGTTTGCTTATGACTGGCTGTGCAATCTCTTGGCGCTTATCGACGCTTCCCCTGATCTCGATGGGGGTGTCCTTCATGGCTATGGTTTGAACTTCTCCCGTGGCCTTCACTTCAAACGTTATCTCTTCGGCGAGGTCGTAGGTTCGCGGAGCCATCGTTTCGCGCAGGGTGTAGGTGCCGGGTGAAAGGTGCTCAATGTGGTGCGGTTTGCCGGATGAAGTCCAAGAATCGATTTCGTTGCCATTGGAGTCGCAGAGGACAAGCTCGGCGCCTGTCACTTCCTGACCTCCGCACGCGTCGACTTTGGAGACATCGATCTTGGTATAGCCGTTGGAAACGTCAAGGTGCACTTCGATTACGGGCGTTTGCTGGTCAGCGTACGACAACTTCACAGTGTGTGGGGTCGGGTTGAGCAGATAACCTTCGGGCGCTTGTGTTTCGACGACCTCGTAGGTGGCGGTACCGCATCCCAACGAAAGATGGTCGACTCGCGCATGCCCCCGTTCGTCGGTTGTAACGGTGGCGACGGTTTCGCCATCCAGGGCGACGATGCTGCCGTCGGTTCGCACGATGTCGCCGTCAGCGCGGATGTCAAACGTGGCTCCAGCGAGGGCGCGCCCATCTACAACATCCGTCTTAATGATTTCGATGCTTCCGGTTGCGGCGTTGTCATAGAACGAGGCGACGGCGACCGGCGTCAGATTTCTGTCGGCGGGAATCGTTATTTCCAGGTCTTCTCCGCGCAGATACGGTTCCTTGGCCGATGCCTCGTGCACGTAGTATGTTCCGGGATTAAGTGATTCGGGCAGCGTGACGGCTCCGGCTGTATCGGTTGTGAAGGTATTCATTACATTGTGGGCCGGATACCAACATGTTTGCGAGACGGGCTCGTGGTGGCTATCGAGCAGCTGGAACGTAAAACCGGCAAGTGGTACGGTGCCGCCGGTTTGAGCATCGCGCTTTACGATTTGAAGGTGTGTCGATAGGGCATGGTTGTCAATGATGTACTGAAGCTCGGCGCCGTCTGTGGACTGCTCTGCTGTGATGGTCCATTCCCCTGCTTGCTTAAATCCTTCAGGGACCGTTTCTGCAACCTCGCGAACGGTGTAGCCCGCGCGGTCGTAGGGAATGGCACCGTGGGCGCCGGCGGGTCGCTTGCCTGCGCCAAACCATGCTTCGGGCTGGTCTTTGGTGGAGGCAAAGCCGTAAACGTTTGTGGTCAACGTGCCGACGACTTGTTGGGAGCTATTGCTGACAACTTCAAAGACGACGCCTCCCGCCGGCTGCTCGAGGCCGGACTCATCGTTATCGCCATGGTCCTTAAACTTCGAGATTTCAAGGTCAAAGGCGATGGGGATGTTGGGAATACGGCTTTCGAGCTCAATGATGCCCGTATCTCCGAGCTGCTCGGCACCGACGGTGTAGCTCCAACAGTCGTTTGAAATCAGGTAGCCCTCGGGCGCTTTCGATTCGTAGATGGTAAAGGTACCCAGAGGAACGTCATTGAGGATCGCCCGTCCGTTTTCGTCGGTCGTAAGGGTGCGAGTCCAGCCGGGGGTTGATTGCGAGACGCAGGTGAATTCAGCGCCCGCAAGCGACGCCCCAACCTGGGCGCCGGCATCCGTGGCGGCATCGACTTTTGCAATACGCAAGGTGATGGTGCCGGGCTGCTCGTTGACAGTGACATGCTCGCCACTGTTTTGTGTGGTGAAGGCTATTCGGTCGCTTCGAGGGATATAGCCTGCCGGGGCTTTGGTTTCGACCAGGTAATATGCCGTATTGGGCAAAAGCGTTGCTTGTGCACGCCCGTTTTCGTCCATCTGGATAGTGCCGACACGTGTATCGCCCACACTTTCAAAGATATCGAAGATTGCGCCACCGAGTCTGTAGGTGTCGTTGCCGGCGGTGATGTCAGCCTGGGACGATTGTTTTTGAAAAGATACGGAGACGGCGGGCAGAACATAGAGCATGTCCTGGTGTCGACCCTCACCCGAGACCGGGCCGTGATAACGCCTGGCTCGATGTGGGGCTGCCTTAATGGATCCGGACTTAGCGCTGTCGTAGAGCCAACGTGCAGCCGCTACGGCCTCGGCGTTTTCGTAAAACCTACCACTCCTGGCAACTCCCTTGCTATTTGTATACGAATAGGTGCCGTCGGGGTGCGTGGTTCCCTTGAGCATCCACACGGCAATCTGGGTGGCGGCACGGGCGAGATCGGGCGACAGGTTGTGGCCGCCAAAGGATGTATTGGAGGGGTATCCGTGACAGACGATGGCGGCAAATTCGTCATCGAGCCATGTCCAGCCCTGGTTATATGTACGCCATGGCCCTCCCGGCTTGCTGGGGCCGGGGCAGTCTTGATTCATGCAGTACGAAATCGAAGTGTCCTGTGCCTCGTATTTACCGACACCGAAGGGGCCGCAGCCGTCGCTTATGGTGCGGAAATTAAGAGCGTCACTCCCGTCGACAGCGAGTGCGGCCCCTGGGGCCAGACAGCCGATCAGAAAAAAGAGGAGCAGGAGCAGCGGACCTGTTGCGATTGCGCTGTGGACAGAGTGCGTGGGTGCGTTGGACATGGCTGCTCCTTATCCCTCGTGCGCCGCACGGGGAGGCCGCGGCGCTTGGGATGAGGCTACCGCCATGGTTCATGCGGGTAAGTACCAGAAGCTGACCAAAAGCTTGCCCGATTTGTGACAAATCGAGCTCAAATACAACAATCAGATAAAAGCGCAGGTAGAAGTAAATGAAAAAGGACCCCCACGGGTCCTTATCTCCATATATTTATGAAGTTATAGAAATAAATTCATAAATTAAACAAGAAAAAAGATATTTGGATCGATGTGAAGACGATAATCTCACATCGATCCAAATACAAGTCTATGACAGGAGCTGTTCGATTGTTGCCTTTTGGTCATCACTGGCCTGTATGGCGGGATCGAAGATCGCGGTCGAGATTGGAAGACCCTTTATATTGACCGCTACTTTGATGGCAGATACAAACAAATCGCAGGCGTCGTAGACGGCCATGAGCGACGAGATGCGCTTGGCGCACTCGATGGCGGTCGCGAAGTCGCCTGCCTGGTAGGCGCCGTGCAGCCTCACAAAGAGCTCGGGCTCCACGTTGGTGAGGCCACACAGAACGCCGTTGCCGCCGCTCGCGCGGTTGACCAGGTAGTACTCGTCGAAGCCGGAAAGGACCGAGAACTCGGGGTTGACCTTGCGGACGGCGCGGATGACCTTGCGCGTGTGACTGATGGTGTCGACCGTGTCCTTGATGCCGCAGATA
>CALEDY010000055.1 GCA_937949355.1 uncultured Collinsella sp. | reverse complement strand
CTCGAGAACTCCACGCTCCAGGTGAGCGCCGCCTTTGTAACCGCGTTGATCCTTACGCTCATCACGCAGGGCGTCCCCTCGTTTTTCTCCCCCAGCATTGCCGCCGGCATCGATTGGCGCGCCGTCGCCATGCTCGGTATCGTCAACACCGGACTCGGTTGCCTGTTCTACTTTAGCGCCGTCGCCAAACTGCCCGTGCAGACCGTCGCCGTCGTCGGCTACCTCGAGCCGCTTTCGGCCGTCGTCTTCTCCGTCGTCCTTTTGGGCGAGTCCATGACGCCCATCCGCCTAATGGGAGCCGCGCTGATCATCGGCGGCGCGATCTTCTGCGAGCTCGCCGGCAAACGTGCAAGCGCCAAAGCCGGTATTGCCCAGGCAGCACGCGCCTAACAGCCCCTTTTCATGTTTCAAAACAGGGGTGCGCCCGCGGTTATTACGTTGCAGCAAGCCGCCCAGTGGGTGCGTCCCTGTTTTAAAATCCCACTTACGCAAACGGCTACTCCCCAGCTGGGGATTATTGTCTAAAGCACCCCGATGTGCCAAACTGCTCTTGTATGTATAAAGACGGCATAAAGACCTTTTGCCCATGGCAGGTGTCAGATGTCTAAGGGAGTCCACGTGGCACACAACAAACGGGAGGCAACCCTCCAAGACCAGCAATGCCAGGGCGGGCACGGAGCTATCCCGCTCTCCGCTGGTATGCTGCTCGTTACGCTCGGCGTCGTCTACGGCGACATCGGCACGAGCCCCATGTACACCATGAAATCAATCGTCGCCAACAACGGCGGCATCGGCACCGTCAGCGAGGACATGATCTTGGGCGCGCTTTCGCTCGTCATCTGGACCATGACGCTCGTGACCACGGTCAAGTACGTGCTGATCGCCATGAAGGCCGACAACCACAACGAAGGCGGCATCTTCGCCCTGTTCAGCCTTGTGCGCAAGGTGGCGCCGTGGCTGATTCTGCCCGCCATGATCGGTGGCGCGGCGCTGCTCGCCGACGGCATCCTCACCCCCGCCGTCACGGTCACCACGGCCATCGAGGGCCTGCGCACCATTGAATGGGGCCATGCGCTGCTGGGCGACGGCCAAACCAACGTCATCATCATCACCATCATCATTATCTGCGGCCTGTTTGCCATGCAGCGCGCCGGCACCTCTTCGATCGGCAAGCTGTTTGGCCCGCTCATGACGCTGTGGTTCCTGTTCCTGGCGGGCGCCGGCCTATTCAACATGCTCGGCAACCTGTCCACCCTGCGCGCGCTCAACCCCATCCGCGGCATCATGTTCCTGTTCTCGCCCATCAACCATTCGGGCATCATGGTGCTCGGCTTCGTCTTCCTGTCGACGACCGGTGCCGAGGCGCTCTATTCGGACATGGGCCACGTGGGCAAGGCCAACATCTACGCATCTTGGCCGTTCGTTAAGGCGGCCCTCATCCTCAACTATCTGGGCCAGGGAGCTTGGCTGCTCGCCAACAACTCCAATCCCCAGATGCTTGCGATGGATATCGTCAACCCGTTCTACATGATGCTTCCCGAGGCTCTGCGCCCCTTTGCCATCGTGCTTTCGGCCGTGGCGGCCATCATCGCCTCGCAGGCGCTCATCACCGGCTCGTTCTCGCTGGTATCCGAGGCCACGCGTCTCAACCTTATGCCGCATCTGCGCATCCACTACCCCAGCGACACCAAGGGCCAGCTCTATATTCCGCTCGTCAACAACATCATGTGGGTCGGCTGCATCTTTATTGTGCTGCTGTTCCAAAACTCCGAGCGCATGGAGAGCGCCTACGGCCTCGCCATTACCGTGACCATGCTCATGACCACGACGCTTTTGACGAGCTATATCGCCGGCATCCTCAAGCACAAGCTGGGCGCCTGCGTCTTTGCCCTGCTTTTTGGCGCCATCGAGCTCTGCTTCTTTGCCTCGTGCCTCACCATGTTCTTTGACGGCGGCTATGTGATGATCTTCCTGGCCTCGCTGCTGTTTGGCCTTATGTACGTGTGGCGCCGCGGCACCGCCATCGAGCGCACGCAGACGATCCTGCTGCCCGTCTCCAAGTACATCGATCAGCTCAACCGCCTGCGCAACGACGAGACCTACCCCGTGCTCGCCGACAATCTGGTGTTCCTCACCAACAGCCCCGACCCGCTCACGCTCGACCGCGACGTGCTCTATTCCATCCTGGACAAGCACCCCAAGCGCGCCAAGGCATATTGGTTCATCAACGTGCACGTTACCGACGAGCCCTATACGCACGAGTATTCCGTCGAGACCTTTGGCACGGACTTTTTGTTCCGCGTGCGCCTGGACCTGGGCTTTAAGGTCAACCAGCGCATCAACGCCTATCTGCGTCAGATAGTTGGCGACTTGATGACATCGGGTGAGCTGCCACCGCAGCATCACACCTACTCCATCTACGAGACACGCGGCAACGTGGGCGACTTCCGTTTTTGCATGCTGCGCAAGATGCTTGCCCCCGAAACGGACATCAACCGCAACGACCACCGCGTGATGGCCATCAAGTACGCCGTCCGCCGCGCCTGCGGAAGCCCGGCACGCTGGTACGGTCTTGAGAACTCGGCGATCATCATCGAGTACGTGCCTCTCTTTGCCCGCATGCGTCCGGCGGTCAAACTCGTACGCACCCATGTGCCGCTCGAGGTCCAGATCGAAGAAGCCGAGGAAATGGAAGTCGATATCTTCTCGGACGACCTGGTCAACGGCAACGAGGCCGGTAGGGACATGAACGTCGATCCCACCGAATTGCTCGAGAGCGTCGCCGATACGCCCGAACAGCAACTGCTCGACGGCCTCGAGAGCGCCCAGCTCAACGACGCCAACTTCTAGCGACGTCGCGCATCAACGACAGCGCCCCTGCACCTCACAGGAGATGCAGGGGCGCTTTGCATTTCAGTAAAGCCCTCGGCTACGAACGACGCGGCTCGGGAACCACAAGCCTATCGGGGCTCGCGCCCTCGGCATCCATCAGGCTCACGTAGCGAATCGACGGATCCTCATACATCGCGTAGTAATAATTGCCTGTGCGCGCGCTAAAGCATCCGGTATAGATAGTCTTCTCGAACTTGCCATCGCCCATCCTGGACGCCCCCTCAATCATCACCACGCCCTCGAGTGAACGGAACATGCGGACGACGTTTTCGGTCTCGCTGTCTTTTTGCGGGTAATTGGCGTTGAGGTACGCTGCCTTTACAAAACGGCTCGGCGAATAGCAGTCGCCGGGAATGCCGCGCATGCCGGCACCGGCTCCATAGGGCTTAAGCTCGGCGCCACGCCACGTCGCCGTCTGCGGAAAATCGCTTGTGGCGGTGATATAAGTGCGTAGGTTTTCCATATGCCACGGGAAGGTGGGCTGATTGGCAAGGGTGTCGACCGGATCGTCGTATACATGCAGGCCGTCAGCCATCATCTCGACCACGATGCTACGCTGGCTGTCGCCGATAATCCAATGGAGCAGCGACACGCCCAGCCCCTCTCCGGCAGATTTGGCGACAATCACCGTGTCGCGCAGCGCGGCCTCGACCTCATCGACCGTCGAGAACGTCGCTGCCACCCACAGGGGAAACTCATAGGCCGCGATATTGGTCTTGCCGTCGACAGGGTCCTCGGCATACTCGGCATAACCCGGGAAATTGAGACCCGCCACGGCGAGGCCCGCATCGTTGCCGCAGTCGAAGAACATAGGGTAGTTCTTGTAATCGATGCACATACCGATCACCGCGTGTGCCGCTGTCGTGTCGTCGATAAACGAATACGGAATGTGAAACCCGCGCGGCATCACGCGAACCTGTTGGCCGTAGTCAAAGCTCCAGTCGAGGTTGCGGCCCAGATACATGTTGCCGGAATTATCGGTAAATCGAATGCTCGTACACATAGCGCCTCCTAGCTTTACGTTCTTGCTAGGTTCATTGTCACCAAACAAAGAGGCGCTAAACAACAAAGCCCGGACATGACAACAATGTCATGTCCGGGCCAAAAGGCACCGGCTTGATCCCCGACCAAATCACTCGACCAGAAATAACCGAACAGGTCGGTTTAAAGTGTCGAGGTGCCGCAGATTGGCGTGAAAGAGGAGCGCAGCGTACTAATGGTACGTAAGCGACGATTGAACGCCAAGGTGCGGTGCATCGGCGCTTTAAACCAACTTTCCTAGACAGTGATCAATCATGTGTTGGACCATTTGCGCCTCGAAGCCCACAAAGTCCTGCTTGCGCTCGCGCATCTTGCCGTCGACGATCTGGTCAAAGGCAACCTTGCACTTGATATAGCGCGTGGACTTGGTGACCTCCTCGTGCGTCAGGCAGCTCTCCTCCATCTTGCTGGCGCCCAGGCCAAACACCAGACGGGGGTTGTAGAGCACGTGGGGCTCGCCGGCGTCGTCCAGGTAGACGCAGACCTTCTTGGTAACGCCAATCTGGTTAGCGGCAAGGCAGCCGGCATCGTCGAGCGACTTGATGGTATCGATCAGGTCCTGAGCAACCGACTCGTCCTCGACGGTCGCAACCTCGCAACGCTGGGACAGGATAGCCTCATCGTGGCAAAGCTCTTTAATCATACGTTCCTCCATAGGGGTCGTTGTAACCGCTTAAGTATACGGTACCCACACATTTTCATGCGATAAATACCGTCCGTCTGTTACAAAGCGCCGAACATCAACATGCGAGGAACAGCAAGGTTGTAAAGACGATATAGTAAGTGAGTTCGTGTCAATCGGCCTAAACTCGGGGCCGAACAAGGAAAGGGTATGCATGGACGAACTTTTTCACGTCAGTGAGCGCAAGTCCACAATCGGGACCGAACTTCGCGCTGGACTGACAACATTCCTGGCGATGGCCTACATCATCGCCGTCAACCCCGCAGTGCTCTCGGGCGCTGGCATCGATGCGGGAGCGCTCGCCTGCGCCACCTGCCTGGGCGCCGGCATCATGACCATCTGCATGGGCATCTTCGCCAACCGCCCGCTCGCCTGCGCGTCGGGTCTGGGCATCAACGCCATGATCGCGGGCATCGCCACCACCATGTGCGGCGGCGACTGGCACGTGGCCATGAGCGTTATCTTCCTCGAGGGTATCGTCATCTTGCTGCTCGTCCTGTGCGGCCTGCGCGAGGCCATCATGGACGCCATCCCCGTGGTCCTGCGCCACGCCATCTCGGTTGGCTTGGGCCTGTTTATCGCCATGATCGGCCTGTGCGACGCCGGTATCATCACCGCTGGCGCCGGTACGCTCGTCGGCCTGGGCGACATCGCCTCCCCCACCTTTATCGTCGGCATCATCTCCATCGTCGTGACGGTTGCCCTGGCTTCCCGCAACGTGCCGGGCTCGCTGCTCATCGGCATCATCGTCGCCGTTATCGCCGGCATCCCGTTGGGCGTCACCCACGCCCCCGAGGGCCTCATCGCACCGCTCGACTTCTCGACCTTTGGCGCCCCGTTTGCCAGCACCGCCGATGGCAACATGGCCATCGTGAAGGTTCTGACCGACCCGATACTGCTCGTCGTTGCCTTCTCGCTGCTCATGAGTGACTTCTTCGACACCATGGGCACCGCGATGGCCGTCGCCAAGCAGGGCGAGTTCTTGACCGAGGACGGCAATGTCGAGGACATCCGTCCCATCCTGGTCGTCGACTCCGTGGCCGCTGCTGCCGGTGGCTTTATGGGCGTCTCCTCCATCACCACCTTCGTCGAGTCCACTTCCGGCGCCGCCGACGGTGGCCGCACGGGCCTCACCTCCGTCACCACCGGCGTGCTGTTCATTCTCGCCGCGTTCTTCTCCCCCATCGTCACCATCGTTTCCAGCGCCGCCACCTGCGGTGCTCTGGTCTACGTCGGCTACCTCATGATGAGCGAGGCCTCCGAGATCGACTGGTCCGACGTGTCGCAGGGTTTCCCGGCGTTCATGATTGTCGCCGGCGTGCCCTTCACCTACTCCATCTCTGCCGGCATTGGCCTGGGCTTTATCGCCTACGTGATCGTCGCACTCTTTAAGGGCGAGGCCTCCAAGATCAAGCCGCTCATGTGGATCGCAGCCCTTGCCTTCCTCGTCTACTTCTTTGTGGCGTAACAGCATAGTCTGCTAAAGCAAAACAACAAGGCGCGGAGTCGCATCGAGCGGCTCCGCGCCTTTCTTTTAAAGCCAGGCAACGCACGGGCGCGCGATGTATTGCTTCCCGAGTTTTGGACATTTTGCCCTCCAAACGGCACTACCGCCGGCTGCATCCTGCAGATATGCTGGGCTTAATCGCATAGGCCCTATGAGGATGGGAGTAACCATGGCCGCCTTGTTCACGACCCCCAAGCGCAATGACAAAACCTCTGGAGCCCATTTTGTCGAGCCCGACGTGCGCCGTCGCACGCTGCTCGCACACGGCAGCTGGCGCCGCGTGACACGCCGCATCGTCTGCGGCCTGACCTGCGCGCTCACGGTGAGCTCGTTGCTCATGCCGAGTGTCTCGCTCGCGGCGGAGTGGGTGGACGTCGGCGGCGTCCGCCACGAAGCGGCCGCGGGGCCCGCGGGAGACGCCGCCGGCACCTGGTCATGGGATGGCGCCGATGACATGAAGCTCAACGGCTATAACGGCGGCGTGATCGAGGCCGCTGGCAAGCTCAACATTGCCTACGAGGGCAAGAACACCGTGAAAACCGAGCCCGATTACACCGGAGCCGCCATCAAAGCGCAGAAAGGCACTAGTCAGGAAGCAGAGCTGAACATAACGAGCTCGAATAGCTCGGATGAGCTCAATGTGACAGCCGAGTCCGATGCAATTAAATCCACAGGCGACCTCTCCATTTCGGGTCCAGGCACTGTGAACACCACAAGCACTACTTCCGACGGAATTGAGGCAAAGGGCGATCTCTCTATCACGGGCTCGGGCACCGTGAATGCAGCGGGCGGTACCGAAGGCATCCAATCCAAGGGCAAGACCACCATCGATTCCTCTGGCACAGTGATCGCTAAAGGAGGCGAAGGTTACGGCATCGCCGCAGGTAGTGACCTGATCATTAAAGGTGGTGGGAAGGTAGAAGCGAGCTCTGTCAAGAACGAGGCGATTAAGGCCAAAGGCAACATCGAGATTTCGGGTGGCAGCCAGGTCAAGGCGGCTTCCGAGGAAGACGCCGCCGTTTACGGTAAAGGCAGCCTCACGGTCTCGAACGCATCCCTCAACGCAACTGGTATCGGATATGGTATCTATGTCTACGAGGGCATCACGCTCGATGGCGCGAACGTGACAGTCCGAGCAAGCTCAGACGGCGGCGACGTCCTCGCCCTCTACACCGACGAGGATGACATCGTCATCAAGAACGCCTCGACCGTGGACGCACTCGCAGAAGGCAGGTTCTCGGTTGCAATCTCCACCAGAAACACCCCGTCCAACGGCGCGGGCGGCCACATCTACATCAGCGACTCTGTTGTCAAGGCTATAGCCCGTTATGTCGAGACCGGTTATGACGGCCCCGACCACTACGGCAACGACCAAGGTGGCGAGGCCATCCCCGAGCACAAAGGCGTGAACCTCGGCATCTACGCCTCGACCTACGAGGGCATCACGCCCGCGACCATCTCGATCGTCCGCAGCAAGGTCACGGCCGAGGGAGACACGGCGGCGATCTTCGCCCTCGTCACAAGCGAGGACGGCAAGGCGATCGGCACCATCGAGATCAAGGACGCCACCATCCAGACGCCCGCAGGCGGCAAGGTCATTGACTATCGCAGTAAAGGAGAGTTCGACGACGGCGGCGTTTTCTATGATGCGGGCCAGACCATCGGCACGGGCGACGCCACGATCGACTCCCCCTATGACGCCGCTGTCGCCAAGAGCACGGTCATCGTGCCTCCCGAGGAGATCAAACCCGAGGAAAAGCCCGGCGAGACCAAGCCCGAGGGTTCCAAGTCCGAGGGCACGAAGACAAGCAGGACCGTTGCAGTTGCAGCCACGGGAGCCAAGACCACCGGCAAGCTCGCGGCAACCGGCGACACCTCGGGTGCGGCCATCGTGGCAACCGCCCTTGCAGGAACAGCCGCCATCGCCGCGGGCGCCGTGGTGAGCCGCAAGCGCTCGTAAACACTTTTTCGCACAGGACGGGTGGATCGCGGCCCTTGCCTTCCTCGTCTACTTCTTCGTAGCGTAAGGGCAAGGCTGCAAAAGCTGAACAATAAAGCGCGGAGTCGCCATGCGGCCCCGCGCTTTTCTTTTAGCGTCGGTCCCTGCGCCGGCGTGCGGCCTATTTCTCCCCCATTTTGGCCATTTTGCCCTCCAAACGGCACTACCGCCGGCAACATCCAGCAGATACGCTGAACCTAGCCGTATAGGCCCTATGAGAACGGGAGCAACCATGGCAGCCTTGTTCACGACCCCCAAACGCAATGACACTACCGCCGGAACCCATGTTGCCGAACCCGACGTTCGCCGTCGCATAGGACTCGCGCACGGCAGCTGGCGCCGCGTGACGCGCCGCATCGTCGCGGGCGCCGTGTGCGCGCTCACGGTGAGCTCGCTGCTCATGCCGAGCGTCTCGCTCGCAGCGGAATGGGTCAAGGTCGGCGGCAACAAGTACAACACCGCGGCGAGCGACGAGGCCGGTACCTGGTCGTGGGACGGCGCCGACGACTTGAAGCTCAACAACTATAACGGCGGCGAGATCCAGGCCGCAGGCAAGCTCAACGTGAATTACTCGGGAACCAACATCGTCACTGCCGAATGGATCGAAAGCATCAACGTTTCTCATGGCACTAACGAGAATGCCGAGCTCAATATCCAAGGCGACGCGGGCAGCACGCTCAGCGTGACATCTACTGAGGACGCTATCCTCTCCACGGGTAATATCAACATCGACGGAGCCGGATCCGTCAACGCCACGAGCACTGGGTTTGATGCCATCAATGCCGGGGGTGATCTCGCTATCAAAGGTTCGGGCAACGTCAACGCCACGGGTGCATCGGATGGCATCAGGGCAAACGGCAATATCACGATTGACGACAGCGGAGCCGTCACCGCCAGGGCTACCGAGGACAAGGGTATTGGAACCGACAAGAACCTCACCATCAAGGGTGGCGGGACGGTCGAGGCAAGCTCAGCTGATGGTGAGGCCCTTTGGAGCGGCGGCAATATCAACATCTCGGACGGCAGCCAGGTCAAGGCAAGCTCCGAGAAAGACGCTGCCGTCGAGGCCAAGGGCAGCCTCGCAGCCACAAACGCCTCCCTCAACGTAAACGGTGTTGAATATGGCGTCTATGCCCACAAGGGCATCACCCTCGATCATGCAAACGTGACGGTCCGTGCAGGTAAAGGCAGATACGGTGGCGCCATCGCCCTCTTCACCTACCAGGACGACATCGTCGTCAAGAACGGCTCCACCGTGGACGCGTTTGCGGAAGGCGAGGTTTCGGCTGCATTCTCCACCAGAAACGATCGACCCAACGAGGAGGGTGGCCACATCTACATCAGCGACTCCGTTGTCAAGGCCATAGCCCGCTATGTCGAGAACGGCGACGGCCCCATCCCCTACAGCGAAAACCAAGATGGTGAGACGAGCCCCGAGCCCCAAGGCGAGAACATCGGCATCATCGCCCAGACCAGCGAGGGCGTCACACCCGCAGTCATCTCGATCATCCGCAGCAAGGTAACGGCCGAAGGAGATACAGCGGCGATCTTTGCCCGTGCCATGAGCGCTGACGGCAAGACAATCGGCACCATCAAGATTGAGAACGCCGCCATCCAGACGCCCGAAGGCGGCAAGGTCATTGACTATCGCAAGCTCCGTAACGGCATCTACGAGGCAGGCCAAGCCATCGGCACGGGCGACGCCACGGTCGACTCCCTCTATATCAAAGCAGTCGCCAAAAGCACGACCATCGCACCTCCCGAGGTAGCCAAGCCGGAAGACCCCAGGCCCGACGAGACCAAGCCCGCGGAGTCCAAGCAGGACCCCAAGCCCGAGGGCGCAAAGACGACCAAGACCGTTGCGGTTGCAACCACGAAGGCCAAGGCCACCGGCGTGCTCGCGGCAACCGGCGACACCTCGGGTGCGGCCATCGTGGCAACCGTCCTTGCGGGAACAGCCGCTATCGCCGCAGGCACCATGGCGAGCCGCAAACGCTCGTAGACGCCTCTGCGCACATGGCAGCTCCCGCGAAGGCCCCGAGTCCCAGCACCGTTTAACAACGCCACCGCCGAGCTCCCCTCCGGCGGTGGCGTTTTCCATATGCGTCCGCAGGGTATGCACGAGATTGTCTTTTGTCTAGCCCAACCTGCATGAGCCGGCGTGCGACAATGGGGGCCGTCGATATCACAACGCCGAGAGAAGCCCGTCATGGAAGCGCATCAAAAGCAGATAACCGTTCATGCACAGCATGCCGAAAGCGCACCAGTCATCTATCTTCCCGTGGTCATGGGCGACGGCGCGGAGGTTTATGAACGCTGCCGAGAGCTCAACTGCCCGCCCTTCACGCTTGTCGGCATTGGCAGCCTCAACTGGAATCGCGAGCTGAGCCCCTGGGGATGCGACGGAACCGTGCGCGATGCCGAGCCCTTTGGCGGTCAGGCTTCCGGATTTCTCGATGAGCTGTTGAACTGGATAATCCCAGAGGCCGAGTCGTCGCTTCCTCAGCCGCCCACCTGGCGCGGCATTGCCGGCTACTCGCTCGCGGGCCTCTTCGCGCTCTGGTCCCTCTGGCAAACCGACGCCTTTAGCCGCGCCGCAAGCGCATCGGGGTCGTTGTGGTTTCCCGACTTTGTCGATCGCGCCAGCACGGCCCCTTTTGCCGGCAACCCGCAGGCCGTCTATCTGTCACTCGGCAAAAAGGAGACCAAGACACCCAACCGCATGATGCGGCATGTACTCGACGACACACGCGCGATGGAAGCGTTGCTCGTCGCGCGCGGCATTCCAACAACGCTGGAGCTCAACCCCGGCAACCACTTTGCCCAAACCGATCTGCGCATGGCGCGTGGCATCCACTGGGTTCTTGCGCACTAAAAAGCCGGCCATGCGCATTGGACGCATGGCCGGCTTTTTTAACTGAGTTGGACACAGCTGCTATTCGGCAGACCCTTCGAGTTCCGAGACATCAAACTCAAAGTCGTTACCCGGCAGGATGGCATTGAGCACAATGCCCACCAGCGAACCCACGGCAAGACCCGAAAGCGAAATGGTCACGCCGCCCAGCTCCAACACGATAGCACCGGCAGTGCTGTAAGCAATGCCGAGTGAAAGCACCAGCACCAGAGCGGCCACCAGCACGTTGCGGTTGTTCTGGAAATCGACCTGGTTCTCGATGAGGTTACGCACACCTACCGCACTGATCATGCCATAGAGCACGAGTGACACGCCGCCGATCACACACGCCGGCATGGCCGCAATGACAGCCGCGAACTTGGGGCAGAACGAGAGCACAATGGCACAGCACGCGGCAATGCGAATCACGCGCGGGTCGAACACACGCGTCAGGGCAAGCACACCGGTGTTCTCGCCATAGGTGGTGTTAGCCGGAGCGCCAAAGAGCGAAGCCAGAATCGTGGCAAGACCATCACCGAGCAGCGTGCGGTGCAGGCCGGGGTCGGCGATGTAGTTACGCTCGCAAGTGGAGCCGATAGCGGAGATATCGCCGATATGCTCGATCATGGTCGCAAAGGCCAGCGGCATGATGGTGATGATGGCAGTCGTGGCAAGGCCGCTATCGAACTGCGGACCAAAGAGTGAAAACACGGTGTTGTCCCACACAACGGGCAGACCGACCCACGGAGCGGCAGCAACACCGGAGAAGTCGACCTCGCCCAGCACAGTGGCGACAGCATAGCTCACCACGACGCCCAGCAGAATCGGCACGATCTTGACCATGCCGCGGCCCCAGATGTTGCAGGTCACGATAACGGCAACGGCAATAACAGCCACAAACCAGTTGGTCTGGCAGTTGGCAATAGCGGAGCTCGCCAGAATCAAGCCGATGGAGATAACGATGGGACCAGTCACCACCGGCGGAAAGAAGCGCATAACGCGCTTGGCGCCAAACGCGCGGAAGAGCGCCGCCAGCACCGGATAGAGCAGGCCGGCGCAAGCTACGCCCAGGCAGGCGTAAGGCAAAAGCTCGGCCTCGCCGTTGGGCGCGATGGCCGCGTAGCCAGCGATAAAGGCAAACGACGAGCCCAGGAAAGCCGGCACCTTACCGCGCGACAGGAAGTGGAAGAGCAGCGTGCCTAGGCCGGCAAACAAAAGTGTCGCCGAGACCGAGAGACCGGTGAGCACGGGCACCAGCACGGTAGCGCCAAACATGGCAAATAGATGCTGCAAGCCGAGCAGGAACATGCGCGGACGGCCGAGCGATGACGCATCGTAGATGGCATCGGCAACGGCGGGCGTCGAAGGCTGGGACATGAGAGTCCTTTCAAAAATGGAAGGGCGTCCGGGCATAGCGGATTACCTGCCCGAACGATACGATCCGAACCATTGTACGTGATACAAGCCGCCCCACGTACGCCGTCGCCCGCGAACGGCATCGTTATTTCCAAACGCGCTCGGCAATGCGCTTGACCAGCGCGATCTTTGCCCATTGCTCGTCCTCGGTCAGCTTGTTGCCAATCTCGCAGCTGGCAAAGCCGCACTGAGGCGACAGATACAGGTTCTCGAGCGGCACGTACTTTGCCGCCTCGCGGATACGCTCGACGATAACATCCTCGTTCTCGAGCTCTGCCGCCTTGCTGGTCACCAGGCCCAACACGACCTTCTTGCCGGGGGCAACATACTGCAGAGGCTCAAAACCACCGGCGCGCGGCGTGTCAAACTCCAGGTAGAACGCGTCGACATCCTCATGCGCGAACAGGAACGGTGCGATGGGATCATAGCCGCCCTCGAAAGCATAGGTAGAGTGGTAGTTACCACGGCACACGTGTGTGTTAATGACAAGGTCATCGGGCTTACCCTCGATAGCCGCATTGTTGAGTGCCACGCCCAGCTCGCTTACCTTCTGCAGGTCGACCGGACTCATGCCGGTTTTGGCGACAAAGTCGGTATCGCAGTAGATACCCCAGGTGCAGTCATCGAACTGGATGTTGCGGCAACCCGCAGCGTACAGGTCGGCAATCACGGTACGGTATGCGGCTGCGATGGCATCGGCGAGTTCCTCGTCGGTCTTATAGACGGCGCGCAGGCTCTCCCGCTGGCCATCGCAACGATCGAGCGTAACCTCGGAAAACGTCTGGATCGGCGCCGGGATGGTCTGGCGCGCAACCTGGCCCTCGCCCTCAAGCGCCTTGACAAACTTGAAGTGCTCGACGAAGGAGTGGTTCTCGCCGCTGATGGGGCCGGTCACCACGGCGGTGTCAGCCGTGGTCTCCTCGTCGTGGAACATATAGCCCGTACGCGAGGTGCGGCGTTCAATGCCGTTGAGCCCCCACATAAAGTCGAGGTGCCAGTAACTGCGACGAAACTCGCCATCGGTAATCACCTGCAGGCCAGCGGCCTTCTGCTTGGCCACCAAGTCGCGAATGGCCTCGTCCTCGACAGCCTTAAGGCCGGCATCGTCGAGCGTGCCCGCGGCATAGGCCGCACGGGCGTCCTTCACGGCCTGCGGACGAAGAAAACTGCCGACAATATCGGCGCGAAACGGCGCGTTCAGCTGGGTCGAAGTGCTCATAGGTTTCTCCCTTTGCAATTGGTTGCTTTAACGAGACAGAGTATGAGCGTCCGCATCGCTATCGTAAAATATGCTTTTATATCTGTTTGATATAGGATTTTCCTATCTTACCATCAACAGACCAATGCCCCCGATCCCCATACTGCCCGCCAGTGCAAATAGCCATTTTCGTGTCCATATGGCACTAGCAGCTTTGTCCTATCGCCCATACGCTTAGTGGTGACCGCATAAGGCCACGCGAGAGATAGGAGCGACCATGACCACGTTTACGACCCCCACGCGCCATACCGATCGCACCGCAGGGCTCCATTACGCCGAGCCCATCGTGCGCCAGCGCACTGTTCTCGCCTGTGGCAGCTGGCGTCGCGTGACCCGCCGCATCCTCTGCGGCCTGACCTGCGCGCTCACCGTGAGCTCGCTGCTTATGCCAAGCATCTCGTTTGCGGCCGAGTGGGTCGAGGTCGACGGCGCCCACTATACCGCCGGTGCCACAGCTGGCGACGGCAGCACGTGGGCCTGGGACGGCGCCGACGACATGAAACTGAATGGTTATAACGGCGGAGGCATCGCTGCCGGCGGCAAGCTCAACGTGAACTACGAGGGCAACAATACGGTTGCCAACGAGTCCGACGACGGCATTTCCGTTGTGGACGGTGCCAATGAAAGCGCCGAGCTCAATATCTCCGGAACAGGCACCCTGACGGCAACCGCCGAAGGTGACGCTATCTATTCCAAGGGCGATATGACGATCGGCGGAGCAGGCACCGTCAACGCTACGGGCGACGCCAGCGGCATATATGCCGAAAATGACCTTTCGATCAATACGAGCGGAACCGTTACCGCCAAGGGCGCACGTGCCGAGGGCATCCTTGCCGACGGCGACATAACCATAGCCGGTGGCGGCACAGTCGACACAATTTCCGAGCAGGACTTCGGCATCATCGCCAAAGAAGTTCTCACGGTATCCAACAGTACGCTAACCGCCCAAGGATCCAGGGGCGGCATATGCGCCTTCGAAGGTCTGACTATTGATGCGGCGACGGTTCGAGCGTACGCATACGACACGTACGTCGAGGATCCCGTCGCCATCCTCACCGACGAGGGCGACATCAACATTAAAAATGGCTCATTCGTTCACGCCTATGCCGAAGGCGAGAACGCCATAGGTATCTACTCGTACAATCACGACACCGGCGGCCCCGGCGGGCGTATCTTTATCAGCGACTCGACCGTCGAAGCCATTGCCCACTACATCAACTACGATGGAGGCAACCAGCCCCTACCGCCCATCACCAATGGCGACATTGTCGTAGTAGACCCAGACGTGAATGCCCGCACATTCGGCATCCTTGCCTTCACCGAGCACGGTTTAACGCCCGCGACCATCTCCATCACACGCAGCCGCGTAACAGCAGAGGGCGACACCGCCGCCATCTTAGCCGTGGTGAATAGCGCGGACGGCAGCATTTCCGGCACAATCAATATCGTCGACAGCATTATTGAAACCCCCAACGGCGGACGCATTTGCGAAGTGCGTTTCGACGATACCGGCATTGATGGCGCTCCGTATCAGCGTGGCCAGACCATCGGCACCGCAAACGACGTCATCACGGATCTGGACAGCAACGCCATCGCCAAGCGCGCCGTCATCGTTCCGGTGGAGACACCCCAGGTAAAGCCTGAGTCGAAGCCCAAGGTAACGACCGCCGCTGCGACCATCAAGCACGTCGACACCAAGGACACGCTCGCAGCCACGGGTGATGCTTCCATTATGGGTGCCGTCGCCGCTGCCATTACGGGCATGGCAGCCGTCGTCGCCGGCATCTTTACCAGCCGCAAGCGCTCGTAGTTCCAAACCTCGCGCGCTCGATCAACGCGGGCGCGCACCGTCCCATGGTTAGCGGCCGCCGGACCTCCCACCGGCGGCCGTGCCTCGTTTGAACGGCCCCGGTTCAATTGCTCGTCCAAAACAGGCGCACCCGTCCCGTCGCCTACAGCAATACAAACTGTTTCAACGCGGCGCGACTCGTTATACCCAGCTTGGCATAGGTGTTCGACAGGCGATTCTTTACCGTGCCACGCGAGATACCCATGTGAGCGGCAATCTCATCGTTGGTCCAGCCGCGACAGGCCAGCATAGCGATGGCAAACTCCGTCGTGGTCAGGCTTTCGGCAACGGTGGCGCCCGCCCCCGGATTATGCACATGACGCCAACCGCGGCTAAACCGCTCGGTAACCTTGATAATCTCCGCGAACTCCTGCGGATGGCCCTTCTTTAGGCATGACTCCAACACGCCTTGCAAAAGCCCGTGATGCTCGCCGACGATTTCAATCAGACCGTCGGGCTGCGCAATCTGCCAGGCACGCATAAAATGAGCGTTCGCGCGGTCAGCTTCGCGCTGGTTAATCCACCCAACGGCGGCAATCAGGTGCAAGAAGACCTCAGGGACGGGATAGCTTTCTTGCTTCATCGACAAGGCGTTCTCCGCCATACCCACGCAGCGTCCGTAATCGCCGTCGAGGTAGGCACGGTGCGCCAGTGCATAGGTTGCAAACAGGCGCAGCCCCTCGGGCAGCAGAGATGCATATAAATCGAATTCGCCGCGTGACACCGGCGAGGGAAAATGCAGCAGCACACAGGCGCTCGCCGCAAGCAGCATATATGAAGCCTGGACGCGTGGATCCTTTGTCGTCCTTTGACCCTTCCCCGTTTCCTCGAGATACGCAAGGCAGCGGCGCGCCGCCAACGCGCGATTCAGCGACAGATTTGCATAGGAGCACAACAGGCATGCCGAAAGACGGAGCGAAAGGTCATCCGATAGTAAGTACGGCTCTGCTAGGCGTTGTGCCTCATCGGGGCAACCGCGATAGTAGTGCGCCTCGGCACGCGCGATAACGCCATAGTCATCTTTGAGCATCACGTCGAGGGTTTTGTCGAGCGTTCCGGGCTCAAACGCCGCGCACATAAGCGGCATGGGGAAACGCCAGCTATCGGTATATATCCGATCCATGGCGACCTCCCCTCGCATAGCGGCTCACTTTGATGGTAATGCGAGGGGGCAACGGTTAATGGGACATGTGGCTCGAAATCCAACCCTATCGTGAGCCGTCAGCGGCAAATCGAGCGGGCCGCGCCCAGACCCGACGCTGCCCAAAAGGCTAAATATGCTGACGGATCGCGTCGATATAGGCTTGGCCGTAACGCGTGAGCGTCGTATTTTTGCGCGTGATAATGCCGATCTCCATATACTCGTCCACATCGAGCGGAATCGAGATAATGCCAGGGCCGTTGAGCTCGTGACTGATCACGCCCGAGCACACGGTGTAGCCGTTGAGTCCCATGGCCAAATTGAACAACGTCGCACGGTCGCGCACGCGGATATTCTTGCGGCGCTCAAACGTCGAGGTCAGTTCCTCGGAATAGTAAAACGAGTTGTAGCTGCCCTGCTCGTAGGACAGGAACGGGTAGTCTTCCAAATCCTCGAGTGTCACGCTGGAGCGGCCCGCCAGCGGATGGTCGGCGCACACGAAGACGTGTGGCGTGGCACAAAAGAGCCCCTCGAACGCAAGCTCGTTGGCAGCGAGCATGCGCTCGATGACCTCGCGGTTGTGCTCAGACAGATACAGAATGCCCAGCTCGCTTTTCATGTGCGCAACGTCTTCGATAATCTCGTGGGTCTGCTCCTCGCGCAGGGTAAAGTCGTAACGCGCGGCATCGAACTCGCGAATCACGTCGACAAACGCATTGACGGCAAAGGAGTAGTGCTGGCAGCTCACGCTAAAATGCGGCACCTGCTCGGACGCGCCTTTGTATTTGTCCTCGAGCAGATCAGCCTGGTCGAGCACCTGGCGCGCGTAGCCCAAGAAGGTTTCGCCCTCCTCGGACACAATGACGCCCTTGTTGGTGCGTTCGAAGATATGCACGCCCATCTCGTTTTCGAGCTCGCGAATCGACGCGGTAATCGAGGGCTGCGACACAAAGAGGCGACGCGAGGCCTCGGTGATGCTGCCGCACTCGGCAACCTTGACGACATATCTGAGCTGCTGGAGCTTCATAGTGGCCTCCCTAGGCGTTCGCGACGTGCGGACCCGCCGCATCTGCCTGGCGCATAAACGGCGGCATCTCCCCCGTCGCAGCACAGGCGGCAATCTGGTGTAGGGCTTTGGCAACCGCATCGTCTGCCGCGGCGCCGATATGCCAGCGCGCAGCTGCCGTGACGGCCTCGTTGGCGTTGGCAACTGCCACGGAGTTGGAAACGGCATCGATCATGGGCAGGTCGTTATCGGAATCGCCAAACACGGCCACCTCGTCGGGCGTTAAGCCCAAAGCGCGGGCCAGCTCCAGTGCGGCGCAACCCTTGTCCCAGCCGGCCGGGAGAATGTCGAACAGGCGCACACGGTTGTTGGGGAACACGAGCGAGAGCTCCGGCACCTCGGCGGCAACGCGCCCACGCAGCTCGGCGAGCTCTTCGCGCGAGCGGGCGCTCCAGATATTCGCCTTGTATACCGGGACATCATCGACGACAGGGTGGCACGGAGCCTCTTCGCCTTTGAGCCACGCGTTGCCGCCCGACTCCATGGCGCGACGCACGCGCTCGGGGTCGCGCGTCACGCAATAGGCGTCGTTATCCCAAAAGTCATCGCCCAGGCTGTAGACCTTAAGATAGGTGTCGTCGGTCTCTTGCTCAAGGTAGTCGGCCAGGCGCATCAGGGCACCGTTGTCGGTTGCGCGCGATGCGACCACCGCGCCGTCCACAAACATCACCTGCCCGTTGCAAAAGGCGCCGGTCGAGAAGCACTCGGAGCGGTTGCGGAACATCCAGCCCATCGCGGACGGTTGGCGACCCGAAACCGGGCCAAAGTGCAGGCCTGCCGCCTGCATGGCATGAATGCCCTCGATAGCATAGTCACTGGCGCCGTCTTGCCCAGCCGGAATCAGCGTATCGTCCATATCGGTCAGCACAAGTTTGATCATAGGGTCCCCTCAGTCGTTCTTTATCCCGTCTATTGTACCGACCTACCAAAAAGGGACAGGTTTATTTTGGCAGGTTTTATCTGGGAGAACGCATCACCCCAGTTGGCACCTGCCAAAATAAACCTGACCCTTTTTGGCAGGTGCGCTAGTATAGGGGACAACAGATTCGATGCGGGAGTGCCGGCGGTGCAAACCACAAGGCTGAGAGGGCAATGGGCCCAATCCTTTGAACCTGTCAGTTAATGCTGGCGTAGGGAGCATGCCGCCTTTACAGGGGCGCTGTCTATGCACAGCGCCCCTTTTCTATGCCAAGGAGGCATGTGCAGTGATTGATTCTGAACAGCTTAAGCAACAGGTGGTCAAGGCCGTGGACGAGATTCGCGCCACCAACCCGATGGCGGGCTCCATCACCAACACGGTGACGATTGACTTTGTCGCCAACGCGCAGCTTGCCGTGGGCGGCTCGGCCGCCATGGTCTATCTGCCCGACGAGGGCGAGGCGCTCGTTGCCGGCGGCGGCGCCATCTATCTCAACATGGGCACGCTCTTCCCCATCTACGAGCAGACGATTCCCCGCGCGGCCAAGGCGGCACACGATGCCGGCAAGCCCTGGGTGCTCGACCCGGTGGGCCTGGGCATCGGCAGCCTGCGTACTCAGCTGGTCAACGAGCTCAAGCAGTACAAGCCCGCCATCGTGCGCGGCAACGCTTCCGAGATTATCGCGCTCGCCGGCCTGTGGGGCCTTGAGGGCGAGGCGGCCGATCTGAGCCGTGTGCGCGGTGTCGACACCACCGATACGGTTGACGCCGCACGTGGCGCCGCCGTGGCACTCGCCCGTTACACCGGTGGCGCCGTGGTGGTCTCGGGCGAGGTCGACCTGATCACCGACGGCACAACCGTGGCCAAGTCCCACGGCGGCAGCCCGCTTATGTCCAAGATCACCGGCTGCGGCTGCTCGCAGGGCGGCGTGCTGGCCGTATATGCCTGCGCCGCCGATCCGTTTACGGCAGCCGTCTGCGGCACCGCCGTCTACAACGTGGCCGGCACGCGTGCCGCCGCCGTCGCCGATGCCCCGGCAAGCTTTAAGGTCGCCTTTATCGACGAGCTCTATCGCGCGACCGCCCAGGACATCGCCAACAACCAGCTCGAGCTCGAGGAGGCGTAAGGCCATGTCCGAGTCCGCAGCCAATACCGGCATGAACACGCTGGTCGCCGTTGCCATCGCCCCGTGCGGTACGGGCGACGAGCTCTCCGCCGAAGTCGCCGAGGTCGTGCGCGTCATTCGCGAGAGCGGCCTTCCCAACCGCACTACCTCGATGTTCACCGAGATCGAAGGTGACTGGGACGAGGTCATGCAGGTCGTGCGCGACGCAACCTTTGTGTTAGCGAGCAAGGGCATCCGCACCGAAGTCGTGCTCAAAGCCGATATTCGACCCGGATTTACCGACACCATGACCGGCAAACTCGAGCGCATGGAAGCACAGATCAAGAAACAGGAGGAAGCACGATGAGCATCCGCGACAACCTTGATATCTTGGCCTACCTGGTGCTCGGCCCCGAAAACACGCTGGGCCGCCCTGTGGGCGATGTAGTGGCTCAAGCGCTCGACGCCGGCTTTACCTGCATCCAGGTGCGCTCCAAGGTGGCAAGCGCGCGCGAGATCATCGCGCTGACGGACGATGCCGCGCAGGCTATCGCCCGTGCGGGCAAGACCGGTCAGGTCGCGCTGCTCATCGACGACCGCCTGGATTGCGTGCTTGCCGCGCGCGAACAGGGCATTGCCGTCGACGGCGTGCACGTGGGCCAGAGCGACATCCCCGTCGAGGTCTGCCGCAAGCTGTTGGGGCCCGACGCCATCGTGGGCCTCTCGGCCCGTTGCGAGGAGATGCTCGAGTACGTCAAAACTGCCGACATGAGCCTGGTCGACTATCTGGGCGTGGGCCCGCTCCACGAGACCGAGACCAAGCGCGATTGCGGACGCGCGGCTGACGGCTCCATCATCACCAAAAGCTTTGAGGACTTGGCCGCGCTCCATGCGGCAAGCCCCGTGCCCATCGTGGTTGGTGGTGGCGTCAAGGCGGCCGACCTGCCGCAGCTCAAGGCCACCGGCGTCGACGGCTTCTTTGTGGTGAGTGCCGTCTGCAGCGCCAGCGACCCCTACGCTGCGGCGAAGGAGCTCGTCGACACCTGGCAGCAGGCGTAAACGCAAGCCGAGCAGTTGCTCCGCGACTACAAATCTTCAGCTACGGAAAGCGCATCCCAGTTTGGACGTCCATTCTGGGATGCGCTTTCCGCCGTGGCCCCTACCCCGCCAGGTACGCTTCCAGCGCGGGCAACATCGTCTCCGCATCGCGGCGACCGATCTGGTAGATGCGCTCAAGTTCATCGGGCTCGCGGCAAAGCGACGGCACTTTCACCGATTCGCTCGGCCGCACCACAAAGATCTCTCCAGCGGCCTCACGACGCGCAAGGTCATCCAGCGTGGCGTTATACACCTCATGCCGATGCTCAAGCGCCGCGACAAACTCCGGGTAGTGACGATACACACGACGCAGCATGGGCATCAGGCTATTGGCCTCTTTTACAAAACCCGCCGGCTGCGTCAGCACCACCACATTGCGGTCGTAACCCTGTGCAAACAGCCAGGCGCTGGGAATAGAGTCCGCAACGCCGCCATCCAAATACCGATGCCCATCAATGGCAACAGGCCTGGTCGCCACGGGAATCGCCGACGAAGCACGAATCCATTCAATATCACGCTCGTCACCGTAGGACAGGTCATGGTAGACAGCCTCGCCTGTCTCGATATCGGTGCATACGCACGTAAACCTCATGGGATTGGCGCGGTAGGCATCCAAGTCGATGGGGTCGAGCTCGATAGGCACCTCGTGATACGCAAACTCGGCATTAAACATGTCGCCGGTGCGCAGCCAGCTGGCCACGCTCGCATAACGTTTGTCGGCACAATAGGCCTTGTTGTAACGGATGGCGCGACCAATCTGGCGCGACTTAAAGTTGTAGCCAAACGCGGCGCCTGCCGAGACACCCACCATATGATCGCAGGTCAGGCCATGTTCCATCCAAACGTCGAGCACGCCTGCCGTATACATGCCCCGGTAGCCACCGCCCTCGAGCGCCAGACCCACCGTATGCGCCGTACTCGGCAATGCCATGCAACCATCCCCGTCCTCATGCTTTTGAACGGAACAAGTATACCCGTCAACATATATCGTCTCGGTCACATTTGCCGATGCAAACTAAACACTACCGCTCGGCAATTATTATTAACGACTGACCTTGTTTATACAAACACACCCTATAATGATGTTCGTATCATGAGGCAACAGCACCAAACAGTAGACAACAATCGAGCCTATCGATGAAACAAGGCGGGGACGAAAGGCACGCGTCCATAGACCGCAGAAGGTCCCATTAACAACAAGATCATCCGACGCAAGCCATCTCGACCCCAGAAAGCCACTCACATATGGACACAGCCAACACCTATACAAAGACGCTCGAAAAGATCGTTCAAGACCTGTTCGAGCGCCCGGAAGACCTGGTAAGAACAGCCTTTACCGACCAACTTACCGGCCTTGGCAACCGCGGCGGCTTTACCCGCTCGTTGGAAGAGCTCTGGGAGCAGGGCACGCCGGTCACCATGGCGTTTATCGATATCGATAACCTCAAGCACTGCAACGACGCCTTCGGTCACGACGAGGGTAACCGCTACATTATGCAGGTGAGCCTGTACCTTAAGCTCTATATCAAAGTTGACGAGGCGGTGTTTCGCCTGGGTGGCGACGAGTTCGCAATCTTGTCCACCGTCGCGACCGAAGACGACCTTGCCGAGCGCCTTGAGCATTGCCGCTCGGTGCTGCTCAAAAACAACGACGCCGAGATGCCTCACTCGTTTAGCTATGGCGTATCGCATGCCGACCCAAAACTGGGCGAAACGTCCGATCGTATGACGCTCGATGCCGACCACCGCATGTACGACTACAAGCTGCGCCATGCCGTACACCTGGATCGTCGCAATATCAAACAAGTTCATGCAGACGATTTTGAAGTCAGCGACCGTGTCTTCGACGCCTTCTCGATGCTTGACGAGGGACGATATTTCTTTATCGAGAACTTGGACAAGCATCGCACCCTTTGGTCACAAGGCGCCTTGCGCGATTTCGGTCTTCCTTCGGAGCATATGGACAACTGCCACGATTACTGGAAAACGCGCGTCCATCCCGATGACCTCGAGGCCTATATCAACGATATCAACCAGATTTACAACGGCTCCAAGCACTATCGCGTCATGCAGTATCGAGTGCGCAACGCTGCTGGCGATTACGTGCTTTGTCGCGTCCGAGGCTATCGCATCGACGGAAACGGAGACACGCCCTCGCTCTACGTTGGCGAACTCGTCAATCACGCTCTGGTCGAGACGATTGACCCCGCAACAGGGCTTGGAACCCAGCGCATGTTGATCGGCGCCATTGATACTTGCCGCCGCGATAACCGCGGGATGGGCCTTGCCGCCGTGCGTGTTCGCGGTACAACGCAGCTCAATGAACGCTATGGGGCCGACGCCGTCGATGCCATGCTTTCCGAGTATGCCGGCCGCATGCTCTCGCTCATCCGCGGCAGAAGCCGTGTATTCCGCTCGCGCAGCGCGCAGTTCGTTGTACTTACCGATAGTTTTGACCGCAATGCCTTCGATCACCTCGTTGGGGATTTGGAACATGTTGTCTCAAAACCCATCCAGATTGCCGGCGACGTCATCACCCCCACATGCCTGGTCGTGCCTGTCTACTACGAGCGCCTTGTTAACCAGGCACCGGCCGTTTTGGACGAACTCGACCGCCGCATTCGCGCCATAAACGGACCGTTCCACAACGACAGTCCCTGCATTCCCGAAATCAAGCGCAAAGGCGCAATCGCCGAGCGCATCGACCCGCTCACCGGCCTCTACCGCCCCAGCGAGTTTATGCGACGCGCCAATGCCTTTCTGTCGACGGCACAAGGCAGCGCATGGTGCATTGCCACCGTCGACATGGGACACATGCGCCTGTTTAACGAATGGCACGGACAAACCGAGGGCGACCGCGTGCTTGCCGATGTGGGCACGGTGCTTAAGGATATCGAGAACGCGGGCATGGGCGTTGCGGGCTACTGGGGCATGGACGACTTTTGCATCCTTGCTCCCTTTGACCGCGATACGATTCATCGAATTTATGCCGGCGTGCGCGAAGCGGTTGCCAGGCACGACGACGGCGTGGGTTTTTGGCCGTCCATGGGCGTCTACCCCGTCAAACCCCGTGAGGAAATCACCATCGACGCTCAGGCAAGGGCCATGTATGCCAACCGTCGCGCCAAAAATGACTTTAAAGACCGCATCGCTGTTTTCCGCCCCGAAGAGTACGCCCACGAGGTTGCGTTTCACAACACCCTCACCGAGTTCCAATATGCGCTCTCCAACGATCGTATCACCTACTACCTGCAGCCCCAGGTGGACATGGAAACCGGCGAGATTGTTGGTGCCGAGGCGCTCACGCGCTGGATTGGTAATGACGGCACCCTCATTCGGCCCGTTTCCTTTATCCCGACGCTCGAGGAAAGCGGTTTTGTGGTGACGCTCGACAAATATATTTGGCAGGGCGTTGCCTTGTGGCTGCGCAAGCGCCTTGACCAGGGGCTTCGCGTGGTTCCGATCTCGCTTAATGTGTCGCGCGTGGATATCCTTGCCTGCGATGTCGCCGAGCATATGAGCGCGCTTGCCGCCAGCTACAATCTATCGCCCGAGCTCATGCGCATCGAGATTACCGAGACTGCCTATACCGGAGAGCCCGAGGCTGTGGATAAACTGACGGCCGACCTGCACACCCGCGGCTTCTCGACCTACATGGACGATTTTGGCACCGGCCAGTCCACGCTCGCGATGCTCAAAAACGTCAACGTCGACGTCATCAAGCTCGATCGCACGTTTGTGCCCGTCGACGGCGACCAAGGCCGTAGCACGCAAATCATTTCGTCGATGCTCGGGATGGCGCAATCGCTCGAGCTGCCCGTTGTGATCGAAGGCATCGAGACGGAGGCGCAGGCTCAGCTGCTGCGTCAGATGGGCGCACGCTATGCACAGGGCTTCCTCTACTACCGTCCCATGCCGGCGGCAGATTTTGAGGCATTGCTCGATGGTGGCGAGGATTGATGCGTTCACATGCAGGCCGCTACCGTTGAGGGGCACGTTTGTCCCCGTTGGCTAACTTATTATCCCCATTAAAATGCAATTGGGCATATGATACAAACCGCTGTCTCGCCCAAGGAGGTTTTACATCATGAACGAGTCGTATCGCCTGGGCGAGCAATCAATCATCGCCCACCTTCAACGACTTGCGAACGGGGCCTCAACCGCCGAGCTCGATGTTTCGGCATTGCCCGCAGAGCTGCGTGCCATTGGCGAGCAGCTACAAAAAACGCATGCCGTCCTGCAGCAGGAACGGCAGCTGCTTGAGCGCAGCGCCTATATCGATCCGCTCACCAATCTTGGCAACCGTGGCGGGCTCGACCGCCACGTCGATCAACTCTGGCGCAAAGGCATCCCCTTCACCTGCGCCTATATCGACATCGACCACCTCAAGCATTGCAACGATACGTTTGGCCACGCCGAGGGCAACCGCTACATTCTGGGCATCTGCCGCGTGCTCACCGAAACAATGAAGCACGATGATCTGCTGTTCCGTATCGGCGGAGACGAATTTGTACTCGTGTCTCCTACGGTAGACGAAGCCGAGCTCGAGCGGCGCCTGGAGCGGACGCGCAGCGATCTTATCGAGGCAACATCGGACGGCAAAGCGCCCATGATCGCGAGCTTTAGTTTTGGCTGCTCGCGCGTCGACCCGCTTGCTGGCGATACGCATCGCCAGACGGTCATGGACGCCGACCGAAAAATGTATCGCTACAAGCTCATGCACCGCGTGCAGCAACCGAAAGAAGACAACGCGTCGCAACGCCCGATCGCCGATCAGCTTCCCTGCAACGACCGCGTGTTCCAAGCGATCTCCATGAGCTCCGAGACGCGCTATCCGTTTATCCTTAACCTCGATACCGGCGAATCGCAATGGTCGGTTAATGCCGTGCGCGATTTTGACCTGCCCTCGCAACACCCCTACAACTCTGTCGACATGTGGCTTGCCCGCGTTCACCCCGAAGACCGCGACAATGTACGCACCGAGCTCGATATGGTGCTAAACGGCACGTGGCACTTCCATTACATGCAGTATCGCGTCATAGACGCCACCGGAAAATACGTGCTTTGTGACTGTACGGGCTACCGCCTGGACGCCACCGATACCGAGCCCAACATGTATGTGGGCATTATCATCAACCGAAGCTTGGCAGATACGACCGATTCCGTGACCGGCTTGGGCGATATCCACGCCCTGGTCAACGCCATTGGCGAGATGCGTCGCGTGGCGCACGAGGTGGGCTTTGTCGCCATTAAAATTGACGATATCGCTCAGGTCAATGCCCGCTTTGGCTTTGATGCGGGTGACCGTGTTTTGGCCGAAAGCGCCGCCTGCCTCATGGACTGCTCACGCGGCAAGGGTTGCCTGTTCCGCTCAACCGGACCGATGTTCGTGGCGCTTTTCGATAACCTCGATCCCCAGGAAACCGACCAGATCGCCGACGAGATCGAGCGGTCCTTAGGCTCGCCCGTGCTCATCGGCTCGCTTGAGTACCTGCCGCCTATGCGCGTGGCAACGCTTCATCTAGACAGCGTCGACCGCCAGCCCGTCTCCATCCTAAACGAGCTGAAGACACTGCTCGCCGAGGCCATACAGGTGCCGGGTACCAAGTTGGATTAACGGCACGGGTCGCGGCGCGCATCGCCTGCCCCATCATGAGATAATCCTCTGCAGAAGTCACCGACAGCAGAGGGAGTTTGTGATGAAGGTTCTTTTAGTCAACGGCAGCCCCAAGGCAAATGGCAACACCGCTCGTGCGCTCGCCGAGATCGCCGAGCAACTTAAAGCCGAGGGCATCGACAGTGAAGTGTTCCAGCTGGGTGCCAAGCCCATTCGCGACTGTATCGGTTGCGGCCAGTGCGGCAAGCTTGATGGCCGCTGCACCTTCGACGACGATGTGGTAAACGAGCTTATCGCCGCCGCCGAGCAGGCAGACGGCTTTGTCTTTGGCTCGCCCGTCTACTATGCGCACCCCAGCGGCCGCATTCTTTCGGCCCTCGACCGTGCCTTCTATGCGGGCGGCCGCGCCTTTGAGCACAAGCCTGGCGCCGCGGTCGCCGTTGCCCGTCGTGGCGGCACGTCGACCACCTTCGATGTGCTCAACAAGTACTTCACCATTAAGCAAATGCCCGTAGTTGCCTCCACCTACTGGAACAACGTGTTTGGCCGCGTGCCCGGCGACGCCGATGGGGATGCCGAGGGCCTTGCCACCATGCGAAACATCGGCAAAAACATGGCCTGGCTCCTGCGTTGCATCGAAGCAGGCCGCGCCGCCGGCATCAACGCGCCCGAAGCAGATCGCGCAACGACCAATTTCATTCGATAAGACCAGCGGTGGTCACCTCGATGTTTCGTTAATGTCAGCGAAAAACCAGCTGATGAGGCAAGGTGCCTTGAAAGAGGAGGGCGCTGGGCTTTTGCCCGCGCCCGACGATTGAAAGGCAGATTGCCCATCAGATGGCTTTGCAGCGTCGAGGTGACCGCCGTTCGTTAGAACGGCGGAACATATGATCCAAATCTTTGGCACCAAAAAATCCTTCGATACCAAGAAGGCCCAGCGCTATTTTAAGGAGCGCCGCATTAAGGTGCAGTTTATTGACCTTAAGGAAAAGGAGATGAGCAAAGGCGAGCTCACGAGCGTGATGCAGGCGGTCGGCGGCATCGACAAGCTGCTCAACCCCAAAGCCAAGGACGAGGAGACGCTCGCGCTCATCCAGCACCTCACCCCTAGTCAGCGCTTCGACAAGCTGCTCGAAAACCAGCAGGTTCTAGCTGAGCCCATCGTGCGCAACGGCAAAAAGGCCACCGTCGGTTATTGCCCCGATGTATGGGGAGCCTGGGAGTAGCCTGTGTTATTTGCCGGCGCGTGGGTATAAGAGCAGGCGTTTGGCATAAGATTCAACTGTAAGCCATGTCTAACAAAGGAGGGCACATGCCCAACAAACACGTGAAGATCATCATGCTTACCGGATACCTCGGTGCCGGCAAGACCACGCTGCTCAACCACATCCTCGCCAACGACGGCGGCATCCGCGCCGCCGTGATCGTCAACGATATCGGCGAGATCAACGTCGACGCCAGCCTCATCGCCGACGGCGGCCTTTCCGAGACCGACGACCTCATCCCGCTCACCAACGGCTGCATCTGCTGCACGCTTTCGGACGACCTGGCCAACCAGCTGCAGGGCATCGCCGATTCGGGCAAGTTCGACTACATCATCATCGAGGCCTCGGGCATTTGCGAGCCTATCCCCATCGCTTACACCATCTCGAGCTTCTGCGACGAGGCCAAGGTGGGCGGCGAGCCCAAGCTCGCGCTCGATAACATCGTGGCCGTGGTCGACTGCGCCCGCATGTACGACGAGTTCAACGGCGGCCGCGACCTGCTGGCCGAGGATATCGACGAGGACGACATCGAGAGCCTGCTCATCCAGCAGATCGAGTTCTGCTCCACGCTGATCCTCAACAAGACCGACACCGTGACGCCCGAGCAGATCGCCGAGCTCAAGGCCATCGTGCGCAGCCTGCAGAAGGACGCCGTGATTGTCGAGGCTCAAAACGGCGAGGTTCCCATGGAGGAGCTGCTCGACACCGACCGCTTCGACTTTATGCGCGCCTACAACTCCGCCGCCTGGATCGAGGCCATGGAGCATCCCGAGGAGCACGACGACCCCGAGGTGCTCGAGTACGACATCGAGACCTTTGTGTACTCGCGCCGCAAGCCGTTCGACCTGCAGAAGTTCACCGATTTTGTTGAGCAGGAATGGCCCGACGAGGTCATCCGTGTCAAGGGTCCGCTGTGGCAGACCGGCGATCCGGACATGTGCTACATGTTTGAGCAGGCCGGCCACCAGATGCGCCTGATGGAGAACGGCTTGTTCGTTGACTCCGCGCCCGAGGGCGAGAAGCAGAAGATCATCGACGAGAACCCCGAGATCATGCAAATTTGGGACGACGAGACGGGCGACCGCATGACGAGCCTGTGCATCATCGGCCGTCACATGGACAAGGATGCGCTCATCGCCTCCCTCGATGCCTGCCTGACTGACTGGCACCGCGCCTAGGTTTATCGAGGCGGAACCTTTCCGCCCGTTATGCAACCGCCAAGCCACCACGAAGGTACCTGTCCCCTTCGTGGTGGTTTTTCGTTCTGAGCCAAGGAGATTCATGTTCAATATCGTGCTGTATGCGCCTGAGATTCCCGCCAATACGGGCAATATCGGCCGTACTTGCGTGGTCACCGGCGCCCATCTGCATCTGGTGGAGCCACTGGGCTTTTCGCTCGACGACAAGACGGTGCGCCGCGCCGGTCTGGGCTACTGGCAAAACTTGGACGTGACGACCTATGCCGGCTGGGAGGATTTCCTTACGCGCAACGGTCTCTCCCCCGCCGATGGTCGCCTGCATCTGCTGACCAAAAAGGCACGCCGCACCTACGCTCAGAGTACCTACCGCGATGGCGACTACTTGGTCTTTGGCAGCGAGAGCTCGGGCATTCCCGAGGAGTTGCTCGCCGCGGCGCCCGAGCGCTGCGAGCGCATCCCGATGCTGCGCGATTGCGACTCACTCGATAACGCCGAGGCATGGGAAGCCCACGAGGAATCACTCGGGCATATCGAGGACGGCCACGAGGCCATCCTTCAACAGGACATCTGCGGCAACTTCGTCAATCCGGACGACTACCGCATCAGCGCACTCAACCTCTCCAACAGCGCTGCCATCGTCCTCTACGAGGCCCTGCGCCAAACAGGCTTTCCGGGAATGTGACAAAGGGATTGTCCCTTTGTCACATTCAAGCGCCATGTCGATGACACACACGCCTAATTGATGCTCTGAATAACGGACCATCGCTTTTAATCAGAATTAACTAGAATAAAATGAAGTTAAACGGAGGTGTGAAAGGAGAGCCTTGTGGAATATCTCGAGAACCCGTTTACCCCCAGTTTTGGTGAGGTTCCTGCTCATCTCGCTGGCAGACAACAGATTATTCGGGATTTGGACCGTGCCTTCTTGAGTCAGCGCAGGCGCCCGGAATTGACCTCGATCTTCTCAGGCGCGCGTGGAACCGGCAAAACCGCTCTCATGTCGTCGCTTGCGACAAGGGCGGAATCCCACGGCTGGATTGCCGTAAAGACGACCGCGCTCCCGGGAATGCTTGAGGAAATCGAGTTCGGGGCGAAACGTGCTGCAGGCCATCTCATCGACCCGTCTAACGATTTCGAAGTAACCGGTCTCGGAATTGCACCATTCGGCAGCATCGAGGTCAATCGCGTTCATGATGTCTCAACCTGGCGCTATCGCATGAGCGACATCATCGACCAGCTCAACGAGGCGGGCACCGGACTGCTCGTCACGGTTGATGAGGTCGATCCGACGCTCGACGAGATGATTCAGCTCGCGGCCACGTATCAGCACTTTGTGACCGATGGAAAACGCGTCGCCCTGCTCATGGCGGGACTTCCCAACAACGTCTCGACGTTGCTGAACCACAAGACGGTCTCGTTCCTTCGTCGCGCCCAGCAATATCATCTGGGTCGCATTGCCGACTATGACGTACGCGAGGCCTTGATTCGCACGATCCAGGAAAACGATCGCCTGGCAGATGCTGAGGGAATCGATAGAGCCGTTCGCTCGATCTCTGGTTTTCCCTTCCTATTGCAACTCGTAGGCTACCGTGCCTGGGATCTCACAAGCGATTCGAAGGAAATCTCGTCACGCGACTTTGACCTGGGAATCAAAATCGCGCGCGACGAGATGGACGACCGAATCCTCGCGGCAACCTATCGGGAACTCACTGCAGAGGACAAGCGATTCCTCATCGCCATGCTCGATGACGAGGAAGAGTCCACCACCGCCGACCTTGTCGAGCGCCTTAAGCGTTCGCCGCAGCAGGTCTCCCGCTACCGACGCCGCATGATAGATGCCGGCATCATCGGGGAACGAGGACGAGGGCTCGTCGCATTTGAATTGCCATTCTTCCGCGACTATCTCGCGGCTCAATGCGTGAAATAGAAGTCAATGCGACAAAGGAGTGCCCCTTTGTCGCATCGCCTATAGATAACAACCGGTAATGCTCTTGGAGCAAGCAGCGATATCCGACGGCGTGCCGGCGCACACGATTTGCCCGCCCGCGTCGCCACCGCCCGGGCCCATGTCGATTACGTAATCGGCGTTACGGATAAGGTCGAGGTCGTGCTCGATCACGACAACTGTGGCGCCTTTGGCAACGAGGCCGTCAAATACACTCAGCAACACCTGAACATCGAGCGGATGCAGGCCGATCGTGGGCTCATCGAATACGAATACGGCATCATCCTGCACGCGGCCCATCTCGCTCGCAAGCTTAAGACGCTGCGCCTCGCCGCCCGAGAGCGCCGGCGTGGGCTCACCGAGCGTGAGATAGCCCAAGCCCAAGTCGTGTAAGGTCTGTAAGCGCGCCTGAACTTTCTTGAGACCCACCGTGGCGTCGAGGGCCTCGTCCACACTCATATCCATGAGCTGCGGCAACGTAAGCAGACTCCCGTCCTTGCCCTCGCGGTGGATATGCGAGGCGACCTCGGCGTAGCGCGAGCCGCGGCATGCCGGGCAGACAATCTCGACGTCGGGCAAAAACTGCACATCGAGCGATATGGAACCCGTGCCATCACACGTGGGGCAGCGCAGGGCACCGGTGTTGTAGCTAAAGGCACCCGCCTTGTAGCCGGCAGCCTTGGCCTCGGGCGTACGGGCGAAGGCGCGGCGCAGCTCATCGTGGATATCGGCATAGGTCGCCACCGTCGAGCGCACATTGGCACCAATGGGCGTAGCGTCGATAAGGTTGGCACGGGCGATTCCCTCGGCATCGATCCAGCGCACATGGCCTGGCAGGCGCTCGCCCGCGGCCTGCGCCTTGAGTGCAGGGATAAACGTCTCGAGCACAAGCGTTGTCTTACCCGAACCAGAAACACCCGTCACCGCGACGAGACGGCCGCGCGGGATATCGACTTCGAGCGGCTTAACGGTGTGAATGGCCTCGGTCGCCATGCGGATGTGGCCCTGGTCGAACATTTCGTCGTCAGTCACCTGCGGACGCAAGCGCTTGGGCTCGGCGCGCAAAAACGGCGCGATACGGCTGCCCTGCGATTGTTCTACCTCGTCTACCGTACCAGCGGCGATTACGTTGCCGCCGCCTGCTCCGGCAACGGGGCCCATCTCGACCAGATAATCAGCCTCCGCCAGCACACGTGTATCGTGGTCGACAACAACCACGGTGTTGCCATCGCCCACCAGGTCGCGCATCACGCCCACCAGTCCATCGACGTTGGCCGGATGCAGGCCAATCGAGGGCTCGTCCAGCACATAAAGCACGCCCGTCGAGCGATTGCGCACCACACGGGCAAGCTGCACGCGCTGACGCTCGCCCGTAGAGAGCGTGGCACCGGCGCGGTCGAGCGCGAGGTAGTCGAGCCCCAAGTCGACCAGACGACGAGCCGTACTCAAGAACGAATCGCAGATGTCCGTCGCCATGGGTTGCATCTCGTCCGGCAGCGACGTGGGCACGCCGCGCACCCACTCAATCGCCTCGCCGAGCGTCATAGCCGCCGCCTGTGCCAAATTGATACCGCGCACCTGTGGCTGGCGCGCCCCCTCGGAAAGGCGCGTGCCACCGCAATCGCGGCACGGCCCCTCGCGCAAAAAGCGCGCGACGCGCTTGAGCCCCTTGTCGTCCTTGACCTTGGCAAGCGCATTCTCGACGGTATAGACGGCGTTGTAGTAGGTAAAGTCGAGCGGCGTGGCACCCTCACCATTTTTGGGCACGTAGAGAATATGCTTCTTAACCGCCGGGCCGTGGAACACAATATCGCGCTCATGCGCTGTGAGCTGGTTAAATGGCACGTCAGTTCGCACGCCCATCTCGCCGGCGACTTGTTTCATCAGGTCCCACATGAGCGTACCCCAGGGAAGTACCGCGCCTTCGTTGATGGTCTTTGACTCGTCGGGCACCAGGCTCGCTTCGTCCACCTCGCGCATAACGCCGGTGCCGCCGCAGGTCGGGCACGCACCGCCGCTGTTAAAGGCAAGATCCTCGGCGCTCGGCGCGTAGAACTCGCGGCCGCACGACGGGCACGCAAGCGACAGGCCCGCGGCCACATTGAGACTCGGCTCCACACGAGCCCCGCAGCGGGAACACACGTGATGGGCGCAACGGCTAAAGAGCAGCCGCAAGCTGTTGTTGAGCTCGGTCATGGTGCCAAAGGTCGAGCGCACGCCCGGAACGCTCGGGCGCTGATGCAACGCGAGCGCTGCCGGTACGTGCAGCACCTCGTCCACCTGGGCATGTTCTGCCTGCGTCAGGCGACGACGGGTATAGGTGCTGAGCGCCTCCAGGTAACGGCGCGAGCCCTCGGCATAAAGAACACCCAACGCCAGCGAGCTCTTGCCCGAGCCCGACACGCCGGCAATACCCACGAGCTTTCCCAGCGGAATATCGATATCGATGTCTTTGAGGTTATGGACGCGCGCGCCACGCACCTCGATAGCCTGCGGGTTCATCTTCTGTTCCGTCACCTTTATCACCCTACTCATGCCATAGAACGCGATCGCGAATGTACGCGCCCAGCATGGGCACGGTAAACCGGACGAGGCCGTATCCGGCAGCCTCGATGACGCGCTCGCGAATCAGGCTTGCGCGATATTTACTCGCCCAGCTTTGGGTTCGGTCGCAACGCTCAATGATGTCCGCCATGCGCGTCGGCTTGTCCTCGTCAACCGCCATAGCCTCGATAAAGAGGCGCTGTGGACTGCGCAGTCCGTAATACAGGGGCGCGTCAACTGCTTCATAGAACTCGGAGATGGCATCCGTGTGCCCAGCCTCAACATCGCACTCTTCAATGACCCGCGAGTCACGCCGGACAGCAGACCGCCACATGTAATATCCCACCAGCTGAACCATATAGGGATGCCCCATGCTCTTGTGTGCCGCAAGGTCCGCCGTCTCCGCGTCAACGTAAAGACCGGCGTCTTTGACCGTCTGGATATATGAATCACGCACCTTGGGCAAAGAGATCGCCCCCAGCGCACGCTGCTGGGCACGGCGCAAAAACGTCACGCTCGGCTCTTCGAGCAAGCCATCAACCATGCTGGGCAAGCCAGCAAATACCAGCGCAAGACCGCGCTGGTCGCTATCGAGCAAGCCCGTGGCATCTTGATCTCCGAGCACTTGCTGATAGAGAACGGCCAGCGCCGCCAGTTCCTCGATAGACGCCGATTGGGCCTCGTCAATCGCAAACAGTAAGCCCTTTCCCGGCCCGAGTTTCTTGAGGCGCTCGTTGACCAGCCCTCGCAACGTCTCGCCCTTTGCTCGCGCCGCCTCGACCGACATCCGGCCAAACGACGGACCGAACTCCATTGACGTCACAACCGGCCTATTCGAGCGAAGCGCATCGGCCAGGCGGTCGCATAGGCCAAGCGAGGCGGAATCGGAGACAACCGCCCATCCACGCTCATTGGCTAGACGTTGCAGCTCCCGCAGGAGAACCGTCTTGCCGCAGCCGCGGTTTCCCGTAATGAGCATGAGCCTGCCCGGCGCTCCAGCGCCGTTATCGAGCCCCTCCTCGAAATCTTCGATGACCGACTCTCGACCGATGAGCATCGGAGGCCGCTTGCCTGCCGTTGGCTTAAAGGGATTTGGATTCATGTCGGCCTCCTCGGATCGGTAAACCCTGGTAATAGTTATACCAACTTATACCGAGTTATACCAATAGCATGTAACAAAGGAACTGCCACTTTGTCACATGTGGCCGAAAAACTCCGCGTCTGCTGCTCGCCAGGGGCGGAAGGTGGTGGGACCGACCTTTACGTGTGCCGCGGCGGGTACGTCGTACCATTTGACCGTGTAACCGGCGCCGTGAGAGCAAAAGACCGAGTCGGGCGTGTTGGGCAGATCGGCCTCGGGCTCATAGGCGGCCGTCTCGATTACGTGCTCGGCATCATGGCAAGCCGCATAGCCGGCGAACTCCAGGTACAGGTGCCCACGACCGCTCGTGTAGGCAGCCACCTCCAGCGCATAATCCTGCACCTCGGATGCTGGCACGCGACCCACAAGCTTTGCCCGGTCTCCCGCCATCGCCGGCGGCTCGTACTCGGCACCCATGCGCGTGGCATCCGAGAGCGCCCGGCCCACGCATTCCCCCGGCACCTCGAGCTCAAAGCGATACCACGGCTCCAACAGCACCGCCGCGCCGGCCTCACGCGCCTGTATGAGCCCCTGGCGAATCGCGCGATACGTGGCCTGGCGAAAATCGCCGCCCTCGGTGTGCTTGGCATGCGCACGGCCGCCCGTGAGCGTAATGCGCACATCGGTGATAGGCGAGCCGGTCAGCACGCCCAGGTGATCGCGCTCCATAGCGTTGGTGAGCGCCAAACGCTGCCAGTTAAGATCGAGCTCGTCGGTCGAGGTCACGGTGCCAAACTGCACGCCCGAGCCCGCCGACAACGGCTCCAAGCGCAGATGCACCTCGGCATAGTGGCGCAGTGGCTCAAAGTGGCCCACGCCCTCGACCGGCTGCGAAATGGTCTCCTTATAGAGGATGCCGCCGGGCTCAAACTCGACCGCAAGGCCAAAACGATCGGCCAGCACGCGCTGCACGACCTCGAGCTGCACCGCTCCCATGAGCTGCAGATGTATTTGTTCAAGATGCGTGTTCCAGCTTACGCCGAGCATAGGATCTTCATCCGCCAACTCAGTCAATGCTTTGAACACCGTGTGGACGTCGTGTTCGCCCGGAAGCACCGTATAGGTGAGAACTGGCGCAATGACGGGCGCATCGCACGCGGGTTCCGCGCCCAAGGCGTCCCCTGGGCGAACGTGCGCAAGACCCGTCACGGCACAAATACCGCCAGCGGCAACTTCTTGGGCAAGCTCATACTTCTCGCCGTTATAGATGCGAACCTGATCGACCTTCTGCTCCCATGCCTCGGCGCCGGAACGTCCGTCAATCATCTGCTTGGCATGCAGCGTGCCGCCGGTCACTTTAACCCAAGCCAAGCGCTCGCCACGATCCCCGCGGCTGACGCGATAGACGCGCGCGGCAAACTCCGGGAGCCACGCCTGTTCGCGCATCAGCGCGCATATGCCATCCAGCAGCTCGTCCACGCCTTGGTCCTTGAGAGCCGAGCCGGCAAAGCAGGGAAATAGCTTGCGCTCGGCAACCATGCGCGACAGCGTTGCAACAGAAAGCTCGCCCGCCTCAAGAAACTCCTCGAGCGCCGCCTCGTCCAACGCAGCAGCGTCCTCCTGAACGGCGCCGTCCGCCAGCAGTTCGCTGGCATCCAGGCAGCCCTCGGAAAGACGTTGCCCAAGTTGTGCCAGCAAAACCTCGCGGCCGGGATTCTCCAAATCGATCTTGTTGATGAAGATGAACGTCGGGATGTCATAGCGTGCAAGCAGGCGCCACAGGGTTTCGGTGTGCCCCTGCACGCCATCGTTGGCGCCCACCACCAGAATCGCGTAGTCCAGGGCACGCAGTGTGCGCTCCGCCTCGGCAGAAAAATCGACATGGCCGGGAGCATCCACGAGCATGACGTGGGTATCGCCGTGGTCGAGCACGGCCTGCGACGAGAAAATCGTGATGCCGCGCTCGCGCTCGATCGTGTTAGTGTCCAGATGCGAATCGCCATCGTCCACGCGGCCACGCTTGCGAATGCGGCCCGCGTTGAACAGCATGGCCTCGGCCAACGTGGTCTTGCCGGCATCGACATGCGCCAAGATTCCAACGACCGCTTGCTTCGACATGGCTCTCCTCTTATTGCAAGCCCATCGCACGCGGCAACGGGCGTTCACGCTCCACACTGGATGATACAATTTACGGGCCGGTGGGCGAAGCGGGCCCTATCCCCCGACCGAGCTCATCGCCCCGCGTTGCCGCGCGGCGATTTTCGTAGGTTCGCGCCTTGCGAAAGCCGGCTTGCAAAACAGCGCAGCGAACGAAAATGGCCCCGGGTGGGACCATTTTCGTTCGCGCGAATTATTGATAAGAGGCGTCGCTCTTACGCCTCGCGCAGCCAATCAAACGCGACGCGCGGCGTACCGTCCGACACATATACGATACCGGCGCGCTTAAACCCGGCCTTGGCGATGGCTCCCTGCATGGGCAGGTTGTCCTGATGCGTGTCGATGCGCAGGTGATCGGCACGCTCCTTGGCAAAGGCAAACATCGCAGCCGCGACACCGTGCACGGTGCCATCGGACGCCACACGGTGCAGCACGGCGTACGGAGTGTCGCTACGCCATTGGCCATCCTCGATTACGTCATAGCACTCGTCCGGCCCCGGCAGAAAGGCAAACGTCGCTACCACGCGGCCGTCGACTTCGCACACATAGCTGCCACCGGCGGCAATATCGGCAGCCAGCTGCTCGGCCGAAGGCGTGCCCTCGGGCCACTGCGTGGCGTTGCCATGTGCGCGCATAAAGGCGCGGGCTGCGTCATAGATAGCCATGACGGCGGGAATGTCGGTATCGAGGGTTTTTCTGATCATCACGCGGCGACCTCACGTTTATTGGTATCACTTTGGTTGAGCAATGATACCAGCGTTTGGAGAGGGGCGCGAAGCAGATGGGAAGCAAAAAGCGAGCCGCCTGGTCAAAGGCCAAAAGCGAGTTTTTGGGCGCTGCTACCGGCGGCGATATGAGCGACCTGTTTGCGCGCGAGGACGAGCGCCGCGACGCCCTAGACGCCGAGCGCGATGAAGCCTGGCGTTACAAGTCGTGCGAACGCAAAAACCGTTACGACACACGCGCCGAGGCCGAGGCAGTTATGGCCGACTGCGAAAACCGCGGGCGGCGTGGTTTGGCCTGCTACAAATGCGAATACTGCGGCGGCTGGCACCTGACGTCGCACCCTTGGAAATAGGTCGCGCTGCGCCCTCGCGTTGAGCGCTACTCGACAGACTACGGGCGCGGCGGCACCAGAACGTCGTAGCGCACGGCCTTGCCCGCAAGCTGGTAGCTCGGCTTTATACCGGCAAGCAGCGGCCCCTTCGCCGGTCGTTTAATAACGACTTTGCGCGGATGCACGGCAAGTGCGGCCTCGACCAACGTCTCCTCGTCGGCGCACGGCTGCTCCAAATGATGCAGCAACTGAAACTTCTTTTTGACCGCTGCACTCTTAGTGCGCTCGGGAAACATGGGGTCCAGATACACCACGTCGGGCGCGGCAAGCTCGCCTTGCTCGATCAACTCGGCCGTCCGGTGAAGGCCGGCGATGCTATCCTCGCCGGCATGCAGACGCATGCGGGCCACGGCATCCGCAAGCGCCGGATCTTCCGCGGCACGATCTAGGGCATCCTGAAGGAGCGCTGCAATAACACAATCCTGCTCATACAGATCGACCCTAAAGCCCGCGGCGGCCAGCAGCAGCGAATCCTCGCCAAAGCCCGCCGTGGCATCGATTGCCCACGGATGCTCGACGCCTTTCGCGCGGGCGGCTTTCACCAACAGCTCTTGTTGCAGGCGGCCCTGCTTGAGTCGCGGAAGCATGCGGGCAAAATCGGCTCGCAGCTCCATCGCGCCATCGGTGAGCGTAAGGCCCTCGGGCACCCTGGTTAGCTCGAGCCCTGCAGCCCGAGCAACAGAAAAGGGATCGACGACGCCCATGGGCACTCCTTAGCAAACAAAACGAATACATGGGCGCCATTCATGTCGGCACCCAACCGTCCGCTATTGTCCCACATGCGACATGGCCCACAACATCCCAATGCAAAGCACCGCCATCAATCCCGTGCACACGGTAGCGATCACCGAATCACTCATGCGCCTTCCCAACGACCGCGGCTCGCGCACTTGCTCTGCTCCGTACATCATGGCTCCTCCTTCGGTCCAGCTCTTATCATGGCCCCATCATCGCAGCGCTGAGCATACGCTGCCATCGATTTGGCTTACGCCTAGCTTTCGCTTCCGTAAGGTTCGATCCCGCGCCTCGCTCAAGCACAGTGCCTTGGTGATCCAAGTTGTCCTTGCACGTAATTCAGCTAAAATGGCTGGTTGATATCAGATGCGTTCCAACGGGCCGCCATTTGCGCCGCGCCCGTCCACTCAACCGAAAGGAATACCATGAGCAACGCACGCAAAATGTTGAAGGTCCTTTCCCTACTCGCTGTGGTCTTCGGCATCGTTCAGATTATTCTGGGTGTCATGTCGATGACCACAGAAGCCACCAACGGCATGACGGGAGGCATCGTCTCCACCGTCCATGGCGTTATCGTGCTTGTCGCCGGCGTGTTCGGCATCAAGGGATCGAACAAGCCGTCAACCGTCAAGAGCGTCTTGACTGCAAGCATCGTCGCGCTCGTCATTGCCATTGCGGCGGTAGCGCTCAGCTGTATCAGCCACACCATGAACGTTCTGAGCATCATCTTCGTCATCTTCGACGCATTGCTGTTCTCGGCGGCAAACAAAGTCAAGAAGGAAGCCGCCGATCGCCTGTAAGCAGCTGATCCCCACGCTGGGGCGCTCACAAAACACACTACGCAAGCGCTCCCGAAGTCTTAAATGACTTCGGGAGCGCTTTCATGAGAGGTGGATGCGCAGGGACGCTGTCCGTTACCGATGCCGGTACTCCGCGATCACGAACTCGACATCCGTCTCGAGCCGCTGCAGACCCGCTAGGCGTTCGCGATCCTCGCGACGCGTGCGATAGTAGTACGGCGTCATCTGGAACACGGCCTCGATATCCTCCGACGTCTCGAGCGTGATATGCGCGGCGATCTTCTGCCGGCCGACAAGCTCGAGCGCCTCGGTTGTCGGCAGTTTTTCATCGTTCAGGTACGGCGTGTCGTAGAGCACTTCCTTGAGCCCAAAGAGATGGCGCGCACCCGGGACCACGGTGTAGAGCGAGCCCTCGGGCGCTAGCACGCGGGCAAACTCGCGCTCGTTAAAGGGAGCAAAGAGCTCGGTCACCATATCGAACGAGCCATCCGCCACGGGGACGTCCTTCATGTTGGCAACGAAATACGTCGCGCCACCTCGCTTGGCAGCCAGGCGCACCATTTCCTTGCCCAGGTCAAAGCCGTAGGCATCCACGTTCGACACCGAGCCCATGGCGCTCGTGTAGTAACCCTCACCACAGCAGATATCGAGCAAAGTCAGCGGCTTGTCCGTGGACGCCCCGCGCTCAGCCGCTCGATCGCGCACCAACTCGACCATCGCGTCGCGCAGCGGCGCATAGTAGTCGCGGTTCAGAAAGTCACGACGGCTGCGAGCCTGTGACTTAGGATCGCCCATAGAGTCACCACTCTTAGACGAGCGCAACAGGTACAGGTAGCCCTCGCGCGCACGATCGAACCGATGTCCGCCCGCGCATACAGCCCCACGCTCGTCGTCCACCAACGGCTCATGGCAAACGGGACACAACAACATGGCAACTCCTTAGCACGGACAACACAACGCCCACCATTGTCTCACGCCTCCCCCACCTAGTCATTGGGGACGTTCTTAAACGACTAGTCATTCAAGAACGTCCCCAACGACTAGTCGTTTAAGAACGTCCCCAATGACTAGTCTATGTGCTGACAGAAAAGAAACGTTCCCCCTCAAGTACCGGCTGATCGCATTAGGAGTATCATCGTCTGCGCAAATAAGCGTGAACAAGCATATAAGAGATTGAGAGCGTATGGCTGATACCGCATCTAAGCACATTGACATGACGACCGGCTCGCTGTGGCGCAACATTCCCCTGTTCGCCTTCCCCGTGGCCGCCACGAGCATCCTTGAGCAGTTGTCGAACCTCATCGCCACGGTTATTATCGGCAACTTCTCGGGCGACCAGGGAACCCTTGCCATGGCGGCGGTCGGTTCCAACGTTCCGCTTACCAGCCTGATGATTAACCTGTTTATCGGCCTGTCGCTTGGCTCCAATGTGGTTATTGCCAACGCCATCGGCCGCAACGACCAAAACATGGTCAAGCGTGCCGTCCACACCTCGATCCTCATGGCACTCGTGGGCTTTGTCGTCATCGCACTGGGCGAGATCTTCGCCGAGCCCATGCTCGCCGCGCTTAACGTCCCTGCCGAGACCATGCCGCTCGCATCACTCTACCTGCGCGTCTTTTTGCTGAGCATGCCCTCGATCCTGCTCTACAACTTCGAAGCCGCCATCTTCCGCTCCGTCGGCATCACCCGCATGCCGCTGCAGGCGCTCGCCGTATCCACCGTCCTCAACATCGGCCTGGACCTCATCTTTGTCCCCGTACTGCACTGGGGCGTCGCCGGCGTTGCCATCGCCACGGCCATCGCCTATACGACGAGCGCCGTCACGCTCTTTATCCGCCTGCTCAAGACCGATTCCGTCGTCCGCGTTACCCCGCGCGACCTTGCTATCGACCCTGTCGCCCTCAAGCGCATCGTCAAGATCGGCCTGCCCGCCGGCGTCCAAAGCGCTGTCTTTGCCGTCGCCAACATCATCATCCAGTCCGCCATCAACAGCCTGGGTACCGAGGTCATGGCCGCATCGAGCGCCGCCATGAGCCTGGAGTACGTGTGCTACAACCTACTCAACAGCTTTAGCCAGGCCTGCACCACCTTTGTGGGACAAAACCACGGCGCGCGCCAGATCGACCGCTGCACCAAGACGCTCAAGGTCTGCCTGGTCGAGGGCGGCATTGTCGCGCTCACCACCATCGTTCTCATCGTCGGCTTGGGGCGCGAGATCCTGTCACTGTTCAACAGCGATCCCAATATCGTCTCGATCGGCTATATCCGCGTGTGCTCGATCTTCCCCGCGTACGCCTTTAGCATGTTCTACGAAAACATGTCCGGCTATCTGCGCGGCTTTGGCATCTCGCTCCTGCCCGCCCTCATTACCATGATCTGCGTCTGCGGCATTCGCTTCTATTGGGTGTTCTGCGTCTTCCCCAACTTCCGCACCTTCGCAAACATCATGATGGTCTACCCCATCAGCCTGGGCACCACGGCGTTCTTTATGGTCGTAGCCGTGCTGCTCTGCCATCCCGCGCGCACTTACCGCCTGGCCCAGGCCAAGGCAGAGGCACGCTAGACGAAACCTCAAGCGCCGCGCAATCGCTAATTGACGATATGCGAGCTCATGTAATCGATAAAGCGTCTGGTGGCAATGGGCATAGTATCCCAGCTGCGCCAAGCCGCCACCACGTCGCGCGAGGGGGCATGCACAATGGGCCGCACGCGAATATCGGCCCGCATGCCCTCGACGGTACGCCGGTAGAGCATGCTCACGCCCAGGCCCTCCTCCACCATCGCCATAATGGTGTAGTCATCGGTGACCTCGCTTGTCACATGCGGTGACAGCCCATGCGCGGCAAACGCGTCGAGCACCAGGCTCTGCTCACCCTCGTCCAGCAGAACAAATGGCTCGGACGCCAAATCGGCCAGCGTGACCTTTTCCTTTGCCGTCAGCGGATGCGTTGCCGGCAGCAGCGCCACCAGCTCGTCGTGATAGACCACGCGCTTTTGGAGCCCGGCGGTAAATCCGCGCGCCGTAAAGCAAAAGTCCACCACGCCGTCGTGCACCCACTGGGCGTTGCGCGTGTAATCGCCCTGTTTGAGGGTAAAGCGCACGCCCGGATGCAGCGTCCCAAAATCGCGGATCACGCGCGGCAGCACGGTTCGGCTCACGTTGGTAAACGTCGCAATACGGATATCGGTCGAGGACAGGCCCAGCAACTCTTGACGCTTGCCTTCGAGCTCGGCCTCGGCCGTTACAATTTGGCGCAGATACGGCAGATACTGCTTGCCGTCACGCGTAAGCGAAACACCCTGCTTGCCGCGCTCGATAAGCGTGGTGCCCAGCTCACGTTCGAGCGCCTTGACGGCCTGGCTCACCGCGCTTTGCGTATAGCCCAGCTCATCGGCCGCGCCCTTAAGGCTGCCGCAATCGACCACCATACAAACAATCTGATACCGCGATGCCATCTTGCCTCCACAACGATGCAGCCGTAAAACGTTTTGCCAGCGCTTTTCGCGCCTACTTTAGCTTTTCTTAATCATACTGAAGATACATTCGCTTTACTACATCCATATCTGGGAGCAGAATCCTTTTTGCGAAACCATTCTGTAACAAAAGGAGTCCCATGGATCGCAAAAAAGCAATCGCGCTCTCGTTTTCCGTTCCCATCGCATGGGGCTTTTCGTATCCCCTCATGAAAATCGGCATGGACAGCATGAACGCCACGAGCATCGTCGCACTGCGCTGCCTCATCGCCTTCGCGGCCTGCCTGCTGCTCTTCCACAAGCACGCGTTCCGCATCAACCGCGACCTGATGGTCCGCGCCGCCATTATCGGCGCCATCATGGCAACCGAGCTCACCTGCATGTGCCTGGGCTCCAGCCTCACCTCTGCCTCAACCGCCGGCTTTTTGCAGAGTCTGACGGTCGTGATCGTGCCGTTTGCCAACGCCGCCCTGCTGCGTCGCGCTCCCGAACGCAAGGTGCTCGTCGGCACCGCTATTGTCACCTGCGGTATGCTGCTGCTCTCGGGTGCCGACTTTACCAGCCTCAACCCCGGCGCGCTCATTATGCTGCTCTCCGCCTTTGTCTATGCCGGCCATATCATCGTCGCCAAGCACTTTGTCGAGGAAGTCGACCCCCTGGGCCTGGGCGTTTGGCAGTTGGGCTTTGCCGGTCTGTTCTCGGGCATCGCCGCATGCGCTTTTGGCGGCTTTACGCTTCCCAGCACCCCGAGCGAGATCGTGGTTGTCGTCGCACTCGCACTCATCTGCTCGGCCTACGGCTTCATCACACAGACGCTCGTGCAGCCTTACGTGCCCGCCGAGACCACCGGCTTTGCCTTCTCGCTCGAGCCGGTTTGCTCCGCCGTCTTCTCGTTCTTCCTGGTTGGCGAGGTCCTGAGCCCCATCGCCTTCTTTGGCGGCGCGCTCATCCTGACCGGCGTGATGGTGGCGACCGTCGAGCTCCCGCGCCTTTTCGCACGCACGAACGCCCGCACCCGCATGGCAGGAGCACCCGAGCACGTCTCCTAGGACACGCGCTTTTTATTCATGCCATTGGCCTCGCTCCACAAAGGCGCCCTTACAATAGATGCCAGCAAAGCATCTGCCGTAAAGGAGCCTCATGGACACCGCAACTCGCGACCGCAACATAGCAACTTGGCTGGGCGATGCGCCGCAGCCGGTACGTGACACCACGAACCAGCTGCTCGAGCGCATCGCCCTTTTGCGTGCCGAGCAGACCATCTACCCGGCGCAAGATGACATCCTCAACGCGCTCGCCTACACGCCGGCAGACCAAGTCAAGGTTGTCATCTTAGGTCAAGACCCCTACCACGGCCCAAACCAAGCCATGGGATTATCGTTCTCGGTTCCCGCGACGCAGACCAAGCTGCCGCCGAGTCTGCGCAACATCTATAAGGAACTCAATGCCGATCTTGGCTGCCCCATTCCCGCCACGGGCGACCTAACGCCATGGGCGCAGCGAGGAGTCTTGCTCCTTAACACCACGCTCACCGTACGTGAGCACGCCGCCAACTCACACGCCAAGCTGGGCTGGAGCATCCTGACCGACTACGTCATCGAGCGCTGCTGCCTACTGCCGCAGCCCGTGGTCTTTTTGGCGTGGGGACGCTTTGCCCAGCAGATGGTCGAGGGCAAGCTCGCCGCAACTGGTGCAGGCGAAGCGACCGGCAAGTTCTGTCTGGCGTCCACACACCCCTCGCCGCTTTCGGCCAACCGGGCCACGGCGGAGCTCTCGGCTTTTATGGGGTCGCGCCCCTTCTCGGCCACTAACCATCTGCTCGAGCAAAACGGCAGCAGCCCCATCGACTGGGGCTGCCTAGCTTCGTAAGTCCTCTTCCTAGCCGGCAATCCAAAAATCGGGATACTCATTGATATCGATGGGATTGGACAGCTCGCTGATATCGGCGATAGGCTCCATGCCCATCATCGCGCGCAGGCGATTCTCGCACTCTATGATGGGCTCGTTCACAGCCTTATTGAGCGCGTCGAAGGTCGGCGGTTCCAATTCGCCCGTTTCGTCATTGAAACCGACATTGTCGAACCACCTATCTTCGACGTATCTCTGCTCGTCATCGTCCATATAGACCCCGATCATCTGACGAGACCAGGCCTTAAGGAGCACCTCGCGGACCGCCTCGTCAACATCGAGCGTTACGCTACCACCAAACGAGAACGACATGTTCTTGTTGCCGCCCAGCAGCATGGGCAGCGGACAACCGGCAGGCAGCGTCACGGTCGCACTGCAGCTCATAAACGCACCGCTCTGGATACCGGCCACCTTATCGCACAGCACGATCTCGGTAAGGTTTGAGCAGCGCGAAAAGGCATTCGAGGCGATTACGGTTGGTCCCGTCAACACGCTCGACAGCTCAGCCCGCTCAATATCGGACGGCGCCGAGACCAGTGTGGCGGTTCCATCGCCGTTGTCCTCGATCTTCCATTCATTGGTCTCAGGCGCGTCATCGTCCGTTTTGATGACCGTGGATGCTTCGACCAGCGGCAGCCCCATCATGGTGCGCAAGCGGTTTTCGGGCTCCAGCAGGTTCTTAGCCATCTGTGCCTCGACCGCCTCAACCGTCGGCTCTGGGCCCAGCCCCATATAGAAGTCCGTGAACATATTCCAATAGACTTCTTCGAAATAGGTCTCGTAGTCGTCGTAGCCAATAAAGCCGTAGACCCACGCGTTAAGATACGCCTGCTCCATGCCACTGGGCACCGACAGGCGAATGCGGCTAGCCTCTTCCCCAGCATCGGTCGACCCGTCAAAGAAGAAGCCCACGCCCGGCGACGGATAGCCTAGCGTCGCGATACCGGTGCCGACCTTCAGGCTCGTAAAGTTAGCGTCGTTGCCAAACACCGAGGATGCCAAATAATTCTGAGAGCCCAGGCCCGTAGCCTTATCGTAGTCGCCCTTGAAATCTGCCTTAAACGATGCGCTCGTAAGCCTCAGACAATTCGTGAATGCCTGGTCGTTGATATCGAGCGTTGCCGCATGGAGCGATGCGGACGTAAGGTTCGTGCAGCCATCGAACGCCGACACACCGACAGAGATGTCGTTGTCGGGAAGATCGATGTTCAGATCGCCGGCGATACCCGAATTCCTAAAGGCGTAGCGATCGATGTACTCCAAGCGGGGCGCCGAAGACCAATCGATATCCCACACGCCACCGGTTCCCTCAAACGCGCCGGGCAGGTCCCTGGTGCCGGACGAGGAATAGCCGCCAAAGATCTCAACCGTGCTCGGCAACAGCTCAATCGTGCCGCTGAGCATCGAGGGCGCGCCGAGCAAGATGCTGGGCTTACCCTTCTCATCGTCATCGAAGTAGCCGTAGAGAAGAACGGTATCGTCACTCTGCACATCGCAATCAAAATCGTAAATACCTTTGATGGCGGTAAAGCGGCTGTCATAGCCCTGAATGTCGCCATCCGGCGCGTACCAGGTGCATCCGTCAGGGTTTGGATTCTCAGCCGTGGCAAAGACGCCCCTCCGGGCACGCGACGCCACAAAGCTTAGGCTCGTACAGCCCTTGAAGGTATTGGCCTCCACATCGATGCTATCGCGCGTGCCGATAAACACACCCTGAAGGTTCTGGCAGTTCTCGAACGCGTTGCGACCGATTTTGCTCGTGCCCTCGCCCAGGTTGACAAACGTGAGCTCCGTATCGCCCGAGAAGGCGTACGGCGCGATGGTGTCCACTTTGAGCTGCTTGCCGTCGTCCGTGCGCAACGTGCCGTCAAAGGTCGCAGGCAGATTACCGTCCTCATCGCCCGCGGCAGACAGCAGGATTATCTCGCCGTCGCTGTCGTAATAGAGGTATCCCTCCTGCGACAGGCCCACCTTGATCACCTGCGCATCAGGCGCACCGGCAGCAGCCTTATGCTGCTCGACATACGCAACCTGCTCGTCGGTTGCGCACACAATGGTCTGCACCGAGCCGCCCGCAAGGCTGCCGTCCTCGAGCGTCACCTCGTCACCAAACCACGGCATGAGCACCAACGTATCGACCGAGGTATTGCCCGCAAAGGCGCCCTTTATGATGTTGTTGGAGATCTGCACCAGGGCGATGTTGGAGCCCGTATCGAGCACGCAGTACAAATCGCTTTCCATCTGCGAGTCCAAGCTATATACCAGGCCCTGCGAGTACATAAACTGCACTTTGGGGTTGCTCGCCGGGGCGAGGTACACGCTGTAGGCATCATCCAACTCGCTCGCATGCTCGGTAATAAAATCGAGCAGAACGTCATCGTCGACCACAAGGGTGCAGTCCTGCAAATCGCTCACGTCGATCTGAGGCAGCTCGCCCTCTTTAGACGCATGTAGAACAATGCGGTCGAGCTTATTGCGGTCAGGCACGACAACGTTGGTAACATCAGCAGGAACGTTGAGTTCGCGCGTGTTATACGGAATGCCTAGATACTCTTGACCGTCTTGAGAGGTCAGGATGCCGTCGTCGGTAGCGGCATAGACAGGATTGTCCGACGCAACATGGTAGGCATCGAGCACCTGGAAACCGGCATTTACGTTAACGTAGAGCGTCGAGGACGGCAGCTCCAGATTGTTGACCTGCCAGGTAAAACCTTCGCGCTGACGGCTATCGGTATAGTCATCGACCGCTTGCACGCCCCGGGGCACGCGCAGGGTCTCGACGCCGCCGTCGACCGACACCGCAGATTCATCGACATCTACAAGCGTCTGCAAACGCGAACTATTGGGGCTCGTGGCATCATTGTCCAAACGATAGCCGTCATCGAGCGAATATCCCTGAAAACGCACCTTATAGGCGGAATCAATCGGCACAACATCGCCGGGAATCACCACATGCCGGCCAGGCGTCAACGTATAGAAGTACGGAACGGATATCTCGTCTTCGCGCCAACCCTGCAGCAGGGCGTTCAAATACCCGTCCGAATCGACATGACCCGCCTGCTTCATGAAAGCTTCCTGCGTGTTAACGCTCAGCAAGTTCGCTTTGGAACTCAGCGTGTTCCAAATCACATCACGCTGCCCGCTCGAATCGGGCTCGCCCACCACAAACAGACACGATTGCGACGGCTGAATGGTTACCGTGCGCGTCGTCCATGCTGCATCTTGCGACAAACGCAGCGAAACGCTCACCGTCAACGGCTGACTTGAGCACAGCGTCGGGTTCTGTTCCCCGGAGGCATTCGTCCATGAGTTCACGCGAAAATACGGATAGGAGGCAAACTCATCTTTCTCGCATGCAAGATAGTACATACCGATGTCGTCGCTCCAGTGCACATCCATGGCGCAGAATAGCGTCCAGGCGTCGAGCATCTGGCCATCGTAAATCGCATCTGCAATGGGCGCGATTTCGACCTTGCTAGAATCGACCACGCCAGCATTGCCGGTAAACTGCGTAAAGAACGTCGTGTCACCCATAGGAGCGCCTTTTTGGGGCGTGGGGTCCTGCAGCAGGTACTTATAGGAATTAGCCGTCGAGTTGGCCGAGCCGCCCGCACC
>CALEDY010000054.1 GCA_937949355.1 uncultured Collinsella sp. | reverse complement strand
GCCGCGCGGCAAGGAGATATATTGCCAGACCGGAGGGCCCCCGGGGGCGGGAATCTGGGCGTACATATTTCCTACACATATTAAAACCCTGCTTACGTTTGTCAGCCGTTCTCTACCGCTCACCGAGGGCCTCTTTATAGTGAAGCGTCATATGGCTAAAGCTGATAGGCTCCCTTTGCCAAAGCACAGCCGGCATCGAGCAACTCATCGCGCTCCTCCACCGAGAACCCCTCGGCGTATACGCGAACCACCGGTTCGGTCCCGCTGGGGCGGATCAGCAGCCAGGTGTCATCCTCGAATGCCAAACGCAAACCATCCATATGGCTTACAGCCTGCGGCGCCTTGCCGCAAATCGATTTGGGGTTCATGCCAGGAAGCAGCGTTCGCAGCGATTCGGCGTCTTCGGCCTCAAGGCGCAAATCGCGACGCCCATAACTCGTCTTACCAAAACTGGCCTCGAGCTGATCGACCAAAACGCCCAAGGGCGCGCCCGTCTTTGCCATAAGCTCACACAGAATCAGACAAGCAAGGATTCCATCGCGCTCGGGCATATGCGCGGCGATGCCGATACCGCCGGCCTCCTCGCCTCCCATGAGGACGCCGCCTTTCTTCATCTCTGCAGCTATAAATTTGAAACCGACCGGCTTAACGGTCACGCGACAGCCAAGCGCCTCAGCAATGCGGCGCACGAGCGTCGAGCACGAGAGATTGACGACGACACGCCCCTTCAAATTGCGAAATTGAACGAGGTCGCCCAAAACAAGCGCCATGATTTGATGCGGATGTATATATCTACCGCGTTCGTCGACCGCGCCGATACGATCGGCATCGCCGTCGGTCACCAGACCCGCGCACGCCCCGTCCTCGACAACCGCACGCTCGCAAGCGTCCACCCATGGCTCAACAGGGTCGGGGCAAATGTCCTCTTGATCGGACGACTGTCCGGCATGAATCTCGTGCACCTCGACGCCTAGCTCCCGCAGCAGGTCGGCAAGATATCCCTGAGCCGCGCCGCCCATGGGGTCAACTACCACACGCAGGTGAGCGGCTCGAATGGCGTCGGCATCGACAAACGATGCCACCGCCTGCATATAGTCAGGAATAATATCCGCGGTGCGATAGCGTTCCTCGATCCCCATCGGCTCGGGGGCTATGGTCTCTTCGAGCTCTTCGATGACATCCTGATTGGCCGTCGAGCCATCTCCCATGCGTAGTTTAAGGCACAGATACCCCTGCGGATGATGGGACCCCGTCACCATGAGCGCACCGCAGGCCTCGCCGTCATACGCCGCCGCCCACGTGAGGGCGGGGGTCGGGACAGGCCGAGATGCGAGCACTGCGTCCAATCCGTGAGCCGCAAGCACGCCTGCCGCAAGCTCAGCGAACTCGCGCGCCTGCGGCCGGGTGTCGAACCCTATATATACTGTTTTGCCGGGATTGGTCTTTTGCCACAACTCGCCGACGGCATCGGCAATGCGGGCAACGTTGTCGGCGGTAAAGTCGTCGTCGACGCGGGCGCGCCAACCGTCAGTTCCAAAATGAATTATCGCGCACACGCGCAGACACCTCACAGTGTTTGGATCATGGTACGCATGAGGTATACCCTCAGCGCTCGCCCAGCAACCTGCCAAAACCGGCATTCACCATTTGGGCAAATGCCACCGACGATGTGCAAGCAATAAAAAAAACCGCCCCGTATGGAGCGGTTTTGACCTTTATATATCGAGCGCCTCGGCCATCGCCGCCGTGGTGATCGCCGTGGTTCCACAGCAACTGCCCACCATTGCGGCACCGGCATGCCTCCATTCGATGCAAGCGCGCGCGAAGGCTTCGGGGTTCTCGCGCCACACAGGGCCATCCTGAGTTTGAACCGGATTGCCCACGTTGGGGCGTACCGTGACGGGCGTAGTCGCCGATGCAACCATCCTGGGCACTGCCACGTTCGCGGCCGCAAGTGCACAGCAGTTAACGCCAACCGAGTTTGCACCGTGCTTTTCGGCGTACAAAACAGCAGCCTCGATGTTGAGGCCATCGCCTAGCAGGTCGCCTTTATCGTCAACGACAAAACTCACCAAAACAGGCATGCCGTCGGCGGCATCCTGGGCGCCGGCAAGCATGGGCTGCAAATTACGGATAGACGTCACCGTCTCAATCAGCAGACCGTCAACACCAGCATTGAGCAGGGCGTATGCCTGCTCTCGCGAAATGCCTCGGATTTCTCGATACTCGGCAGAGTCTTCGGCAAACCACTCAATGCCGATCGGGCCCATCGAGCCCAGCAGCAGCTGAGGGTGCGCCTGGCGCGCATCGTCGACGGCACCGCGATTGACCTCAGCCACGGACGGCGTAATCTGATCTTGCTTGAGGGCATAGCTTGATGCCTGAAAGGTATTGGTAATGAGCACCTGCGCACCGGCGGCGACATACAGGCGATGGATACGAGAAACAGTCTGCGGCTCGGCAAGGTTCCAAAACGCCGGTGGGATGTCGGCGGCATCGTATTCACTCATCAGCACGCTACCCATGGGGCCCTGCGTTAACAGGGTCTCGCTCGACATGCGGCGCATAAGTTCCTCGCCGCCGGGGCGGTTGTAATAACTCGTATCCATATATGTGTTTCGCTATTCCTCGACGCTGATTCCCTGTTTTTCGAGATAAGCGAGCCAGCGGCTCATCGTGTCCTCGGAAAGCGCATGTTCCATCATGCACGCCTCGGAATCGGCCCGCTCAAAATCGACGCCGAGCTCCTGGACCAAAAACGTGCGAATAAGGCGATGACGGTACCAGATAGCCGTGCCGACCTCGCGACCACGGTCGGTCAGGATGACCTTGCCGTAATGCGATTGCTCGACAAGCTCGGACGCCTTAAGCGCCGAAACTGCCTTATTGACCGATGCCTTGGAGACACCAAGACGCTGCGCGATGTCGACCGATCGCACGCCATTGGTCTCCCCTTCTTCGCTTTCGATGCGAACCATGCACTCCAAGTAGTCTTCGTTCGCCACCGTTAGATGCAGCTCGCGCGAGCTATTTGTCGTATCCATGACCTTCCGTCCCTTCTGCTTTCAAAGGCTGATTCTACCCCATCCAAGTGTCGCGGTATGCCGTGGCATACCGTGCTAGAGTTCTTGTTGCACACGACGACCAAGATTGGAGCGGTCTTTATGGAAAACAACGCCACGAACCCCGACGTCCTTGAGCGCTTTTTGCGCTACGTCCAAATCAACACGCAATCCGAGGATGCAAACTGCGACCAGGTGCCTTCGAGCACCGTTCAGTTTGACCTTGCCAACATCCTGGCCAAGGAGCTGCGCGAGCTCGGCGCGGCCGATGCCCATGTGACCGAGCATGCTTACGTATGCGCGCATATTCCTGCGAGCGCGGGCGCGGAGAACAAGCCCGCCCTGGGCCTGATCGCACACCTCGACACCACCGAGGTTGCGCCGGGCGCCGGTGTGAAGCCGCACATTGTGCACTACGAAGGCGGCGACCTGGTCTGCGGTACCGTTGACGGCAAGCCTGTGGCCATGAGCACCGCCAAGCTTCCCGCCCTGAACGACCTGGTGGGTGAGGACCTGGTCTGCAGTGACGGCACCACACTGCTGGGCGCTGACGACAAGGCCGGCGTCGCCGAGATCATGGCGCTTGTCGCGCGTATCGCTCAGGACCCCTCGCTGCCCCACCCCGCACTCGGCATTTGTTTTTGCCCGGACGAGGAGATCGGTCACGGCGCCGAGCTGTTGGATATCGAGGCCTTTGACTGCAAGTACGCCTACACGGTCGACGGCGGTCCCGTTGGCGAGCTGGAGTGGGAGTGCTTTAACGCCGCCGAGGCAACCGTTCGCTTTGAGGGCCAGTCCATCCATCCCGGTGACGCCAAGGGCCGCATGGTCAACGCGGGCAACCTGTTCTGCGACTTTAACGTGCTGCTCCCTTATGCGCAGCGCCCGGAATACACCGAGGGCTACGAGGGCTTCTATCATCTTGAGGGCGCGTCCGCAACCGTCGACCACGCTACGGCGCGCTATATCGTTCGCGACCACGACGCGGCAAAGTTCCAGCAGAAGCTCGCGCTGATTGAATCTGCCGCAGCCCTGCTCAACCAGCGACTGGGCGAGGAGCGCGTAACGGTCGAGATTAAGCACCAGTACCGCAACATGGCCGAGATCGTCCGCGACTACCCGGAGCTGATCGATGTCGCCAAGGACGCCTTCCTTGCCTGCGACGTCGAGCCCCAGGTGCTGCCGATTCGCGGCGGCACCGACGGCGCCCAGCTGTCGTTCCGTGGCCTGCCCTGCCCCAACCTCTCGACAGGCGGTTACTGCTACCACGGCGTCAACGAGTTTGTCCCGGTCAGCTCACTCGTCAAGATGACCGACGTCCTCCAGGAACTCGTCGCCCGCTTCGCGTAAGGAACTCGAATAATCTAGGTAAGCAAAATCGCCCCGTCCTCAAAACCGAGAACGGGGCGATTTTTTGGTGCAAGGGGAGTAGTCGGCATCGCTGGTTGAATCAACGTCAGCGAGCGACGTCCAGAGCGAACAAGTTGGCATGAAAAAGGCAGGGCATTGACCTTCTGGTCATGCCCTGCCTTTTGAATGACAAATTGTCGCTCTGGGCGGCGCGCAGCGTCGAGCCGTTACGCGGGCTGGTAAGCCCGCGTAACCCTAGTAGTTGGCTTCATAGCCGTTGCCGTCGCCGGTGGGCTCTTCGTAGTAGTCCGAATCGCTCGAATCGCTTGAGTCATCGGAATCGTCAGAGCTGACCGATGAGGTTGCGGTGCCGTTAGCGTAATCGTCGGACGTGTTGTTGTTCAGGTCGCCGATCGTAGAGCTGGAGCCATCGGACTGGCCCATGGTATTGGGGCCCTTGGGATCCTTACCAGCGTCGACGCGCTCCATCATTTCCTTGAGCTCGTCCTCGTAGACAAAGACATAGCTCACGCCATCAATCATGGTGCTGGCATCGGCATACGAAGGCAAGTTGGCCGAATAGATGCCGTCAACATCCATGCCGCGCATGGCATTGACCGTAGAGACGATGTCCTGAACGCTCATATCGGTCACGAGCATGTCGGACAGCGAATTGACGAGGTCGAAGACCTTGGTGGCATCGAAGTTGTTGAGGATCTGGTTGGCGAGGGCGCCGAGCACCTGACGCTGGTGGCGCATGCGTGTGTAGTCGCCATCGGCATAGATGTAGCGGCAACGGGCATAGGTAAGGGCGGTCGCGCCATCCATGTGCTGCTGACCGGCGGTGATCTTAATGTCGAGATGCTCGGGGTCGTCGACATCGTCGGTTGCGTTAATGTCGATGCCGCCGACCGAATCGATGAGCGACTGCATGCCGTCGAAGCTGACCTCGGCATAGTGGGAAATCTGGACACCGCACAGCTCGTTGACCGCCTGGACCATGGCTTCGGCGCCGCCGTAGGTATGGCAGGCGTTGATCTTCATGGTCGAGCCGTTGTAGACGACCTTGGTGTCGCGCGGAATGGAGATGAGCGTCGCCTGCTTTTGCGTGGGGTCGATACGCGCCAGGATAATCGAGTCGGCGCGGTATGTATCCTCGCCCGGGCGACCGTCAGTGCCAAGGAGTAGCACGTAGAACGGGTCCTTTGCCTCATCGGTATCAACCAGGATCTGGCGCAGGTTGTCGGTAATGACATTGGAATCGCCGAGCTTGCCCATAATGGTGGCAAACCACAGGCCGGCGGCAGTCGTAGCGCTCAGCAGCACACCGAGCACAGCAATGAGCGCGACGCGGCGAACCGTATGACCGCGACGGCGCTGACGGGCGCGCTCGGAATAGCGGGCAACGTTATCGCGGCTATAGATTTTTGCCTGAGCGCCGGTCGAAGGTCTTCGAGATTCCGTAATGGGCTTTTTCTTAAACATAGGCAACCTGCATTAGTAGATGACGGGATCGGGAACAGTGGCGTGCTCGACATGAGCGCCAAGCGCCTGCAGCTTTTCGACAAACTGCTCATAGCCGCGCTTAATGTGATGGATGGCCGAGACCTCGGTCGTGCCGTCGGCAATGAGGCCGGCAACGACGAGTGCCGCGCCACCACGAAGATCCGGTGAGGTTACCTGAGCGCCGGAGAAGCCCTTGACGCCGTGAATCATGGCGTGGTGGCTCTCGATGCGAATATCGGCACCCATGCGCACCAGCTCGGATGCAAACATAAAACGATTCTCGAAGATGTTCTCGGTGATAACGGAGCTGCCGTCTGCCAGGGCGGAGAGCACCATGATCTGCGCCTGCATGTCCGTGGGGAAACCGGGGAACGGGAGCGTCTGGATATCGACCGGCTTGATGCGCTCGGCACGGTTCACATGGACGCCATCCTCGACGCGCTCGCAGTCGATGCCCATGAGCTCCATCTTCTTGAGCACCATGCCCAAGTGAATGGGGCAAAAGCCTGTGACGTCGACACCGCAATCGTCGGCCATCAACGCACCGGCAACGATAAAGGTACCGGCCTCGATACGGTCGCCCACCACGCGATGGGTAACGGGATGCAGCTCCTCCACGCCCTCGATGGTCACGACAGGCGTACCGGCGCCGACAATCTTGGCACCCATTTCGTTGAGCATGTTGGCGAGATCGACGATCTCGGGCTCACGGGCGGCATTATCGATAACCGTGGTACCCTGCGCACGCACGGAGGCCATGATGAGGTTCTCGGTCGCACCGACACTGGCAAACTCGAGCGTGACAGTGGTACCGTGCAGGCCCTGGGGCGCGTTGGCGTTGATATAGCCGTGGGCGGTATCGAACTCAACGCCCAAGGCCTCAAGACCCAAGATATGCATATCGATCTTGCGAGCGCCCAGGTTGCAGCCGCCGGGCATGGCAATCTTGGCGCGATGGAAACGGCCCAGCAGGGGTCCCATCACGGCAGTGGAAGCGCGCATCTTGGCAACGAGCTCGTAGGGCGCCTCCCAAGAATCGACCTGGGAGGTATCGATCTCGAGCGTGTGCTCGTCGAGAACATCGATCGTAGCGCCCATGCCCTTGAGCACCTTGCCCATCACGTGGACATCGGAAATATCGGGCACGTTCTGCAGCGTCGTCTTGCCCGGCGCCAGAAGCGTTGCCGCCATAAGTTTGAGCGCGGAGTTCTTGGCGCCCGAAACAGGCACGGAACCTCCGATGGCGTGGCCACCCTCAACGCGGATAATATCCAAGGTCTACCCTTTCAAAAAGCATGCCCGGGGTGGCTGGGCCATCCCGGGCATGATGTGTTCGCAAATGGTCGAACGCTAAAACGTCTGACTATTGGGCAAGCTTGAGCTTACACCATGCGATTTCATTATAGAGGTAGGCGCGGCGTGCATCATCCTCCGACAAATTACCCAGCTTCTCTTCAAAACCTTGAATATCAGCTTTAACCTTGTCGGCGTCGACGGTCGCCAAATCGCAAGCGCGCTCGGCGAGGACGGTCACGACATCGTCCGCAACCTGGGCATAGCCGCCGGCCACGGCAAACGTGTGGTCGACAGTGCCCATGGCCTTATCGGAAACGCGAACGTAACCGCGGTCGATCGTGCAGATTTCGCTGGAGTGAGCAGGCAGAACGCCAAACTCGCCATCCGTGGACGGAATCGACACAAACGCAGCGTCGCCCTCATAGGCGCAGCTCACGGGGCACACGATGCGGATACGCATAACCTACTTCTCCCCCATCTTGCGGGCGCGCTCGCGCACGTCCTCAATCGTGGAAGCATAGCGGAACGCCTGCTCGGGCAGGTCATCGGCCTTGCCGTCGACAATCTCGGCGAAGGAGCGGACGGTATCCTCGACGCGGACATAGACACCGGGGTTGCCGGTGAACTTCTCGGCGACGTGGAAGGACTGGGAGAGGAACTGCTGGATCTTACGGGCACGGTTGACCGTAAGGCGCTGCTCCTCGGACAGCTCGTCCATACCCAGAATGGCGATGATGTCCTGAAGGTCGGAGTACTCCTGCAGGAGCTCCTGGACCTTGACGGCGACACGGTAGTGCTCCTCGCCGACGATCGAGGGATCGAGAGCATCGGAGGAAGACGCGAGCGGGTCGATAGCCGGGAACAGACCAAGCGACGAAATGCTACGCGAAAGAACCGTAGTGGCGTCGAGGTGCGTAAACGTCGTGGCAGGCGCCGGGTCGGTCAGGTCGTCTGCAGGGACGTAGACGGCCTGGACGGAAGTAATGGAACCCGTCTTGGTCGAGGTAATGCGCTCCTGGAGGTCACCCATCTCGGTAGCCAGCGTAGGCTGGTAACCGACGGCGGACGGCATACGACCCAGCAGTGCGGAAACCTCGGAACCGGCCTGGGAGAAGCGGAAGATGTTGTCGATGAACAGCAGAACGTCCTGGCCGCGATCGCGGAAGTACTCAGCGGTGGTAAGGCCAGCCAGACCGATGCGCAGACGCGCTCCAGGCGGCTCGTTCATCTGACCATAGACCAAGCAGGTCTTGTCGATAACGCCAGACTCGCTCATCTCGAGGAACAGGTCGGTGCCCTCACGAGTGCGCTCGCCGACACCGGTGAACACCGAGGTGCCGCCGTGCTCCTGGGCGAGATTGTTGATGAGCTCCTGAATCAGAACGGTCTTGCCGACGCCGGCGCCGCCGAACAGACCCGTTTTGCCGCCACGGATGTAGGGCTCGAGCAGGTCAACGGCCTTGATGCCGGTTTCGAAGATCTCGGTCTTGGTGGTGAGCTCGTCGAAGCGGGGCGCCGCGTGGTGGATGGGATAGAACTCCTCCACCTCGGGCATGGGCTTACCGTCGACAGGCTTGCCCATGACGTTCCAAATGCGGCCGAGCGTCTTGGGGCCAACGGGCATCTTCATGGGCTCACCGGTATCGGTGGCGATGAGGCCGCGCTGCAGGCCGTCGGTCGAGGACATGGCGACCGTGCGGACGACGCCGCCCGGAAGCTGGCTCTCGACCTCGAGGATCGTGCTCAGATGACCGATCGGGGTCTCGGCCTCGACCGTGAGCGCGTTGTAGATCGGGGGCACCGCACCGTCAAACTTGACGTCGACGACAGGGCCGATGATACGCACGATGCGACCATCGCCGGCAGTCGTCTTCTTGGTGGCTTCCTCGACCGCAAGCTTTACGGTGTTATTAGCCATTACTGTTCCTCCAATGCTGAGGCTCCGCCGACGATCTCGTTGATCTCGGTCGTGATCGAAGCCTGGCGCACGCGACTATACGTGCGGGTAAGGGTCGAGATGATCGCGGTGGCGTTTTCCGTCGCGGAGTGCATGGCCTTGCGGCGCGCACCCTGCTCGGCGGCCGCCGAATCGATCAGGGCCTGGTAGATGACCGTCAGGATATATGACGGCACAAGTTTGCCGAGAACATGCTCGGGAGAGGGCACGAACTCGAACGTGGACGAGATGCGCTTAGGGGCGTCGGTCTCGTTCTTACGCGGACCGTGGGCCATAGCGATCATCTCGGGATCGAGCGGCAGCAAGTGCTCGACGCGAAGCTCCTGATCCACGCGGTTCTTGGCGTGGTGGTAGACAAGCTCGACACGGTCAAGCTCACCGGCACGATACGCATCGCAGATATGAGAGGAGATCATGCGGGCCTGATTGAAATCGGGCTCGGAGGAGTTGCCCTCAAAGTGCATGATGACGTTTGCGCGGTCGCGGAAATACGTGGCCGGCTTACGCCCGCATGCAATGATCTCGCACTCGATGCCGTCGTTCGCCCAAGAAGCGGCGAGCTTTTCGGCCGTGCGCTCCACCGTCGTATTGAAACCGCCGGCAAGGCCGCGGTCCGAGGCAATAACGACAATCAGGCCATGCTTGACGCTCTCATGCTTTTGCAGCATGGGATCGGTGCCCGAACAGGAGGCGTCGCCGGCAACCGTCAACATGACGTCGGTCAGCGCCTCCTTATAGGGCTCGGCCTGCTTGGAGCGATCGAGGGCACGACGGATCTTGGCCGTAGAGACCATCTCCATCGTGCGCGTGATCTGCTTGGTCGTGGTAACCGAGGAGATTCGCTTCTTAATGTCGCGAAGGTTGGCCATAGGGCTTAGTTCTCCTCTGATCCAGTCGTGTCGGCATGGTGCTTGGCCATGAACCGCTGCTTGAAGTCACCGATGACGCGCAGGAGCTCAGCCTTGGTGTCATCGTCGATCTTCTTGGCGCGAACCTTGTCGAGCAGCGAGCCAAAGCCATTGTCCATGTACTCGATGAGCTCGGCACGGAAAGGCAGCACGTCGGCGATCTCCAGGTCATCCAGGAAGCCCTCGTTGCCAGCGAACAGCGTAACAATCTGCTCGCCAACCTCAAACGGCTGGTAGCGCGGCTGCTTCAGGAGCTCGGTCATGCGGGCACCATGGGTCAGCTGCTTCTGAGTAGCCTCGTCGAGGTCGGAGCCGAACTGGGTAAAGCCAGCGAGCTCCTGGTACGAAGCGAGGTCCAGACGGAGGTTGCCGGCGACCTGCTTCATGGCCTTGGTCTGTGCATCGCCACCGACGCGGGACACGGAGATACCCACGTCGACTGCCGGGCGCTGACCCTGGAAGAAGAGCTCGGACTGCAGGTAGATCTGACCATCGGTAATGGAAATGACGTTGGTCGGAATGTAGGCCGAGACGTCGCCGTCCTGGGTCTCGATGATCGGCAGTGCCGTCATGGAGCCGTAGCCGTTCTTCTTGGACATCTTGACGGCACGCTCGAGCAGACGAGAGTGCAGGTAGAAAATGTCGCCAGGATAGGCCTCGCGTCCGGGCGGACGATGCAGCGTCAGCGACATCTGACGGTAGGCCACGGCCTGCTTGGACAGGTCGTCGTAGATGACGAGCACGTGGCCGCCGGGGTTGGTCTCGCTGGCGGGCTTGCCGTCCTCGCCGTTGTACATGAAGAACTCGCCGATAGCGGCACCGGCCATAGGCGCGATGTACTGCATAGGGGCGGAATCGGCAGCGGTGGCCGAAACGATGATGGTGTAGTCGAGCGCACCGTGCTGAGCGAGGGTCTCGCGGATGTTGGCAACCGTGGAGGCCTTCTGGCCGATGGCGACATAGATGCAGACCATGCCCTTGCCGCGCTGATTGAGGATAGCGTCGATGGCGATGGCGGTCTTACCGGTCTTACGGTCGCCGATGATGAGCTCACGCTGACCACGGCCGATAGGCACCATGGAGTCGATGGCCAACAGGCCGGTCTGAACCGGCTCGCACACCGGGGTACGGTCGATGACGCCGGGGGCCTTGAACTCGATGGGGCGACGATGCGTGGCGACGATGTCACCCAGGCCGTCGATGGGCTGGCCGAGCGGATTGACGACGCGGCCGAGCATGGCGCGGCTCACGGGGATATCCATAATGCGGCCAGTGGTGCGGCACTCGTCGCCTTCCTTGATGGAGTCGACGGCACCGAACAGAACGGCGCCGACCTCGTCACGGTCAAGGTTCTGGGCAAGGCCGAAGACGGTCTCACCGGTATCGGAGCTCTTGAACTCCAGAAGCTCGCCTGCCATGGCGCTCTTGAGGCCAGAGACGCGCGCGATGCCGTCGCCTACCTCGTCGACCGTTGAAACCTCATGCGTATCGACCGTCGCGGAGAGGCTCGTGAGCTGCTCCTGCAGTTTCTTGGCGATATCCTGGGCATTGAGGGTTTCGGACATTAGGCTTCACCTCCGTACGAATTAGCAGAGTTTGCGAGGGTCTCCTGCGCGATGCGCAGCTGCGTCTTGACGGAAATGTCACGACGCTCGCCGCGGGCCTCGAGCACCAGGCCGCCCACAATAGACGGGTCGACCTGCTCGATAAGGAATACCTTGCGGCCGAAGTCCTGCTCGCATTTCTTAGTGATGGTTTGACGCAGCTCGTCGTCGAGCGGGATCGCCGTGGTGACGGTCACGCCCACTACATCCTCGTCTTCCTCGGCAACATACTTAAAGGCAGCTGCCACCTTGGGAAGAAGGTCGAGCTGGTCGCGCTTGGACATGGTGTCGAGCACGGCGATGATCTCGGGGCTGGCGCTAGCCAGACGCTCGATCATCTCGAGGTCCTCGAACACATGGTTCTCGGCCTTGGCGGCTTCCAAAAGGGAGCGCGCGTAGGTCTCGAGCACCTTGTCCTGATAGCGGCTAGTCGGCATTCAGGCTACCTGCTTCCTGGATGTAGCGCTCGATGAGCTTCTTCTGCTCGCCCTCGTCCTCGAGTGCCTCGCCCACGATCTTGGTGGCGACAGCAACGGACAGGTCGGCGATGGAGCTCGCGGCACCGGCGTAGATGGACTTGCGCTCGTCCTCGACGGTCGTGTGGGCCTTGGCGATGATCTCCTCGGCCTCCTTGTGAGCAGCCTCGATGATACGGGCGCGCTCGGACTCGGCGTCCTTACGGGCCTCGAGAACGATGTCGGCAGCCTGACGACGGGCGTCGGTGACGATCGAGTCAGACTCAGCGCGCTTGGCGATAGCCTCCTGCTTGGTCTTCTCGGCCTCGTCGAGGCTCTCCTCGATCTTCTTGCCGCGCTCCTCCATGGTTTTCATGATGCCCGGCAGGGCGACCTTGGCCAGCACGATCCAGATGATCAGGAAGGCGATAAGCGCCGGAATGAACTCCGCCATCTTAGGGATGAGGATGTCCGCACCGGCAGCGCCGTCCTCGGCGAACGCGGAAACCGGCATGAGCAGCGCGGCCGCGGACGCGGAGAGTGCGATCGCGCTCTTCTGGGATGAAAGATTCATACTTGACGCTCCGTGCTATTTAACGATCAGCGCGACAACGAAGCCGATCAGAGCCAGAGCCTCGCCGAAGGCGGAGCCCATGATGAAGACGGTGAACACGCGGCCCTGGACCTCAGGCTGACGGGCCATAGCACCCGTAGCACCCAGAGCAGACAGGCCGATAGCAAGACCAGCGCCGATAACACCGAGACCGTAACCGATAACTCCCACGATTCCTCCTTTGTCGTGCGTGTCTTATTTCACGCAGGATAACCTTTTTATAACTGCCGGGCTCCATGGGTACGGGCACCGGCGGTTTAACGAATTGCCTTACCTTTAAGGCGCGAACGGAAGACTACTCCTCCTCCGCGACCTCCTCTGCCTCGGAGACATACACGGCGGTAAGGACCGTGAAGACGTAAGCCTGGATGGCGCCGACCACAAGCTCGATCGCATAGATCAGGATGAGGATGGCAAGCCAGGCCAGCGAAGGCAGGGCGCCGACGGCGTGGGCCGCGGAAACCTGCTGAAGCAGCGGCTGCATGAACATGCTCGCCATGATGGCGAACGAGCCCATGACCACATGTCCTGCGAACATGTTGCAGAACAGACGGACGGCGAGCGTAATGAGGCGCAGGAAGGTCGAGAAAAGCTCGACGACCCACACAAGCACGTTCATCGGGAAGCTCACGCCCTGCGGGGCGAGGCTCTTGATGTAGCCGATCACGCCGTGAGCCTTGCATCCGTAGTAGATGAAGTACACGAAGGCGAAGATGGCGAGCGCGGCGGTGGAGCCGATTGCGCCGGTGCCGGGCTTCATTCCCGGGATCAGGCCGATCATGTTATTGATCAGGATGAACAGGAAAAGCGAGCACAGGAACGGGAAGTGCTTCTTCCAGTTCTCACCCACGACGCCCTTGCCGATATCGTTCTCGACGTACTCGATGATGTACTCGAAACCGTTGACGAAGAAGCCCTTGGGAACCAGAGTCTGCTTCTTCTTGAACACGGCCAGGACGATCAGGAGCACGATCGTGGAGACGATCAGCCAAAACGAGTACTGCGTGATGCCGCAGCTCAGATCGCCCACGACAGGGGTGGAGCTGAACTCGCTGACCAGATGATTAATCTCATCAGGCAGCTTTTCAAAAATTTCCACGACTTACCTTTCGACCTCATGAGGATCTCGCAGCGCCTTGGCGACGCGAACCGTGCAGGCGGCCATAAAGGCCACGAAGCCGATCGCCTCGCCCAGGAGGAACACGCGAAATGCCTCTCCGAACAACGCAAACACAACCAAGGTAAAGACGAGCAGGGCGACTGCCGAGACCGCCAGACTCACCATACCCTTGAGCATGTCCGCATTCTGCTTATCGTCAAGAACCGGCTTGAGCGTAAAGACAAAGGGAAGGAAGGCAATTGCGCCCGCGATGGCGCCTGCAACGATAGCGAGCAGATCGGCTATCTGAAACACTGGCTTCCTCGCTTTCCTTTTTAACGCCTCACAGCACAGTCCCAGCCAAACATTGGTGACTATTGTACGAGCCAATCGCTAAAGTACAACCGTAAAACAAACGGTTAATACGCACCTGTACGTTTTCTTAAGGCCTTCTTTATGCCGCAGGTACGGTAATACGTTTTTTCGAACCCCTCAGCGCAAAACGTCCGTTAACAGAAGTGCGCGTGGACGACTTTTGCTCGCCCGCGCGCACCATTTCTTCGTATTTGTGACCGTAGCCGACAAGGCCCAACGACTAGAGCGTACCGTAGATGCGGTCGCCGGCGTCGCCCAGGCCGGGAACGATGTAGGCGGCCTCGTTGAGATGGTCATCGATGGCGCAGGTATAAATATGTACGTCGGGGTCCTTTTCGGTCAGTGACTTGAGGCCCTCGGGCGCGGCGACGATACACAGCATGCGGATATCCTTGACACCGCGCTCGCGCAGGTAGCTGATGGCCATCTCGGCCGAACCGCCCGTGGCGAGCATGGGGTCGACAACCAGGCAGATGCGCTGGTCGATATCCTTGGGCATCTTGCAGTAATACTCATGCGGCTCGTGGGTAACCTCGTCACGCTCCATACCGATGTGGCCCACGCGAGCGGAGGGTACCAAGTCGAGGATGCCATCGACCATGCCAAGGCCTGCGCGCAGGATGGGAACGATGGCGAGCTTCTTGCCGGCAAGCTGCTTAAACGTGGCGGTGGTGATGGGAGTCTCGACCTCGACGTCTTCCATGGGCAGGTCGCGCATGGCCTCGTAACCGTCAAAGAGCGCAAGCTCGCGCACGAGCTGGCGGAACTGGTTGGTGCCAGTGCTCTTGTCGCGCAAGATCGACAGCTTGTGCTGGACGAGTGGGTGATCGACAAGGGTCACACGGGACGTATCGTAGGTGACGGTCATGGGTTGATGCCCCTTTCATTGCGGCCGGAAGATGGCCTTGCTGACAAGACGCATGGCGACGTTGTTGCCTCGCGCCGTGCATAAGTTTAACGGTTTGTTGTATCGAGCAGCTCGTCGCAACCCTACTGAGCGGTGTTGAGCGAACGCTTGACGGCATCACGCCAACCAGCGAGGTTGCTCTCACGGCGCTCGGCGGACATGTGAGGATGGAAGACTTTGACGATCTGAGCGTTTTGCTCCAGCTCCTCCAAATCCTCCCAATAGCCGACGGCAAGGCCCGCCAAGTACGCGGCGCCGATCGCCGTGGTCTCCACCGTCTCGCACTGCAGCACGGGGATATCCAGCAGATCGGCCTGGAATTGCATGATGAACTCGTTGCGCGAGGCACCGCCATCGACGGACAGGCGCTCAATCGAAAGTCCCACGTCCTGCTCCATGGCGCGTAGCACGTCATAACTCTGGTAGGCCATGGACTCGCAAGCCGCACGCACAATGGTCGCGCGACTCGAGGCACCGGTCAGGCCGCACACGATACCGCGAGCATGCGGGTCCCACCAGGGAGCGCCCAGGCCTGCGAAGGCGGGAACGAAGTAGCAGCCCTCGTTGTCGTTAATCGAAGTGGCGAGTTGCGCGGACTCGCTCACGCTCGAGATGATGCCCATGTTGTTGCGCAGCCAGTTCATGGTTGAGCCGGCGGCAAAGATAGAACCCTCGAGCGCATAGCTGATCTTGCCGTCCGCGGCGATACCGATCGTGGAGACCAAACCGTTCTTGGATTCGACGATCTCGTCGCCTGTGTTCATGAGCATAAAGCAGCCCGTGCCATAGGTGTTTTTGGTCTGGCCGGGATGGAAGCAGCAGTGGCCGAACAGCGACGCCTGCTGGTCGCCCGCCACGCCCATGATGGGTGGCATGTTGGTCATGATGTCGCTCGCAACGCAGCCGTAGTCGCCCGAGCTCCAACGAACCTCGGGCATCATGGAACGCGGGACGTCGAAAAGCGCCAGCAGATCGTCGTCCCAATCGAGCGCATGGATATTAAAGAGCGCGGTGCGGCTGGCATTGGTGTAGTCGGTGGCAAAGACCTGACCGCCGGTGAGGTTGTAGATGAGCCAGGTGTCGATGGTGCCGAACATGAGGTCGCCCGCCGCCGCGCTCTCACGCGCACCGTCGACGTTGTCGAGAATCCACTGCACCTTGGAGGCCGAGAAATACGGGTCGAGCGTAAGCCCCGTGCGGGAGCGCACCAGCTCTTCTGCGCCCTGCTCGACCAGCTCGTCGATCAGAGGTGCGGTGCGACGGCATTGCCACACGATGGCGTTATAGATGGGTTGGCCGCTTATGCGGTCCCACACCACCGTGGTCTCGCGCTGGTTAGAGATACCGATGGCGGCAATGCGGTCAGAATGGATGCCGCTCTTAAACTGGACCTCCATCATCACGCCGATCTGGCTGGCAAGCACCTCCGTGGGATCCTGCTCCACCCAGCCGGGGCGCGGGAAGCTGGTTTTGACGCTACGACGCGCCTGGGCGACGATGCAGCCGTACTCGTCGACGATGGTCGCGAGTACCGAGGTAGTGCCGCAGTCGAGCGCCATGATGTAGGAACCGCCAAAGCTAAACGAGGCGTCTTCCATGCCCAGGCTGCCTAGATTCAACGACATCGCTTACACCTTTCTATTGCATCGGGTCGGACAGGACCCGTTCGATCTCTGATGCGGGAAGCGCGCCTTGGCGCAGGATCTGGAGCTCGCCGTGCTGAAACGACACGATGGTTGAGGCGTCGCGACACGGGGTCTCACCGGCATCGACGGCCACATCGACCCCCTCCAGGATGCGCTCCTCCACCGTGGCAAAACTTGCCGGCGCGGGCGCGCCGTGCGTGTTGGCGCTGGTGCAGGCAAGAGGGCTGCCGCAGGCGCGGATGAGCGCTTGCACCACGGGCGAGGCCGAAGCGCGAAGTGCCACCGTGTTGTCGGCGGCGCGCATAAAGGTCGGCACGCAGGGGGCCGCCTTGACCACGATAGTCAGGGCGCCCGGCCAGCATCGTCGGGCGAGCACGCGGGCCTCGTTAGGGATATCCACGCCATAGCGGTCGAGCGCCTCGGCATCATCGACCAGCCAGGCAACCGTTTGGGTGAGCTCGCGCTGCTTGAGGGTAAAGATGCGACGATAGCCGGTACCGAGTGCAGGGACCGCGGCGCCGTTGACGGCGGCCTGCGGATCGCGCGGCCACGGCAGAGGTTCACTTGTATCTTGTGGAACGGCATCCGAGAAGGCGTTGACCGCCACGGCGACACCGTAGACCGTCTCGGTTGGAATAAGCGCCAGGCCGCCGCGACCGAGTAGCTCGGCCGTGCGCTCGACTGCAAGCCGATGTGGCTCGCGCGCTCCCTCGTATACCCGATAGACCGTCTGCATGTGTATGCCAGCCCCTTACGCTCTGATGCAAGTTTGTTTACTGTGGGGCATTCTCGCACGAAACGTTCAACCTATTTGCCCAGAGCGCATGTTGGTTTGGTGAGCGGCTCTAGTAGTCGGTGAAAGTGAGGGGGTTATTGGACGGCTACGAACTTCTTTGGTCTTCCGGCGTGACGTTCTTGAGCGGCGTAACGCTCGATGCTGTCTATCGTTATCATCCGACGGCCGTCGACGAGTTCAACATCGAGCTTTCCGGCTTTGACCAGCGCGGTAATCCGCGGAGCGGAGACTTTGAGGTCCAGCGCTGCGTCTTTAAATGTTCGGCACGCCGCTTCCCGAGCGCCCTCGTGGTCGATTTCGACTGAAAGGGCCACGACCTCGGCCGAGCGTTCGTACCCTGCCGGAGTCAAACCGTTGTTGAGATCGTCGGCCAAAAACGTCATCAGCGCCTCGGTGGCATGGGCAATCGCTTCTTCGCGCGTATCCCCATCGGCAAAGGCGCCGGGAATCTGCGGAAAGCTGGCGCAGTAACCGTCGTCTTCTTTTATGAGAACGCAGTCATAGGTAAATCGTTGTTTCATCATGACCCCCTCGGCTACCATCCAGCTTGCCGGCGAATGCTTGCCCACGTGCCCTTCTTTGGTCGATCACCACCCGAGCCGTTCACGGTGACAACACGGTCACCGGAAACATACTTAGCATGACTACCGACTTGCGCGACCTTCACGAATCCATCGTGCTTGAGCAGGGCAATGATTTCCCGAAAGGTAGGAGGTTGCATGGGCCGACCTCTTTCAGCCGTCCTAATTATAAACTACTTTATAATTTTTGCTAACCAGTTAATAAATATTACTGGCGCTGCTTGGGCTCGGTGACGATGGCTCGGACGATACGGGGACGATCGGTGAGGTCGTGGACGATACGCACGTCCGAAAGGCCTGCCTGGCGACAGAGCTCGGCCGCGGCATCGAGGGCACCCTCGTAGAGCTCGCAGGCAAACAGGCCGCCGGCGCGCAGCATGTAAGGCGCCGCATTGAGCAGGCGGCGGAAGATATCGAGGCCGTCGGCACCGCCCTCGAGCGCCAGATCGGGCTCAAAGTCCTTGACCTCGTGCGGCAGCGAGCGCATGACATCGGTGGGGATGTAGGGCGGGTTGGAGACGAGTACGTCAAAGGTGCCCCACTCTTCGCGGGGAATGGAGCTCACCAGGTTCGTGAGGCTGAAGGCGACCTCGTCGGACGTGAGGCCAAGCGCATCGCGGTTTTTGGTAGCAAGGTCGATGGCGCGCGGCTCGATATCGGTAGCAGTGCAGGTGACGTGGCCGCGACGCTCCCAGGCAAGCGAGAGCGAGATGCAGCCCGTGCCGCAGCCGACCTCGAGAACGCGGGCGATGCGGGGCTCGGCTGGAGCAGATACGTTGGCCTCGGCGGCATCTTGCGCGGGAGTCGTCTGTTGGTCGTTGTCCTCAATGGCGATGCCGTATTCGTCGAGCTCGGGCTCGGGGGTTTCCACGGTCTCTGCTTCTGCCGCCCGCACGGCGGCTTGCTCGGCCTCGCGATCGGCAAGCTCCTCGGCATAGGCGCGGCTACCGAGCACGTCGCTACCCAGCGCAGCCTCATCGGCGGCCGTCAGGTTGGCAGCACGGCGCTCGGCGGTCGCGCGCTCGTCGGCCAGCGCCGCCTCGGCTTTGCGAGCCTGTTCGACCTCATCGTTCCAAGGCAGCTCCACGCGCTGGCGGGCGGCGGCCTCGGGGCTCAGCACCTCGGCATCCAGGTAGTTCAGGACTTCTTCGACGAGCATCTCGGTCTCGGGGCGCGGGATGAGCACACCGGGGGCGCACGCGACGTCGATCATGCGAAACTGCGTGCTACCGGTGATGTACTGTAGCGGCTCGCCCTTCGCGCGACGGACGACCGCCGCGTGCATGGTCTCGAGCTGCGATGCGTCGAGCGTCTCGTCCATGCGCATATACAAGTCGATACGCGCCAGGCCCGTTGCCGCGCACAGCAGCCACTCGGCAGAAAGACGGGGATGCTCCTCACCGCGCTCGGCCAGGTACTCCTTGGTCCACTCGAGACAACGCTTGATGGTCCAGATCTCGTTTGCCATGGGGTCCTCCCCTCTTAAGCGCCGGGCGGCGCACGAATGTCGGAGCAGATTGTACGCGAGGGTGGCACGCGGCAAGGGACGATTGAGAGCGATTATCGAGAATCAGCCCAGAATTTTGTTTGGAGCCCGCCCAGAGTGTTCATTCGTCGACGTCTAAATCCACATCCGTCAAGCTTTTGGCAAGGTTGCCCCAAAACTGACCAATATCTAACCAAGAACTTGCCACATCGCTTGACACGCAACGCGTCAAAAAATGGCTTGCGACTTCCTGGACGATTTTTAGAGCATTATTTTGGTAATCGACTGACGCTTTAAGCAGGTAAATGGCCCATAGACTACCAAGTCAACCTAAATAAACCAACATAGCAATTTCCCAAAATGATCCGCAGGGGACGGAGGAAAACGGATCACCGGCACCGCATCGATGCAGAATGATCCGTTTTCCTCCGTCCCCAAGGGATCATTCAAGTGCCAACCAAGATAACGCCGATGTCTTGGCAATGCCAGCGAGCGGGCCGCATTTGAGACAAGGTGACGTGAAACGAAAGGGCGCTGACCTTCTGGTCGCGCCCTTGAAGTTGAACGTCAGATTGTCCAAATGCGGCCCGCGCAGCGTCGGCTGGTCCGCCGTTCGGTAGAACGGCGGAACCTAAACAGCCTGTGCCAGCTTCTCGGCTCGCTCGGCGGCGGCAAGTGCCTCGATGACAGTGCCGAGCTGATCGCCCAGAAGGACGCCGTTGTAGGTGGAGTTGAAACCGATACGGTGATCGGTCACGCGGTCCTGGGGCTGGTTGTACGTACGGATCTTCTCGGAACGGTTGCCGTGGCCAATCTGGCTCTGGCGCTCGGCGCCGAGCTCGGCCTGCTGCTTCTCGAGTTCCATCTCGTACAGACGGGCACGCAGCATCTGCATGCAGACCTCGCGGTTCTGGATCTGAGAACGCTGCTCCTGCGACTGCACCACGGTGTTGGTGGGCAGGTGGGTGATGCGCACGGCAGAGTAGGTGGTGTTAACGCACTGACCGCCAGGGCCGGAGGCACAGTAGGTATCGATGCGCAGGTCGGACTGGTTGATCTGGACGTCGATCTCCTCGGCCTCGGGAAGCACGGCGACGGTTGCCGTGGAGGTCTGGATACGGCCCTGGGACTCGGTCTTGGGAACGCGCTGGACACGGTGCACGCCGGACTCGTACTTCATAACGGAGTAGACGCGGTCGCCCTCGACCTTGAACTCGATGGACTTAAAGCCGCCGGCCTCGCTGGGGCTGGAGTCGAGCACGGTGGTCTTCCAGCCACGCGATTCGCAGAAGCGCTGGTACATCTTGTAGAGGTCGCCGGCAAAGATGGCGGCCTCGTCGCCACCGGCGGCGGAGCGAATCTCGACGATGGTGTTCTTGTCGTCGTTGGGGTCGCTCGGGATGAGCATGTACTTGATGTCTTCCTCGAGCTGAGGAAGCTTCTCCTCGTTCTCGGAGATGTCCATCTGGAGCATCTCCTTCTCGTCCGCGTCGGTGGTGTCGCGGAGCATCTCCTTGGCGGCCTCGATGTCATCGAGCGCGCCGATATACTCGCGCGAGGCGGCGATGAGGTCGGACTGATGCGCGTACTCCTTGTTGAGACGCGTGAACTCCTTGATGTCGGAGGCGACGGCGGGGTCGGAGAGCTTCTTCTCGAGCTCCTCGTAGGCCTTGATAATCTTTTCGAGCTTGTCGCGCATGGCGGGACTCCTTTATGTGCGTGAAGGTGAAAATCGGCAGAATTGATGGGGCGCGCGGCGCCACTGCGGGGGTAAGTCCGGCTAGAACATGTCGATCTTCAGATACATGCGCATCCCTTCGCGTATAGGGTACATAGTTGCGGTCTAACCCATACATGATAGCGTGCGCAGGCAAACCTGCATATAACCCGCACGGAATGTGACAAAGGGACAGTCCCTTTGTCACATTCTAGAGCGTCTGGAGTAGGGCGATGAGGAAGCGGATGCCCTGGAGGTAGGCGCGGCGGGTGATGCGTTCGTTGGTGCCGTGGACACCACGGTCGCACTCGTCATCGTCGACCACAAAGGCCGAGAAGCGAATGCACTCAGGGCAAATGCGCTGGTAGTTAGCAGCGTCGGTCGCACCGATGACCGTGGATGGCACGATTGCCACGGGCTCGGGTGATCCGTTTTCCTCCGTCCCCTTTGGATCACGGAAATAGCGGGCGGCAACGGAGCGGACAGCTTCGAGGCCAGGGCCGCCAATGCGCGGGGACGGCGAGGGTTCGGAGCTACCGGGGCCGAGCTTAACCTCGACGTGCCCGGCAAGACCCGCCGCGGCAACAGCCTCACGACAGCGCGCCACGACGTCGGCCACGCTCGTGCCCTCGAGCATGCGGAAATTGATGTTGGCCCACATGTCCTGCGGCATCACGTTGGCGCCGGTGCTGCCGCCCTCGATCTGGGTGGGCGCGCAGGTGGTCGTTACGAGCGGATAGAGTTTTTTGCTGGCAAGGCAATCGCGCACGATGGCGTCCTTGTTGGCAGCAATTTCGTCAGCCGTGTAGAGCCCCAGCTCGACGAGCTGCGCGGCAAGCAGGTCGGTCACGCGCGTCGGCCATTCGATATCGCAGATTGCCGCAATAGCACGGCCAAGCACCTCGAGCGACGTGCCACCGTAGGGGTTGGAGGAATGCCCGCCCTCGCTCTTCGTCTTGAGCACAATGTCGGCATAGCCCTTCTCGGCCAGGTCGGCGTGCATGAGCCAGCCTTCGCCCGCGGCATACTCGGCAGCCGAAACGATGCGGTAGTCGCCCTCGTCGATCAGGTACTCAAGCTCAATGCCGCGCTCCTCGAGCGCGCGGCCGATGGCACCCGCGCCGTACTGCGTGGTCTCCTCGTCCTGACCAAAGACGAGCAGCAGCGTGCGTTCGTGCTGCCAACCGTGCGTAAGTGCATACTCAACCGCCTCGAGAATGCCCGCGACCTGGTCTTTCATATCGATGGCGCCGCGACCCCAAATATAGGTGTCGTCCACGTGCCCGCTAAAGGGGGCATGCGTCCAGTCCTCCTCAGTGCCCGGCACCACGGGTACCACGTCCATGTGGCCCATGAGCATGACGGGATTGAGCGCAGGGTCGGAGCCGGCAAGCGTCACCAACAGCGAATGGTCGATGAGCTCAACTTCGCCCGCCGCGAACACGCGCGGCCAGGCCTGCTGCATATAGGCACGCAGATCGGCAAACGGCTGCCAGTCCACCGCCTCGGCATCCATGCTCGAAATCGTCGGAAACGACAGCACGCGGCCCAGGCGCTCGCATGCGCCGGCCTCATCCAAATCGGCAAAATCATCCTCATGCGCAAAGAAGCGCCAAACCTCGGCCATGCCTTCCTCCAAAAAACGTGGTGGGGAATCCTCGTCTCCCCCACCACGTTTATCACATGTTGCTATTTTCCGTCGTTAAGATAGCGCGAGAGGAACTCGCGGGTGCGCTGGTGTTTGGGGTTGCCGAAGAGTTCGGCCGGCGCGGCGTCCTCGAGCACCACGCCCTTGTCCATAAAGACCACGCGGTCGGACACGGTGCGGGCAAAGGCCATCTCGTGCGTGACGACGACCATGGTCATGCCGTCGGCTGCGAGCTTGCGCATGACCTCGAGCACCTCGCCCACGATCTCGGGGTCGAGCGCGGAGGTCGGCTCGTCGAACAGCATGATCTGCGGGTTCATGCACAGGGCGCGGGCGATGGCCACGCGCTGTTTTTGGCCACCGGACAGGCGACCCACGGCGGCGTGTGCAAACTTTTCGAGTCCCACGCTCGTCAGATGCTCCAACGCGACCTTTTCGGCCTCGGCCTTGCTCATCTTTTTGAGCGTGACGGGGGCGAGCGTGCAGTTGTCGAGCACGTCCATGTTGTTGAACAGGTTGAAGCCCTGGAACACCATGCCGATGTCCTCGCGGAGTTTATTGATGTTGCAGCGCTCGGCCGTGAGGTCCTGGCCGTGGAACCAGATGTGGCCCGCGTCCGGGGTCTCAAGCAGGTTGAGGCAGCGCAGGAAGGTCGACTTGCCCGAGCCCGAGGCGCCGATGATGGTGACGACCTCGCCGGGATTGACGACCAGGTCGATACCCTTGAGCACCTCGAGCGAGCCGAAGCTCTTGCGCAAGCCCTCGACGCGGATGAGCGGCTCTTTGGTCTGTGCGGCGGCCGCAGCGCCGGTAGTGGCGGTATCTGCCATGATGATTCTCCTCGTCTTGAGCCTAGTTGGAGCTGGGCAGCGTGGCCGGGGCCTCGGCGCCGAGCTTTTTGCCAAAGGCCTCGAGCAGGCGGCTCGCCACGAGCGTCAGGATCAGATAGACCACGAGCGCCACGCAGTAGACCTCCATCTGGCGGTAGTACACGCCGGCGACGGTGGTGGTGGCGTACATGAGGTCGAACACGCCGATGACCGAAAGCACCGACGAGTCTTTGATGTTGATGATGAGCTCGTTGGTGAGCGCCGGGATCGCGTTTTTAATGCCCTGGGGGAACACGACCTTGCGCATGGCCTGCCACTGCGACAGACCCAGCGAGCGCGCCGCCTCGGCCTGACCGGCGTCGATGGACTCGATGCCGCCGCGCAGGACTTCCATCATGTAAGCGGTGGAGTTGAGCGAGATGGTGACGAGACCGGCGGTAAAGGTACTCCAAATCTGGTTGGCCTGGGCGGTCTCGAAGCCCATGCCACGCAGAACGGTAAAGCCCGCGTAATAGATGAGCAGGCCCTGGACCATCATGGGCGTGCCGCGCACGACGGTGGAGTAGACGGTCGCAAAGCCGCGGCCGATGCTCTTGAAAAAACGCGTGAGGTCATTGTCCACGCGGTCGAACGTCTGGATGCGCAGGAACACAAAGAGCAGCGCCAGGAAAAAGGCGATGATCGTGCCAAAGGTAGCAAGCGCGATGGTGATCTCGATGCCGCGGATAAAGAAGTCGCCGCTCTTATAGGTCATGTAGACCAGGCTCGGCAAAAAGTCGCTGGGGTTGGAGTCCGAGACAATGCTCACCTGCACCAGGTCGATAAACGACATGACGCAACGGTCGATAAAGAAGATCGCCGCGATGGCAACGACGACATAGCTGCCCAGGCGCGCGCCGCGACGAAAGCGCTCGAAAGCAAACGGAGATTTCTCGCGATAGTCGCTCCAGTGCATGAGCTTGGTGACGAGCGCCGCTGCCGACACGATGATCCAGGCCCACAGAATCGCCCAGAGGCAGTCCTGGAAGATGCCCGTAGGCGCCAAGAAGCTCAGCGGCGTGGGGTTGCGCTGGCTAAACGCCAGACCAAGTGCCGCGATGACGCTCGTACCCAGATACACATAACGGTGATCGGCCTTGATAAAGGAGGCCAGACGATTGATGGTTTTCATGCTGCCTCCCTATGCCGGCTGACGGTCGAGGCACGCGTCCCACATTTGGTCGCGCTCCTCCTGGCTGACACCCTTGAGCGTCTTATCGATGAGTTTAAGCAGCTTGTCCGAGCCCTTACGGCAGCCGACGTTTGCCGTGACCTCCTGCTTGAAGCCCTCGCCCTCGGCAAATTGAATCGGCACGATACCCGGGTTTTGGGCCATATAGCCCTTCTCGTTTTCGGTGTTGTAGGTCACGGCGTCGCACGTGCCCTGCAGCAGGTTCGAAAACACCGTGGGAACCGAATCGACCGGGTTCTTGTGAACGACGCCCGGGATCTCGTCGATGACAGTGTCGAGCATGGTGTCCTTTTGACCGAGTACCGTGGCGCCGCTAAAGTCGCTGAGCTTGGTCGCGTTTTGGTAGGGAGAGCCCTCTTTTACGAACAGACCAAAGTAGCCGATAAAGTACGGGTCGGAAAAGCCGACGGACTCCTCGCGCTCGGGCGTGGCGCTCATACCGGCGATGATGAGGTCGATCTGGCCGTTGTTGAGCGAATCGATAAGACCCGAGAAGCTCTGCTTGACGGCAACGGGCTCGCCGCCGAGGGCCTTGCAGACGATCTTGGCGATCTGCACGTCGTAGCCATCGGCATAGGCGCCCTGCACGTTATCGATGGGGATGGTGAACTCGCTGGCCTCGGAGACCTGCCAGTTGTACGGGGCGTAAGCCGCCTCCATGCCGATGCGGATCTTGTCCTTGCCGATCACGGAATCGGACAGGTCGTCGCGACCGCCGCCCGTCGTAGGCTGAACTACCTCCAGCGTAGAGGGGCGTTGGCAGCCGGCAAGCGCGCCGGCGATGACGGAAGCGCTCGCAGCGAGAGCGCTACCCAAAAAGATGCGACGGCTGCATACCGGCTGTGGATGCGCGTCGCGTTGATGGGGAGAATGCATAATCTGCCTTCCCTGTTGAATCGTATGCTGACGACTTAACAGGATATACGCCAGCGACCAGCAGCGCAGCACATGCTCGAAAAATTAATAGACACACGGTAGTCATTGGGAGCGTCGATGTTTTGGCAATGCCAGCGAGCGCCACCCAGAGCGAACAAGTTGGCATGAAAAAGGCAAGGCATAGACCTTCTGGTCATGCCGTGCCTTTTGAATGACAAATTGTCGCTCTGGGTGGCGCGCAGCGTCGACCGGCCCGCCGTTCGTCAGAACGGCGGAACCTAAGGGCGCAGCGTCGACCGGTCCGCCGTTCGTTAGAACGGCGGAACCTCTAGAGCAGGGTGACGCTAAAGCTGCGGACGTCCGTCTCGCCCGGCGCCAGCGTAATGGTGTTGACCTTGTGCTCAAAGACGTCGTCCTCGGTGTCCATGGTGGTGTGGCCAGTCCAAGGCTCGAGCGCCACAAACGGGGCGTCGTTGGCGGCAGACCACACGCCGATGTACTTAAAGCCCTCAAAGTCGATCTTCACGCCGTGACCCGACTTGCGGCCGCGCAGCGTGAGCGTGGAGCCCGGAGTATCGGTGAACATGATGGCATCGTTATCGAAGCTGCGGTGCGTGATGGGCAGCACGTCAGAGTTATCGGGCGCCTTGTAGCTGCCCTCGAACGTCATGAGGCCATCGGGCGTGATGATGGGGGCCTCGTTGGTCCAAGCCTCGGTAAATGCCAGCTCGTAATCCTCGAATGCCTCGTCCTCGGCACCGGGGGCGGGCACGTTAAATGCAGGGTGGCCGCCCACCGAGAACGGCAGGTCCACGTCGCCGGTGTTAGTGACGGCAAAGGTCTGGGTAAGCGTGGCGTCGCCGGTTAGGGCATAGGTCATGTTGAGCTTAAAGTGGAAGGGGAAAGCCTTGAGCGACTCGGGCGTGTCGGTGATCTCGTACGTTACCGAGGAGCCGTCCTCCGAAACCTCGACCAGCTTGTGCTCGACGATGCGCGCGAGTCCGTGGCGCGGCATCTCGCAGGTGCCAGCCGCAGACGTCGCTGTGTTGTTGCGCAGCGATCCCACGATGGGGAACAGAATGGGCGCGTGCTTGCCCCAAAAAGCCGGGTCGCCCTGCCACAGATACTCGTTGCCGTCGAGGGCAAGGCTCGTGAGCTGGGCTCCCATGGAATCGATGGCCGCGGTGAGGCCGCCGCGCTTGATGGTGGTGACGGTAGACATGCTACTTCCTCCAAAAGTAAACAATAGTGTCGAGGGCTATTGTGCCACTCTTGGCGGCAAGGAGAAGCGGCAGGCGCAGTTATTGAGCGATTGCGTAAAGGTCGAACCCGCCCTGCGGCGTGCTGTCGACCGTATCGGGCGCCTGCGAGTTAAAGCTCACGGGAACCATGCGCTTTGAGGCGCGGAAGCGCGTGCCATCGGTGGCGACGGGCGGCTCGTCGACGGTGAGCTCGTAGTCGCCGGGCTTGAGTTCGATGCCGTCGCCAGCGGAGTTGACATATTGATACTCGTCAATCGCCTGCCCCCTGAGCGTGCGGCCCACGATATGGATGAGCATCTGGCTGTCGCCGCGCGCGGTGTCCCACGTCGCGCCGTCCTTGACCTCGACCGACACATGTACCGAGCGCGTGCGGCTGAGCGATTGTTCGACAGACATCTCGACCTTGGCTGCGTCTTTTCGCTGCTGCTCGACATGGACCCAGACATTGCCGATCGCCGAGCAGGCAATGACGCCGGCCATAAAGGCGATGAGGATGGGACCGAGTGGTGAGCGGCGACCCGCGTCTTCCTCGCGGGCCAGATTGGGACGATGCGTGGGCGCGGGCGCTTGGGCACCCTGCGAGGGCACGTCGAGGATACTGAAGGATGCCGTGCTGCCGGGGTCGATGTTGTGGCGCGGCTGCGGCGTCTTTGCCGGCGAGATCGACATGTCGGCCGGTTCGCTGAGCGTGGCGGTAGCATCGGCCTTCGCCTCGTCGGCCTCGGCCTGGGCCCAGGCTTGTTCGAAGGTTAGGGGTTCGGCGGGATCGGGGGCAGAGTCCGGCTCGACGTCCTCGGCGCCAGCAACGGCATCAGCCTCGTCGCTCGACACGTCACGCGGCGCGGGCTCGTCCCACTCCTCGTCCGGAGCCTCGCCCTCGCTATACCACCATTCAAAGTTATCGATATCCATACGGGGCGCCCCTTAGGCCTCGCAAATAAACACTTGCTAGCTTTATACCCTCAGACGGCACGAGGGCTCGCACGGAATGCGAAAAAGGACTGCTCCTTTGTCGCATCGAAACGAATCTGTTTGCGTTTAGCCGCGGGTAATCTTATTTCTCAACAAGAAGTCGACTGCCCCCACGATTCTGATGCCATCGATGTCCGTTGGATGGTCGCCATCCCTGACAATCAGAATCTTCTCATACGAATCAGGAATTTTTCCTAGCGTGCTTAGCTTGAGCGGTCGCAGCTCGCGTTCTCTCGTCGCCTCGGCATCGATCCGTTCGGTAACCTGGATATATTTGCGGTCCGATCCCTCGCCGATTGCGACAAAGTCGATTTCCCCCGCGCGCAGATGGCCGCAAAACACTTCGTATCCTTCAAATACAAGCTGGTTGTAGATAACGTTCTCGAGCATCCTTCCGCTATCGCTACCTCTATATCCGTCAAGATAGCTGCGAATTCCCGTATCAGCTATGTAATATTTACCGCCTGTCTTAAGAAGCTCCCGCCCCTTGATGTCATACCTTTTTACTTTGGTAAACAGGTACGTCTCTTCCAGAGCGTCAATATATGCCGACACCGTCGATGCGTTGGTCTTACCGCCTGCCGATTCGTTGAGCGTCCCTACGATTTTGTTGACCGAGGTTTGGTTGGAGATGTTGTCTGCCAGATACGCACAGAGCCGCTCGAGAACATCGCGCTTGGTGATAGCTCCGCGACCCCTACGCGTCGCACGCGACAGGATATCGCGCGCGACGATCGTCTGGTAGAGGCTACGGATATAGTCGCGACACAGCTCACGTCTCGGCTCATCATGGGCCAGAAACGGCATGCCGCCGTAGGTTATGTACTGCTCAAGCACGGTATTTGAATTAAGGCGATCGCCCGTCTTGGAAACGAGCTCAACCCTCTCACCAAGCCCTTCAGCGGCGACCGCATCAATCGAGCGAAAATCAAGATACTCGCCAAACGTGAGAGGCTGCATCTTGACCTCGACATATCGGCCCGAGATAAGCGTTGCGAGCTCGCTCGATAGCAAAAAGGCATTGGAGCCCGTGACATAGATATCGCACGGCAAATCCACTCGGAGCGAGTTGACCGCCTTTTCCCAACCTTCGACATTCTGGAGCTCGTCAAAGAACAGGTAGGGATGATCGATGCCGTCGATGCGCTCCCGAACCATACGATAAAACGTCAGATAATCCGTAATTCCCGCGTACTCTAGAGATTCCATCTTAAAGGTCAGCAAACGCTCGGCTGGCACCCCCTGTTGCGCCAGATAGTCCCTCATCATGTCCAATAACGTTGATTTGCCACAACGGCGTATGCCCGTCACGATTTTGATGAGGTCGGTATCCTGAAAAGCAATGAGTCGATCAAGATAACGGCTTCGGCGAACGATATCCATAGAGTCTCCCTAGCGCCCGACCAGACATGAAATCTTATAAACTTGCATTTTTTGCAAGTTTATAAGATTTTACCTTAGAAACTTGCAGAATTTGCAAGTTTCTAAGGCATGGAATGTGACAAACGGACTGCCCCTTTGTCACATCTGGAGGGCGACGCGAATGGAGGGGGCCTCGAGGGCCTCGCGGAGCCAGGGGGCCAGCTGCTCGGGGCGACCCTGCAGATAGCCGTCGAGCTCGGGCGGGGCCACGCGGCGCACCTCCGAGATTTCCTCTTGGTTGATGCACAGCTCGCCCGGCTCAACATGGGCCGCGAACACCTCGCACCATTCGCACTCGCAGCGGCCGTCGCCGTGGTCCTCGCGGTACACCACGTGACCGAGGTGCTTGAGCTGATCGGGCTCGCGCGTAATGCCGAGCTCCTCGTTGATGCGACGCGCCGTGGCAGCCGCGACATCTTCCCCGGGGAGCGGATGGCCGGCGCAGCTCTCGGCCAGCACCCCCCCCCACAGGCGCTTGAGCGGACTGCGGCGACAGAGCAGCAGGCGCGCGTCTTCGCCCCGACCCTCAACCAAAAGCGTCAGAAATGCCTGATGCAGAATGCCCTCGCCGGCATGGGCATCGATGCGATCGACGGGGCCAAGCGTCTCGCCGGTCGCGGCATCGACCGCCACGACCTCGGCGCCCGCGCCGCCCTCATCCCAGCCGGCGCGCAGGATGCGCGCGGCGGCCTCCTCGAGCGCAAACTTGCCCTCGCCCGCTGCAACCTTTGTCGTGTGCATACCCATGGGATCTCCCGTCGCCCGCGATGTACCTGAGACCATCTTCGCCTGTATTGCGACTATACAGGCAAGCGCAGCCTGCGACAAAGGGGACGGGCACCTGACACATTCTGGTAGAGTTGCAGGGACTGAATTCAGCTCATATAACGCAACATGGGAGCAACTGCCTTGACCACCGCAACTTCGTCCACAACAGCATCAACCGCCGCCGCGCTCTCCCCCGCGCGCACCAAGCTCTGCCTGGCGCTGCTCGTACTGTTGGGATTCTCGCTCGGCTGCTCCGAATTCGTGGTCATCGGCATCGAAAGCGACTTGGCGACGGAACTCGGCATATCGCTTGCCACTGCGGGCCAACTTATTAGCGTGTTTGCGCTCGTCTACGCCATCGCGACGCCGGTGCTTGCGCTCAGCACGGGGCGATTCCGCCGCCACCAGTTGCTCATGTGCTACAGCATCGTCTTTGTGCTCGGCAACCTGGTCATGGCGTTGGCGCCCAACTTCCAGGTGCTGTTTATCTCGCGCATTGTCCTGGGCTCTGTCTCGGGCGCACTGCTCGCCGTGGGTGTGACGTACATCCCCGAGCTGCTGTCCCCGCAGCAAACCTCACTTGCCATCTCGGTCGTGTACGGAGCGTTTTCCGTGGCAATGGTCTTTGTCACTTCGATCGGCAAGTTTGTGGCCGACACGCTCGATTGGCACGTGGCCATGTACGGCACGCTGACCTTTGCCGTTTTGATCTGCGGAGCGCTCGTGGCGTTTATGCCGCGCGCTGGGCAAACCGACGAGCCTGCCACCTTTCGCGAGCAGGCGGGGCTGCTGCGCGAGCCGAGCATCATCACCGGCATGCTCATCTTTTTGTTTGGCGTGGGGTCGGTCTATGTGTTCTACGGCTACGTGACGCCTTATCTTGAGCAGGTGCTGGGCATGGGCACGGTCGAAGCCAGTACCACGCTTATGGCCTACGGCGTGTTCTGCCTGATCTCGAACATCCTGGGCGGATGGATCGACGCGCGTTTTGGCATGAAGGCACTGCTTGTGACGTTTGTACTGCAGGCTGCGGCGTTACTCGGGCTGTTTGCAGTGGGCGGCACCATGCCGCTCGCGCTGGTCTTTGTCTTTAGCTTGGCTCTGCTCATGTACCTGTTCTCGGTGTCGTGCATCACGCACTTTATGGACGTGGCACGCAGCCGCCATCCCAAGTCGATGGTACTCGCAAGTTCGGTTGAGCCCATGGCGTTTAACGTCGGCATCTCGTTTGGCACCGCAGTGGGCGGCGCCGTGGTAAGCGGCGTTGGCATTGCGTACGTGGGCGCCGTGGGCGCCGCGTTCTCGCTTGTGGCCTGGGCGCTCACGCTGGTGACGATTAAGCTGGCACGTTGGGAGCGCCGTCGTCAATCAGCACGGCCCCGGATGCAGGCATAGGGGCGAACATAGCCCAAGGTGGCGAGCAACCGGTGAACCGCCCAATATGAGTATGTTTATCCGCCCGGAAGCTTCAGCGGTGCAATTTCGTGTACTTCAGATACACGCTTTTCTACGATTTCGTGTATCCGAAGTACACGAAATGCGCGTGGGGTAACTCAAAGGCGGCGACAGACGCATTGTCTGCCGCCGCCTTCTACACCGGATTTTATAGATATATGGGGCGTTTACTCCATGCCCAGCAGCTCGCGCATCTGGGTTGCGTAGTTAGAAGCCATGTTGCCGTAGACAATCTGCACGCCGCCGTTAACATGCACGATACCACGCGCTTCGAGCTTTTCGGTAAACTCGGCGTCATCAACCACCTTGTCACAGTCATTGAGCTGAATGCGAAGACGGGTGAAGCAGGCCTCGACAGACTTAATATTGTTGTCGCCGCCCACTGCCTCAACGATGGCGGGGATGAGGTCGCTGATCACGGTCTTGGGAGCCTTTTCGGCCTCATCGTCGGACTCTTCCTCGCGGCCGGGGGTCTTAAGGCCCTTCTTAAGAATGATGAACTTGAAGACGAAGTAGTACACCACGAAGTAGATGGGGCCGAGGAACAGGATAACCTGCCAGTTGGAGCCCTTGGCTGCACCCATAATGCCGTTAAAAATCAACGACAAGAGCGGGCCGCCGAAGGACGCGGAACCGGCCACGTTGAACTGCAGGATATAGGTCAGCGCATAGGCAAGACCAGCCATGAGGGCGTGGAACACGTAGAGGATGGGCGCGATAAACAGGAAGGAGTACTCGAGCGGCTCGGTAATGCCGGAGAGGATGCAAGGCACCACGATGGCGATCATGAGCGCTGCGGTCTTCTTCTTGTTCTTGGGAAGTGCCGTCTTGTAGAAGGCGAGTGCAGCGCCGGGCAGGCCGAACATGGCGAAGATAACCTTGCCGTTCATGACAAAACGGCTGACCTCGATGTTAAACGGCGTGCTGGGAGAGCCCAGGATCGCGTTGTAGATATTGATAGCGCCCTGAACAGTCTGGCCGTCGATGGTCTCGACGCCACCGAGCGACGTGAAGAAAAACGGCAAATAGACAAAGTGATGCAGGCCAAAAGGCAGAAGCATGCGCTCGCCGGCGCCGTAGACAAATGCACCAAAGGCACCCGTAGTCTTGATGAACTCGGACAGCGCACCGAGAGCGTTCTGAATAAACGGGAAAACAAAGGACATGACCAATGCGAGGATGCTGCATGAGAGCAGCGTTACCGCCGGAATAAAGCGCGTGCCGTTGAAGATGGAGAACACGGCAGGCAGCTCAATCTTGTAGTAACGGTTATGCAACCATGCGACGATTGCACCCACCAGAAGACCGCCGATAACGCCAGTGTCGAGCGTGGTGATACCGAGGATCGTGCTCTGGCCCGTCGTAAGATTCGCGGGATCGATAACGCCAGTCGCCGTAAGGAACGTGCCCATCACGGAGTTCATGCACATGTAGCCCAAAAAGCCACAAAGCGCCGCGGTAGCCTTCTCGGACTTGGCGAAGCCATAGGCGAGACAAATCGAGAAGATAACCGGGATGTTGTTCATAACGATGCCGGCTGCGGCCTTGAGAATCGAAAAGAAAATCGCAAAGCCCGGAGCAGCAAGCCAGGGAACAGCTGCCGTAAGGGTGGGGCTGGTAAAGGCATTGCCAAAGCCCTGAAGGATGCCGGCGATTGGCAGGATCAAGACAGGCGTCATGAGGACTTTGCCCAGGCGCTGGAACTTTGCCAGCAGCTCATCTTTGTTCATGGGATACCCCTCTTAAAGAAACGGGGCGTGCAGCTCTACAGCCCACACGCCCCATAACAGTTATCAAGCGCTATGGAACTAGCTACTTAAGCTCCGGCCAGTAATCCTTATTGGCCTCGATGAGCTTGTCGAGCACTTTGCGAGCCTTCTTTGCGTCACCGACCAGACGATTAAGCGTGAGTGCCTGCAGGGCCTTCTCGTAGGAACCCTCCATCCAAGCCTCAACAGTCAGGCGCTCATAGGCGTACTGGTTCTCCATAAGGCCGCGATAGAAGGTGCCGATCTTACCGACAGCGTAGGGATGCGGGCCATTGGAGCCAACGCTCGCCGCGACCTCGACCATGGCGTCATCGGGCATGCCCTCGATAATCCCGTTGTTGGGAACCATGACAATGAAGGTCTTGTTGGTGTTGCGATAAATGGCCGACGTGATTTCCACGATCATATCGCCATGAGCATCGTTCTGCACAACCGAGGAGTTCTTTGCGGTGCCGACTTTGGCAACGCGCTCGCACTCGGCGAACACGCGCTTCTCACGACCGTTGATAACCTCGTCGGAGCGAGTGTAGTCGGGGTCGAGGTGAGCGACCTTGTACTCGGGATACAGATAGTACTGCAGATAAGTGTTAGGCAGATAGTCGGGGAAGTCCTCGAGCATGTCCTTGACCATGGCGTAGGTGTCGAGCCAGGACTGGTCACGCTGCTCGGCATCGGCAGGAAGGAAGCCGTTCTTCTCCGTGTACTCCTTAATCTGCGGGACGAGGTCATGGCCCTCTTCATCGTAGATGTGCTTGAACCAACCGAAGTGATTGAGGCCAAAGTACACGGGCTCCGTCTTGCTCATATCGCGACCGAGCAGGCGACCGTAAGAGCGCATGAGGTTGACGGGCTGATCGCAGATGTTGAGGACGCGATGCTCATCGGGCAGGACGCGCTCGAGACCATATGCCACAATAGCAGCCGGGTTGGTGTAGTTGATAATCCACGCCTCCGGGCTATGAGCGCGAACGTCGTTGACGATCTCAACCATGTCATGCATGGAGCGCATACCGTAAGCCATGCCGCCAGGGCCCACCGTTTCCTGGCCGATGATTCCCATATGCAGCGGAATCTTCTCGTCCTTGCTACGCATCTCGTAGCCGCCGGTACGAATCTGGCAGAGCACAAAGTCGACGTCGGTGTACGCCTCGTCCTTATCGGTGGTGTAACCAAACTCCACACCGGGCTCCTCCTCGGCGAAGAGGATCTTGCCAAACTCGCCGATCGGACGCTGACGCTCGGCATCGATGTCATAGAGCATCACGCGGTTCAGCGGCAGAATGTCCATGTGCTTGGTCAGGGCTTTAAGAATGCCAGGGCACCACGTGGAGCCGCCGCCAACGATCACAATATTGAGCTTATCCTTCATGTTCCGTCCCTCCAGGGTTGGCTGATCGGTGTTCTCGAAGACCTTGGGCTCCGCGGTTGTCCTCGGCTTGCTTCGTTTCGATTGATATTTTGCGACATAAGGTCATTTGAGAGTCCCCGTGTGGGCCAATGCGAAACGGGGACACATGATTTCGCTCACGACACAGATATGTGTAGGCAGACACGCACATTTGCCCAGTTCATGGGCAATAGGAAATCTTGACCGATTACCGATTTCTCACCTGGCTACACAAAGCGGTACCATATGTACGGCAAGGTGCGAGGGGCTGAAACATCTTATGAAAGATCAAGAATCTTTTTATGATCATGTGCGGGCTGGCGAGAGCAAGCTCAACGATCTCGAAGGCGAGATCATGCGCTACATCATCGAGCTGCGTGATGATATTGACGATGTCACGCTTAAGAGCGTTGCTGAACGTTTCTTCGTCGCTCCCAATACAATCGTCAGGCTTGCCCAGAAGCTTGGCTTCTCGGGGTTTACGGAGCTCAAACAATCGTATTCCGCCTCGCTCGACCGCAATCGATTCACTATCGAGGCACTTCCTCTCGACACCCAGCTCGTACAGACCAAAGATTTGCTTAACGACCGGGTCATCGATTCGGTTGTGAGTCTTATCCAGGACGCCTCGCATATCGTGTTCTTCTGCTCGGGCTTTTCGAAGTACCCGTGCCTCGAAATGGCTGAAAAGCTCAAAATAATGGGCAAGAATACCGATACGCTCAGTGAACGCCACGTCATGAGGCATTACGCAGAACTCCTCGGCAAAAACGACCTGGTCTTCAGCGTTTCCGTAAGCGGCGAGACGCAGGTGTCTATTGACGCCACATCGATAGCCAAAACGCGCGGATGCAAGGTCGTCACGCTCACCGGGTTTTCTCGAAATTCTCTCTCGAAACTAGCCGACTACCCTATCTACACCGTGCAAAAAGAAATCCGCTTGGGCAGCATGGACCTCGACAGTCGATTGATGTTCTATTACGTTTTCGAATTGATATTTGAGCGCTACTTCAAACTGGCCAAGAAATAAAACTTGGCATGCGCCCGGCTTCGACTCTTTAGCAGCCTTCTATATGAAAGGTATCGTTCTATGCAACGTGTACTGTTTATCTGTCACGGCAATATCTGCCGCTCGACGATGGCCGAGTCGGTGTTTACCGAGCTGGTGCACCGCGCCGGGCGCGCGGGCGAGTTTGTCATTGATTCTGCCGCGACCTCGACCGAGGAGATCGGCAACCCGCCGCATCACGGTACCGTTGCCAAGCTACGCGAAGTCGGGATTCCCGTCGTCGCACATCGTGCACGTCAGGTGCGTCGCGCGGAGTATGGCGACTGGGACCATATTGTCTATATGGATGCTGAGAACGCGCGTGGCCTGCGTCGCATCTTTGGCGACGACCCTGACGGCAAGATCTCGCGCCTGCTCGATTGGACCGATCGCCCCGGCGACGTGGCCGACCCCTGGTACACCGGCAATTTCGACGCCACCTACCGCGATGTACTCGCCGGTTGCACCGCTATGCTCGAGCAGCTGTAGGCAATCGAGGTCGCGGGCCACGCCTTTGTCACATCCGGGACTGGCCCTAGACCGGCTTGACCTCCAACTTTATCCCCTCGGCGCAGGAGTCGCCCAAAACATCCGAAAGGGCCCAGGTCGCATATAGCGGCAAATAGAGAACCGCTCCGTTGCGCTCAACGTTGCCTCTCGAGAAAACAATCCCGAGCCTTACGCCATATTCAGCCGTATCAAGCACATGACCGAGCGCAGCGTGCGCGTGGTAATAGGAGCCCGATTTAACCTCGATCGGAACAGCCGTCCCATCCGGTCCATCGACCACAAAGTCCACTTCACCGCGCTTTTTTGTCTGATAGTAGTAAAGCTGGCGATTTTGGGCAGCCAGCTGCTGGGCCACCACGTTTTCGTAAATGCCGCCCAGATTGGGCTCCTTGCTATCAAGATACGCCGCTTGGGCGACCCCAACGGGGTAGCGCGCCATCAACATGCCCGTATCCGATTGATATAGCTTGAACTGCGATGGCCGCGCCGTCTTGAGCAGGGACGATTTTGGCTCGGTTACGATATCGGCTTTGAGAGCAACGCCGGCATCGACAAGCCATACAAAATCTCGCTGATACTTCTCGTAGTGAGCCTTGGGGTCAATGGAATTGAGCACGAAGCGCTTGTTTTCGCCCTCGAGCATAATAGGGAGCTGATCGTAGATGCTCTGCACCTGAAGGGCTCGCCCGCTTGCATACTTGGAGATATCCCGCCGGTACTGTTCGTTGAGCTCTGACTGTAGCTGACGAACAGAGGCAAGGTCGCCCTGCGTGTCAAGGAAACGCTGCACGACCTCCGGCATTCCGCCGACAACGGTATAGGTCCTGAAGTTTGCCATCATCGCGTCATGAATGTAATCAGGAATGGGCCTCTCGCTGATACACGCGTCACGTATCGTTTGGCGAGCCCCCTCGCTCACCCCGGTTGCCCAGCAAAACTCCTCAAAATCGAGCGGGAACATCCTAAGCTCGTGGACATACCCCACGGGATAGGACCTGACGCCCTTGAACTGAGTCCCGAGCATTGACCCCGAAAACGCCCAACGGCACCTCCCGTCCTCAACAAGGAACTTTGCCATCGTCATGATGTCGGGGGCCTCTTGGACCTCATCGATAAACACGAGCGTTTTGCCTGGCGCAATCGACTTTCCCGAAAGAAGCGTCACCCTGCTGATGAAATCATCGGCATCCCGCGCCTCGAGAAGAGCATCTTTTGCCTGGCGGTTTTCCATGAGGTTAAGCTCGATGTAGGCTGCATGGTTGGCTTTGCCAAATGCGCGAATCGAATAGCTTTTGCCAATCTGGCGAGAACCCGTAATGAACAAGGCCTTTTGCTCGGAAGACTTCAGCCAACGCTCCAGCTCTGCCGCTATTTTCCTGCGCAGCATAGGCTCCCCCTCAGTGTCATCAAATGAAATGCAAAGTTTTATATGCTTGATTATCGATGAAATGTAGAATTTTTAGAACCTAAAATCGGATGAAATGCAGAGATTTGAGATTATAAGCAAAAGAAGGGGCGCCACCGGCGAATGTGTCAAAGGGGCTGTCCCTTTGTCACATTGCGCTCGACTACTCGTCAACGATCTCGGCAAGCCAGACGTTCAGTGTATCGACTTCGGGGCAGCAGAACTTTGCCGTGCCGGGCTCGTTGCCAGGCACGGTTCCGCCATAGCGCAGGATATCGATATAGGGAAAGCCCACGTGGCAGGCCATGGCGCACATCTTGCCGCGATCGCGATCGAAGTCGAAGACATCGCCCGGCTTATGACCATGGTGGCAGCGGCACGCACCCAGCTGGTCCACGCAGCTCACGCGGATACGCGGACGCTTGCCACGCGGCGCGCCGAGCGGCCTGTTCTCGCCCGCAGGCTTGGCGCCGCCCTCGCCAGCATTACTCATGGTCGATCACATCCAGGCAGGCCTCGATGGGAAGGCCAGCCGACTTGTCCTCCTGGTCGGCATTGCGCTCGATAAGCTCAGCCACCACACGCATGGCATCGGCCGTCGCGCGCTGCAGGCTCCAACCGGCCATCACGCGGCCGACGAGCACCGCCGAGAACGTGTCGCCCGTGCCCGGGAAATAGACCGGAATGAGCTCAAAGGGAATCGTAAAGTACTCCCCCGCCACATGGTCGTAACCGATAACCGCGTTCGTGCCATTGACTACGGCGCTCGTAATGACCACAGACTTGGCACCCAGCTCGCGCACGGCGTCCACAAGGATGCGGGCCTCGTCGGGCGTAATTTGCTCGGCGATAGGCGTATCGGTGAGCAGACAGGCCTCGGTATAGTTGGGCACCGCGTAGTCTGCGCACTCCAGCAGGTGCCGCATAAGGCCAATCGTGGACTCGGGCACGCCCGCATAGAGCTTGCCGTTGTCGCCCATGATGGGGTCGACGAACACCTTGGTGCCCTTTTGCGCGCGGCGGTGGCAAAAGTCCGAGATGATGCGCGTCTCTTCCTCGGTCACGATAAAGCCGGTGGAGATGGCATCGAACTCAAAGCCGAGCTCCTCCCAGATAGCGAGGCTTTGACGCACGTACTCGGTGGTGTCGTGGATGTAGAACTTGGGGTAGTTGAGCGTGTCGGAAACGAGCGCCGTCGGCAGGTTATGGATACGGTAGCCCATGTGCGACAGCACCGGCAGCATGGCGGAAAGCGCGACCTTGCCGTAGCCGCACATATCGTTAATCAGCAGCAGCTGAGTATTCTTCATGAGTGTCCCCCTTGGATCGGGCGCAGCGCAACGGCGCCACAGTGCGACTAAGTGTAGCGCAGTGCAATCTAAGTCTTGCCTTCGGATGTAAGACCAAGTTTGGGCGTAATTTTGTTCTTAGAGTTTTTCTGACGCTTCTTATTACAGAAACTTGGCCTTAGAAGGCGCTATAAAATTCTAAGAACAAGTTTTGGCTCAAATTTGTTCTTAGGACACTAACGATGCTCGCACCCATCACACCCGGACGACAGGGAAACGTCAGGCACAACCTTTCAGGAGCCCTCGCCTATGATTCGTTTAGACCCGCCAATATGGATTCATTCTTTCCAATCAATTTATCCGCTGATTCCATGCGGCTTGTCTCCGATTGCCGCGCCATACTCGGCGAGGTTGAGGGCATGTCTCGCTTTGTTCCGAACATCGACATGTACCTTTCTATGTACGTTCGCAAGGAAGCGCTCTTGTCCTCTCAAATCGAGGGTACGCAATGTACGTTCGATGATGTTCTTGACCCGTCAAACGAATCCAATGCGAGCCGGGACCTAACCGACGTCGTCAACTACACTCGAGCGGTGCAGCAGGCGACCAAGCTCATGGAGGAACTGCCACTCTGTATGAGGCTGCTCAAATCCGTCCATGCCACATTGCTTGGAAATGGCAGAGGCTCCGACAAGACGCCGGGCCAGTTCAGGACGACTCAGAACTGGGTCGGACCAAACGGCTGCACGCTCAATGAGGCCCCGTATGTCCCTCCCAACACGGAGGATATGAAGGAGGCACTTGGCGACCTCGAGCTTTTCATCAACGAGCGTAACGACATCGATCCGGTCATCAAGGCCGCTTTGGTGCACTACCAGTTTGAAACCACACACCCGTTCCTCGACGGCAACGGACGCCTCGGGCGTCTGCTCATCCTCCTTTCGCTCATACATGATGGGGCGCTCACCAAGCCGGTCATCTACCCCTCGTATGAGCTCAAACGACACAGGAGCGAATACTACGATTGGCTTATGCGCGTAAGGCAGAGAGGCGATTTTGAGGGATGGGTTTCGTTTTTCAGTACCTGCTTGCTTGCAAGCGCACGCGAGGCACGGGATTCGATGCGGAAGCTTGTCGACCTCCATTCGGAAACCGAAAGGCTGATTCGCGAAAAGGCGGGAAGGGCTACGACGAACGCCCTTATGCTACTCGACCTTCTCGAGGGCAATCCGATCGTCGACACCGCCTTTGTGTCTGAACGAATGCAGATTAGCAGATCGAGCGCAAACAACCTTATATCCCAATTTACCGATTGGGGCATTCTTGTCCAACGCGATACGAGCAGGAAACGATACCGCACGTTTTCATATGAGCCATATCTCGCCATCCTCCGAACCGGCGACGAGCCGCTCTAAGTCCCGGAAAGCCAAGGGGGCGAAACCGGCAACTGTCAGTCTCGCCCCCTTAATGAACCCTATCGGAAACTCCGGGATACGCCGTGGCCCGCTGAATCTACGCTGCAAAGACTGTCCAAGATTCCCCTGGCACCGGCATCCCAGCACTGCCACAAAATCGATTCGGTACCTTGACAATCAGTTAGGTACCTCTAGAATCACTTAGGTACAAAACAATCTCTCTACCTAGCTAAAGAAAGGAGCGAGGCTTAGATATGTGTGTTGAAGCACTCGTCCTTCCGCATGAGCCCGGCGGTGACCCGTCGCAACCGGTAGACATACCCGAAGCGGTCAGCGCCGAAGACAAACTCGCCAAGCGCATCCTGAGCGGCCTGGGTTTTTGCGGCCATTACATGCATTTTCATGGCGGAGGCGTGTCCGGCAAGGCGCCCATCATCTGCCTGCTGGCCAAGCAGCCCGGCGGCGAGATGTCGCAGCAGGAACTCGGCATGCACTTTGACCTCAAGCCGGGGTCGCTTTCCGAGATCCTGTCCAAGCTCGAGGTCAACGGCCTCATTGAACGCAGCCGTAACCCCAAGGATCGACGGCAACTCACCATTCGCCTGACCGAAACCGGCCGGGAAAACGCCCGCATCGACCAGGCGGCCCGCATTCGCTTTAGAGAACGGGCCTTTAGCGCGCTCACCCACGACGAGCGCGAGCAGCTCGCCGAAATGCTCGAGAAAATCCGTGTAACCTGGGAGGAACTGGATGATTAAAACCCTCATGGGAAGCATTCGCGACTATATGAAAGTCACCGTTGCCACGCCGTTGCTCGTGCTTGGCGAGGTGCTCTGCGAGATGCTGATTCCATTTATCACCGCCAACCTGATCGACGCCATCAAAGACGGCGCCACCGTAGCCGAGATGCTTCCCACCGCAGGCTTTTTGGTGCTCATCGCGCTAACATCCCTTGCTTTTGGCGCCGCTGCCGGCGTCACCTGCAGCCATGCGAGCTGCGGCTTCGCTAAGAACCTGCGTCACGACCTGTTCTACAAGATCCAGACGTTCAGCTTTGCCAACATCGATGAGTTCTCGAGTTCCTCGCTCGTCACGCGTCTGACCACCGACATCAACAACGTGCAGCAGGCCTTTATGATGATCATCCGCATCGCCGTGCGCGCGCCGCTGGTATTGATCTTCGCCTTTACCATGGCATTTATCATGGGCGGCAGCGTCGCCATGGTCTACCTGATCATCATTCCGCTGCTGGGCTTTGGACTGTTCTTTATCATCTTTAAGGTGCGCCCCATCTTCTCGCGCGTGTTCCACAAGTACGACGCCCTTAACGAGTCCGTCGAGGAAAACGTCACCGGCATGCGCGTGGTCAAGAGCTATGTGCGCGAAGACTTTGAGAAGGAGAAGTTCGCGACCGCCGCACGCGACGTCCAGATGGACTTCACCCGCGCCGAGAAGCTGCTCGCCTTTAACAACCCCATGATGAACATCTGCGTCAACGGCGCGTTTGTCGTCATCATCTACCTGGGCTCCAAGCTCATCATCACGAGCCAGGGAACGCTGTTCGACGTGGGCCAGCTCTCCTCGATCTTTACCTATGGCTTCCAGATCCTCATGAGCCTGATGCAGCTGTCGATGATCTTTGTCATGGTGACCATGGCCGACGAATCGGCGCACCGCATTACCGAGGTGCTGGCCGCCGAGCCCACGATCGCCGATCCCGCCGAGCCCGTGCTCGAGGTCGCCGACGGCTCCATCGACTTTGACCACGTGAGCTTTAAGTATTCCGCGCATGCGAAGCGCCAGGCGCTCGACGATATCGACCTGCACATTAAGAGCGGCGAGACCATCGGCATCATCGGCGGCACCGGCTCGGCCAAGTCCACGCTTGTAAACCTCATCGCCCGCCTGTACGACGCCACCGAAGGCACCGTGCGCGTAGGCGGCATGGACGTGCGCGACTACGACTTGGACGCGCTGCGCCACCAGGTCGCTATGGTGCTACAGAAAAACGTGCTGTTTAGCGGCACCATCGCCGAGAACCTGCGCTGGGGCGACCCGAATGCCACCGACGAGGAGGTCCGCGAGGCGGCACATCTGGCCTGCGCCGATGAGTTTGTCGACGGTTTCCCCAAGGGCTACGACACCTGGATCGAGCAGGGCGGCTCCAATGTTTCCGGCGGTCAGAAGCAGCGCCTGTGCATTGCGCGTGCCCTGCTGCGTCGCCCCAAGATCTTGATCCTGGACGACTCCACCAGCGCCGTCGACACCAAGACCGACGCCAAGATTCGCGCAGGGCTGGCAAGCTATCTGCCCAACACGACCAAGCTCATCATCGCCCAGCGCATCAGCTCCGTGCAGGACGCAGACCGCATCATCGTCATGGAGGGCGGCCGCATCGCTCAGATCGGCAACCACGATGAGCTACTCAAGACAAGCGAGATCTACCGCGAGACCTTTACCTCGCAAAACAAGATGTCTGCCGAGGGCGAAGGGGCCAGCGAGGCCGACACCGAGGCATCCGTAACGCAAGCTCAGACCCAGGAAGGAGGCGAGGCACATGAGTAAGGCAACGACCGCCGAGCGCGCGCTCAACCGCAAGGGCGGCACCATGTCGCGCCTCATCAAGACGCTCTTTGGCTTCTACCCCGTGCTTTTGCCCCTCGTCGTCGTCGGCGTGGTGCTCTGCGCCATCATCAACTCCATCGGCGCGACCTTCCTTCAGAGCGCCCTGCAGATTATTAGCGAATCGTGGCAGTCGGGCGATTGGGAAGCCGCGCAGCCCAAGATCGCACAGCTCGTGACCACCCTCGCCTGCATCTACGGCGTCGGTGTCCTGTCCTCGCTCTTCTGGAACCGCGCCATGGCTATCGTCACGCAGGGCTCGCTCGAGAAGCTGCGCGAGATGATGTTCAACCGCATGCAGGACCTGCCGATCCGCTACTTCGACACGCACCAGCGCGGCGATATCATGAGCCACTACACCAACGACATCGACACGCTGCGCCAGATGATCAGCCAGTCGCTGCCCAACCTGCTCATGACGATCATCATCATCGTCACGGTGTTCTTTATCATGCTGTACTACAGCGCGTGGATGTGCCTGGTCATTGTGGCCGGCGTCGCCTTTATGACCTTTATGACCAAGCTGCTCGGCTCCAACTCCGCGCGCTTCTTTATCGCGCAGCAGACCGAGCTCGGCGTGGTCGAGGGCCATATCGAGGAAGTCATGAACGGCCAGAAGGTCGTCAAGGCGTTCTGCCACGAGTCTGCCGCCGAGGCCGATTTTGACGAGCGCAACGAAAAGCTCTTCGAGGTCTCACAGAAGGCCAACATGTACGCCAACATCCTCATGCCCATCCTTATGAACCTGGGCAACCTGCTCTACGTGCTGGTCGCACTGGCAGGCGGCATTTTCCTGGCGCTGGGCGTGCCCAACCTGAGCATCTCGGGCATGGCGCTGTCCATCGCCGTCGTGGTGCCGTTCCTCAACATGACCAAGCAGTTCTGCGGACAGATCGGCCAAATCTCGCAGCAGATCAACGCCGTGGTCATGGGCCTCGCCGGCGCCGACCGTATCTTTGAACTCATCGACGAGAAGCCCGAGGCCGACGAAGGCTATGTGACGCTCGTCAACGCGCAGGTCAACCCCGATACCTGGCAGCTCGAGGAGGCTGACCACCACACCGGCATGTGGGCGTGGAAACATCCGCACCGCGCAACCGGCGAGATCGAGTACGTGCCGCTGCGCGGCGACCTGGTCATGGACAACGTCGACTTTGGCTACACGCCCGACCACGAAGTGCTGCACGGCGTGTCCGTGTTTGCCAAGCCGGGCCAGAAGATCGCGTTTGTCGGCGCCACCGGAGCCGGCAAGACGACCATCACCAACCTCATCAACCGCTTCTACGACATCGCCGACGGCAAGATCCGCTACGACGGCATCAACGTCAACAAGATCCGCAAGGCCGACCTGCGCCGAAGCCTGGGCGTCGTGCTGCAGGACGTGAACCTGTTCACCGGCACCGTGATGGATAACATCCGCTACGGCAACCTGGATGCGACCGACGAGGAGTGCATCGCGGCGGCCAAGCTCGCGGGCGCGGACGACTTTATCACCCGCCTGCCCGACGGCTATGACACCATGCTCACCGGCAACGGCGCCCAGCTGTCGCAGGGCCAGCGCCAGCTGATTTCGATCGCACGCGCCGCCGTCGCCGATCCGCCGGCAATGATTCTGGACGAGGCCACGAGCTCCATCGACGCCCGCACCGAGGCAATCGTGCAGGCAGGCATGGACAAGCTCATGGAAGGCCGCACGACGTTTGTCATCGCGCACCGCCTCTCCACCGTGCGCAACTCCGACGCGATCATCTGCCTGGATCACGGCCGCATCATCGAGCGCGGCAACCACGACGAGCTGATCGCCAAGCGCGGTTACTACTACCAGCTCTACACCGGAGCGTTTGAGCTAGAGTAGTCTGGCTCACTGAGATAGCCGATTTGCCAAAACGCACAAGCCCCCGCAGTTCACACGAGCTGTGGGGGCTTTTTATGCCGACGGGAAACCGTGTCCCACTTTTCCGGCCCAGAACGGGATGCCGTTTCCCCTAGCGGCACCTTTGGGAAACTGCATCCCACTCTAGCCGCTCAAACCGGGACGAGCTTTCCCATAGCGGTCAAGAGCCCGTCCCAGATTAGCTACTTGAGGAGTTGGGCCATGGCGTTGACGAATTTTTGCACTTGTAAGGTGGGCTCGAGCGGGTAGTGCAGGTAGACCGGCACCTCGCGGCCGCATAGGAACGGCACGCCCACAAAGGCCGGATGTACGCCCGACCATGCGCCGCAGGTGAGCACCGCGTCGCCCTTTTCCTCGGCCTCGTTAAAGAGGGCGAAGTCGAAGCTGTCCACGTCGATGACATCCACGCCGCCGTCGGCCAAAAGGTCGATGCGCAGACTGTCCATGGCGTCGTTGCCGTGACGCAGCACGCGCAAGCGCATGCCCTCCAGATCGGCAACCGTGATACGGCTCTTACGCGCAAACGGGCTCGTGCGCGGCACATCGATATAAAACGGCACATTGACGATGCGGAGCTTTTGGCATGCATCGCCCCAGCGTGGGGTCGAAAAACTCGACTGCACCACATCGACCTCGCGGCCCAAGCTGCGCATGACGGTCTCACGCTCGTCGTAGAGGTCGCTCACCGGTACGATCTCAAAACGCAGCGACGGCTCCAGCTCGTGTATGCCTGTCCACATCGAAAGCGTCTGACGCCCTGGGCACATCATCGACACGCCCAGGCGCACCGCACCGCCATCGCCCGCCGCGCGCCGGGCACGGCGCAGGGCATCCTCGGACTGGCGCATGATCGAGCGCGCATCGTCGACCAATAATGCGCCCGCCGGCGTCACCTTAACGCCCGAATGCGAGCGCTCGAACAGCGTGATGCCAAACTCGGCCTCGAACCCCGATACCTGCTTGACGAGCGCCGGCGTCGACACACGCAATTTAGCCGCGGCGCGCGAGAAACTTCCCAGCTCCGCAGCGGCCGAAATAGCCTCAAGTCTTCGATCGTACACGTCATCTCTCCGTTTTCGCACGTACGGCCACACGGTGCCGCAGGGGATCGTTTTCGCAGGTCACACGCTCAATCGGATACAAATCGCATCAAGCGGTATGAACCTACAGTTAACGCCATTCTAACAAATATGCAATTCACCTGCGCAAACGCAAAGCATACGATAACCAGCGAAAACCACGTGGGTCGGTTAATGGGAGCGACCCACCGGGAGGCACAAGAAGGGAAGTTCCTATGAGCAATTGGCTTAAGCTCGAGGGCGATGTCTGCGCCGTGACCGGCGCGCTCGGCGGTATGGGCGCCGAGATCTGCCGCGAGTTCGCCCGCAATGGCGCCAACGTCGTCATGCTCGACCTGGACGAGGAGAAGGTCAAGGCCGCTGCCGCCGACCTCGCTGCCGAGTTTGGCATCCACGCCGAGGGTTACAAGATGAACGCCACCGACGAGGCCGAGGTTCAGGCCGCCGTCGACGCTACCATCGCCAACTTCGGCCGCGTCGACGCCCTCGTCAACACCGCCGGCATCCTGCGCTTCGCCGCTATGGAGGACCTGCCGCTGAGCGACTGGGAGCAGGTGCTCAACGTCAACCTCACCGGCTACTTCATCACCTCGCAGCGCTTTGGTCGCGAGATGATCAAGGCCGGCCAGGGTCGCCTGGTGCACATCTCCACCGTTGCCAGCCACTCCCCCGAGACGTTCTCGGGCGTGTACAGCTCCACCAAGGCCGGCGTCAACATGATGTCCAAGATGCTCGCTGCCGAGTGGGGCCCGTATGGCGTGCGCTCCAACTGCGTCGAGCCCTGCTTCGTCAAGACCCCCATGTCGGCCAATTTCTACGCCGACCCCGAGGTCGAGAAGAGCCGTAGCCGCCTGATCGCCACGCGCCGCATCGGTGAGGTCGGCGATATCGCCAACGCCGTCATGTTCCTGGCGTCCAAGCGCTCGGACTTTACCACCGGCGACGCCATCAAGGTCGACGGCGGTTTCTCCAACATGATGGGCGACCTCACCGCCAAGCCCGGCGGCCGTCGCGCATACGCCGACAACTACCTTAAAAACAAGGGTGTCGAGCTCTGGTCCGATGAGTCCGGCGTCGCCAAGCCGACCGACCAGTAAACCCGCCCGGTAGAGAGGGGCGCGGGACAAATCCCTCCCCTCCCCGCATCGATTAGAAAGAGTCCAATGGCTTCCACCAACTCCAACAAGGGTCGCGCCGTCGTGCTTTCCGCCGCGTGCGTCACCATGTTCTTCATCAGCTCCATCGCGCTGTATTCCGTCGTGAGCAAGAACCTGCTCGCCGTCTACCCCGAGTGGTCCAGCGCCCTTACCTGGGCCTTCCCGGTCTTTCAGACCATCATGGCCGTGACGGGCATCTTCGCCGGCCGTATCTCCGATAAGATCGGCCCCCGCAACGTCGTGATCGCCGCCGCCGTGTGCTACGGCGTGGGCTGGTTCATGTCCGGCACCGTCACCGAGCCGTGGCAGTTCTACCTGTGGTTCTCGCTCGTCGCCGCCGTCGGCAACGGCCTGGGCTACAACCCGGCGCTCACCACGGGTCAGAAGTGGTTCATCGACAAGAAGGGCCTCGCCTCCGGCATCACGCTGGCCGCCTCGACCGCCGGCCCCGCCGTGCTGTCCCCGGTGCTCGCCTCGCTGCTCATCCCGAGCCTTGGCATCTTCGGCGCCCTTAAGGCGCTCGGCATCATCTTCTTTGTGATGATTGCCGCCTCCGCCCTGTTCCTGAAGGCCCCCGAGGCCGGCTGGCTGCCCGAGGGCTTTGAGGCCCCCAAGGGCGGCGCGCACGCCGGCACCTTCGGCGACCTCACCCCGGGCGAGATGGTCAAGACCCCGCGCTTCTGGGTCCTCATCATCACCTTCGCCTTTGCCGCCACCGCCGGTACCCTGCTCGTCGGCAAGGTTGCCTCCATCGCCGCCGTCCAGCTCTTCGCCGACCCCACGAGCGCCGCTGCCGTCGCTCTCGGCGGTGTGGTCGTCTCCGTCAACACCTGCGCCAACCTGGTCGGCCGCCTGTCCTTTGGTCAGATCATCGACAAGCTCGGTGCCTACAAGTCGCTGCTCATCAGCCTTATCGTCACCATCGTCGCGCTCGTCATCATGTCGATGAGCTTTACGCAGAGCATGTTCTTCGTGGCGCTCGCCCTGCTCGGCTTTAGCTTTGGCGCCCTGCTCGTCATCTACCCGCCGCTCACCGGTGGCGCCTTCGGCACCAGCAACATCGGCGTCAACTACGGCATCATGTTCCTGGGCTACGCCGCTTCCACCTGGATCAGCCAGCCCATCACCGCCGTGCTGTATCACGCCGAGGCCGGCAGCGCCGCCTACCAGCAGTCCTTCTACGGCGCCATTGTGATCGCCGCCATCGCCGTCGTGCTCACCGTCTACATGATGGTCTCCGACAGCAAGAAGAAGTCCGCTTAGTTTTGCTTGACGCGGCAAGGGCCGCCCCCCTTGCCGCATTCCACCGCCACCACCATTAAGGAGTCGAAATGTCTGAGCTCAACCCCGTCCGCATTGCCGTCATCGGCGCCGGCGCCATGGGCCGCAACCACATCCGCTTTGTCACCGAGGAGCCCGAGGCCGAGCTCGTCGCCATCGCCGACGCCTTCGAGGGCGCCCGCGCCACGGCCGAGGCCGCCGGCGTGCCGTTCTTTACCGATCCCGCCCAGATGATGGACGAGGTCAAGCCCGAGGCCGTCATCATCGCCACGCCCAACGACCTGCACCTGGGCGTCGCCCGCGAGGCCGTCAAGCGCAACATCGTGCCGCTGGTCGAAAAGCCGATCTCCAACGACCTCGAGGACGCCCAGGCCTTCGCCGCCGAGGCCGAGACCGCCGGCGTGCCCGTGCTCGTGGGCCAGCACCGTCGCCACAACCCCTTCGTCAACAAGGCCAAGGAGATCATCGAGTCCGGCGAGCTGGGCAAGCTCACTGTATCGAGCTTCCACTACATGATCTATAAGAACGACGAGTACTTCGATGTCGAGTGGCGCCGCAAGAAGGGCGCCGGCCCGATCCTGGTCAACCTGGTGCACGACGTCGACCTGCTCCGTTACCTGCTGGGCGAGCCCGTTGCCGTCCAGGGC
>CALEDY010000053.1 GCA_937949355.1 uncultured Collinsella sp. | reverse complement strand
TCTCCCAAGGAGATCTGGGACGACAAGCGTTTTGAGAACATCACCGAGGTTTGGCTGGGCGGTGACCACTACAAGTGGCGCCTGATGCGTGCCAACGGCGTCGACGAGCGCTTCATTACCGGCGATGCCCCTGCTCGCGAGAAGTTCCAGAAGTGGGCCGAGACCCTGGGCCGTTGCGTGGGCAACCCCGTCTTTGAGTGGAGCCACCTGGAGCTTAAGCGTTACTTTGGCTACGAGGGCGTCCTGAACGGCAAAACCGCTCAGGAGGTCTGGGACCTTGCCAACGCCAAGCTCGCTGAGGCCAGCTTTACCTGCCGCAACCTGATCAAGCAGTCCAACGTCCGCATGATCTGCACTACCGACGACCCCGCCGACAGTTTTGAGTGGCACAAGAAGATTGCCGCCGACGACAGTTTTGACGTTCAGGTCGTTCCCGCCATGCGCCCCGATGCCGCCCTGCGCATCGAGCGTGGCCAGGAGTTCGCCGACTACTGCAAGCATCTCTCCGAGGTTGCTGGCGTTGAGATCAGCGACTTCGAGGGCATGAAGGCCGCCATCTCCAAGCGCTACGACGTTGCCCACGAGCTGGGCTGCCGCGCCTCCGACCACGCGCTCGACTACGTTATGTACGTTCCGGCTACCGCCGACGAGATCGAGACTATCTTTGCCAAGGGCCTTGCCGCCGAGCCGCTTACCGAGGACGAGGTCCTCAAGTACAAGACGGCCTTTATGCAGTTCGTCGCCGGCGAGTATGTTCGCCTTGGCTGGGCCATGCAGCTGCACTTTGGCTGCAAGCGTGACAACAACCGCGCTATGTTCGCCAAGCTCGGTCCCGATACCGGCTACGACTGCATCTCCAACTACACGCCGTCCGACCAGCTGGCCGATTTCCTCAACTCCATCCAGGAGTCCACGGGTCTGCCCAAGACCATCCTGTACAGCCTGAACCCCATCGACAACACCATGATCGATACCGTGATGGGCTGCTTCCAGGAGGCTCCGACCGCCGGCAAGATCCAGAACGGCTCTGCCTGGTGGTTCAACGACAACGAGATCGGTATGCGCGAGCAGCTCACGGCTCTGGCTAACGAGGGCGTGCTGGGCAACTTTGTGGGCATGCTTACCGATTCCCGCTCCTTCCTGTCCTACCCGCGTCACGAGTACTTCCGTCGCGTGCTGTGCGGCGTGATCGGCGAGTGGGTCGAGCAGGGCAAGTATCCGGCCGACATGGAGCTGCTGGGGGCCATCGTGCGCGACATCAGCTACAACAACGCGGTCCGCTACTTTGGCTTTGACCTGGATACCGTCGAGGCCTAAACCCGCATCGGACCACACCGAACTCGGGAGCGCCGTTGCCACACGCGGCGCCCCCGTTTTGCCTGCACGCTAACAGCAATCTAAGGAGAGACATCGATGGAGAACATCAGCTACGAGACGCTCGAGAAGATCGGCTACAAGGGCTACCTGCTGCCCAAGGACGCGCCCGAGAAGGTTCTGCAGTTTGGCGAGGGCAATTTCCTGCGCGCCTTCGTCGACCGCTTCTTTGACATGGGCAACGAGGCAACCGGCTGGAACGGCAAGGTTGTCATGGTCCAGCCCATCAGCGGTGCCTTTGGCTTTGCCGACGGCATTAACGCTCAGGATGACCTGTACACCGTGCTGGTGCGCGGCAAGGAGAACGGCAACACGGTCGACGAG
>CALEDY010000052.1 GCA_937949355.1 uncultured Collinsella sp. | reverse complement strand
CCTCGCGGTCGCCCGTGAGCATGACGGTGCGGTTGATTCCGGCGGCGTGCAGATCGCGGATCGTCTGCTCGGCATCGGCCTTAACGGTGTCTGCAATCACGATGTGGCCGGCGTACACGCCGTCAACGAGCACATGCAGAATCGTTCCGACGACCTCGCAATCGGGTGCTTCAGCGCCGGCCGCGGCGAGTATCTTGGCGTTGCCGACGACGACATGCTTGCCGTCGATGGTTGCCGTCACGCCGTGGCCCGCGTCGTTGGCGGAGTCGTTCACGCGCTTGGGGTCGACCTCACCCTGGAAGGCGGCGCGCACCGACTGCGCGATGGGGTGATCGGAGAACGACTCCGCAAGGGCTGCGACCTCAAGCAACGACTGCTCGGTATAGCCAGCCTCGGGGTGCGCCGCGACCACCGAGAACGTGCCGTTGGTGAGGGTACCCGTCTTGTCAAAGACGACGGTGTCCACGTCGGCGAGCGTCTCGAGGTAGTTAGAACCCTTGATGAGAACGCCCAGCTTGGACGCGCCGCCGATGCCGCCAAAGAAGCTCAGCGGCACGCTGATCACGAGCGCGCACGGGCAGCTGACGACCAGGAAGGTCAGGCCGCGCAGAATCCAGTCGGACCAGGCACCGGTGACCAGGCCGCCGCCGAGAGCGAGCACCGCGGCCGCGCCGGTGACGGCGGGCGTGTAGACGCGGGCAAAGCGCGTGATGAAGTTCTCGGTGCGCGCCTTCTTTTCGCTGGCATTCTCCACGAGCTCTAGGACGCGTGCGACGGTGGACTCGCCAAACGGCTTGGTGGTGCGCACGTGGATGAGGCCCGTCATGTTGATGCAGCCACTGATGATATCGTCGCCGGACTTGGCGGGTCGGGGGGCTGACTCGCCCGTGAGCGCGGCGGTGTCGAGCTGGGTTTCGCCCTCGACGATGACGCCGTCGATAGGCACGCGCTCGCCGGGCTTGACCACGATCACGGTGCCGACGGCGATGCCATCGGGAAAGACCTGTTCGAGCGTGCCGTCGGGCTGTTCGACGTTGGCGTAGTCGGGCGCGATGTCCATCATGGCGCTGATCGACTTGCGGCTCTTGCCCACGGCGTAGGCCTGGAACAGCTCGCCGACCTGGTAGAACAGCATGACGGCGGCGCCTTCGGCCATGTGCGGGTCGGTATCGGGGAAGAGCACCATGGCAAACGCGCCGATGGTCGCGACGGCCATGAGGAAACTCTCGTCGAAGGCCTTGCCGCGGCGGACGTTATTGAATGCCTTTTGTAGCACGTCGTAGCCGGCAATCAAAAACGGCACGAGGAACAGCACAAAGCTGGCGTAGATGTCGCCCGGGGTGCCGAATGCAGCGGTGAGGGTGCCGAGCTCATCGAGGGCGTACACCACGGCAAAAACGCCCAGCGCTACCAGGATGCGGTTGCGCTTATGCTCGAGTGACTCTTTCTTCTTGCGCTTCTTCTTTTTCTTCTTGGAGTCGGCGGTGGCCATGACTCGTATCCTCCCAATTGAATGTATGAACACTCGCTCATATAATTTCGCGAGCAAAGGCCGCGGCAAGCGCGGCCTTGCAGGTTGGCGTAAGCCTGGGCTAGAGAATGATCTCGCAGTCCGGCTCGGCGTCGGCCGTAAACTCTACAACGCGGTTGAGCACCTCGTCGAACTCGGCGTCATCGGCCTCGAGCGTCAATTTCTGGGTCATAAAGTTGACGGACACGGATTTGACACCCTCGAGCTTGGCCAGCTCGTCCTGAAGCTCGCGCGCGCAGTTGGCGCAGTCGATCTCGTCGAGTTTAAACTGCTTTTTCATGGTGGGTTCCTTTCCCTGTTTTGCGGCTTGGGTGCAGGCCGCGCTGGTACCGTGGTTGGTTGCTATTCGCAGATATGGCTCATGCCCTGGTTGAGCATGGTGTAGACGTGATCGTCGGCAAGCGAGTAGAGGATGTTGCGGCCGTCGCGGCGGAACTTGACCAGGTGCGACTGCTTAAGCGTGCGCAGCTGGTGCGATACTGCCGACTGCGAGGTTTCGGTTGCCTCGGCGATTTCGGCCACGCAGAGCTCGCGGCCCATGAGGGCATAGAGAATCTTGATGCGCGTGGTGTCGCTGAAGACCTTGAACAGGTCAGCGAGGTCGTAGAGAAGCTCCTCGTCGGGAAGGTCCTCGGGCGAGCAGGTGGTGGGGACGATTGGCTCAGTGGCCTCGGTGTCGGGCTTCGTTTCATCAACGCAGACGCTCATTGCAATATCCTTTCATATGAACATGCGCTCATATAACTCACTTCCGATTATATGAGCGCATGTTCATATGTCAATACAATTTGCGATAATTTCGATGACTGCTTGCTGTCTCTGCGATTTTCTGTGGGTTAGGATGCATCGACACAATGCTCGCCAACATATTTCGAGATGTTCGGCCAGCATGCTAAGAAAGCCGCCTCGAGAAGCATTAGAGCTGTTCATATTTGTACTTTATCTTGTTAAATACCGTGAGAATCAGTTCTTTTTCTACGGGAGTTCCTGCAGAATCAGTTTTATCTAAAGTTATATTGAGCATTGCTGCAGCCAATCAGGCAAATCGGTGGCCGAATAAGTCGAAAAATGTAGGTGGACATCCGCAGAGACCGCCTTTAGAAGAGCGAATTCTCAATTAGATCAATAATCGCGTCGTCTTCCGCGCGGTTTTCATCGATTTTTGCGGACATTTCGCATTCCCATGGCCCATTGATTTCTTCAGCAAGGGCCCCAACGTGTTGCATGTCATCGGGTTCGGGCACATCGTTGATGCTCGGGTCATCAGCTTGCGGATATTGGCTTGCAATTTCGCGCTTGGTGGCCTCTTCTTCTTTGTGCGCCTCCAGGATGCGGCGACCGTATTCGAAGTAGCGCCGCAAGACAAATTGACGAAGATTTTCTTGCAGGATGGCGAAGTTATCCGGGAGTCGACCGGGCCAGATCTTCTCGCGAATGCGAATCGCTTCCATGACCCGTCTAAAAGCGGACTGTTTGAAAAAGGAATGACGACTAACTGTGATAACGGCATATCCCATGTTTCGCAGCGTGTTTCGGCGTTCCTCGTCAATTGATTGCTGCTCGGGCTCGTCGTGGTAAAAGCCGTTGTATTCGATATCGGTCATCGAATTTTCGAGCAGCGCGTCGAGGTAGAAAACCGTCCGTCGCGTTAGGGCGGCGTATCTTTTGGGGACTGGGATCGGATAATCCGTTTTGATGGCACGTATGGCTAAGCCACCCATTGACTTGGGCATTGTCAGCATCATGACAAACGCCGTTTCGAGTGGAGAGCGACAGCCTCCGCGTACATAAGAAAGTGCCTTAAGGGCTTTATTGGATCCACGATACCCCGATGCCTTTGAAAAGAAGGCTCTGAGCTCTTCAACGCTGGTTAGGGCTGGGCGCTCGCGATATTGAGTTTCGTCGGACGTTTCAAGCGCGTAGGAGCCGCAGATTTCAAAGTAATACTCAACGAGCTCAGTAAGGTTGAGGTCGGCTGTTGCTTCTAACGCGCACAGCTTGATATCGACGATGTAGACGTTCGGCTCGAGTTCTAGGTAGCTTTCTGCATCAAACGTATAGCGCGAGCAGTGGCAGATGCAGCCCTTGCGGTGCCTATTTGCATTATTGGAAAACGTCAGCACATGGATGCTTTCAGAATCGACATTCTTTCTGTTGAGCCATGCTCGCGCCGCTTCCAGGTCGGACGTGGTCGGCGCAGACACCCTGATCTTTTCCATAGGTAAGGGATCGATCGCGTAGCTTGCGAGCGAGTTGGCTGTTTGGTATACAGCGCGTGCCGTGGTATGTGACAGAACGATTCCCATACGCGCATGATGGCATAGCAGACGCCACATACGCTCGAAACTTCGGGCAACGGTATTGGGGCGCGGCTTATCTTCTGCAAACGGTGGGCTTTTGAGCTGTCGTATCGAGGGAGCAGCTTCGGCTGGGGAGGTTTCTGCCAGCTGCGCCTTTTTTTGGTGAACTTTAGTTGCGAATTCGTAGCCTCTAAGCGTTTTTGCTGACCGTCCAGATGCCTCACCAACATAATGTGAGTTATTCGGCCTTATCCTAAATGAATGGTGCGATCGCAACGTCTCATTCGAATTGATTCAGGTAGATTAATGGGGCTTGGTTGCGAAATTAAGGCGACTACAGCGCTCGATTGCGGTTCGAGGGGCCTTGACTAGTGGTTCAGCTGGCCGAACAACTCGAAAAATGTAGGTGGGCCAACCAGTCGACTGTGTGAAGCACGCGTATTTGCTCGTTTTGATGAAAACTAGGGTGCAGCCATAAGGCTGCGCCCTAGTTTACTGCGTGCCGGTGCGCCCAGACGGATTGTGCTGTGCCTGGCGGGCGCTCCCGCAGGTGGATCGGTTATTTCGCAAACAGGTTCTTGAGGTTGAACTCGGCCTGGACGGTACGGAGCATGAGATCGGTGTCGTCGAGGCCCAGGTGCTGCTCGTTGGCGTCGGCGGCGAGGGTGCCACGGCGGCGGGCCCAGTTCTCGAGCGCAGCGGGTGCGGACTCGCGGGGGAGCGAGCGCACGTCGGCGTCCAGGCTGCGGCAGATCTGGCGCGAGTCGATGACGATGATCTTGCCTGCGCGGCGTGCCTCGGCGTAACCGTCCAGATGAATCTTGAACCAGCTGTCCTCAAAGGCAGCGTTGTGCGCCATATAGGGATACTTCTTCATGAGCTTGAGCAGCTGCTTCTGCAGCTCCTTGTTCTCGCGGAACGGCTTTTTGCCGTCGATGTCGCCCCAGGTGATGTGATGGATGTTCGATAGCGGCACATCCTCGCCGCGGTAGATGTCGGGCAGGCCGCAGTAGTGTGCCTCGGCGTCATGCGGCACGGCGTCGCTGGTGAGATCCATGATCTCCCAGCCCACGTTGAGGATGTAGCCGCGCTCGGGCGCGCGACCGGTGGTCTCGATGTCGATGCCCAGCACCGTGCCTTGGATGGGCTTGCGGGCATAGGCCACGCCGAGTGCGTCGCGGTCACCGCGGATCTCGCGCATAACGGACGCGGCGGTGCGCTTTTGCATCTTGCCAATGGCGGCGCAGGTGTCGGCGTCGGACAGGCCGCGCGAGAGCGTCGCGGGCGTCACGTTACGTAGACGCGCCTCGCCAATCTGGTCGCACAGGTCGCGGTTGCGGTCGGCCAGGTCGCGCACAGTGGCAAAGTCGAAGCCGGGGTCGCCCTCGGCGGTAAAGTACTCGGTCTCGAGCACCTTGAGGGCCTCCTCGCCCTTCTGGCGCTCGGACTCCATGGCGCCGTGGTCGCCGTAGATAAACATGGGGATAAACGGCTGACGTTCATATTCGAGTGCTTGCGAAACATTCATATGCTGCTCCTTGGACGGGCCGCGTTGCGCGGCTCGGGGTTACTGAGTTGTGGCGAGATGATAGTTTACCATGGGCAACTATTGGCACCGCGCCCGGGACAACTACAATACCCTAGTTGACCGCTAGGACTTTTACAATGATGCCGAAAGACACGAAAGGTTCCATCCGTCATGGATTTACTGATTGATATTCTGCTCGACGCCGGCAAGGACACGCTGTCGTTGGTGCCGTTTTTGTTGGTGACGTATTTGGCTCTTGAAACCCTTGAGCACGTTGCGGGCGATCGCGTCAACGGCGCTATCAAGCGCGCCGGCGCCGCGGGCCCCGTGGTTGGCTCGCTGCTGGGCATGGTGCCGCAGTGCGGCTTTTCGGCCATGGCAGCAACGCTGTACGCTGGCCGCGTCGTGACGCTGGGCACGCTGGTCGCCGTGTTCCTCTCGACCTCCGACGAGATGTTGCCGCTGTTACTCGCCGAGCAAGTTCCCGTGCAGACCATGGCGATGCTGCTCGCCTCGAAGGCGCTGATCGCGCTGGTCACGGGCTTTATCGTGGATGCGGCTATCCACGGCCTTCGTCGTAATGCCCGCGCGCATGCGGCGATTCGCCGTACCGTGCTGGGGACCGCTGCCAATCCGGCTCATGTGAACTGCGCGCACGACGACCATACCGGGGGCGACATCATTGACGAAGTGGCCGAGGCGGGCGTAAGTGCCGATCACATCCACGAGCTGTGCGAACGCGACCATTGCGGCTGCGACGACGATGAGGACGGCCACGGGCACGATCACAGCCACGGCCACAGCCACGATCACGGTCACGCGGACAAGCACGAGCACCACCACGACCACAGTCACTCCCACGAGGGCGCGCCCGTTCTGTCGATCATCCGTAGCGCGATCTCGCACACCGTGCAGGTGTCGGTATTCATTTTCCTGGTGACGCTGATTCTGGTCGCCGTCCTCGAGACCTTTGGCGAGTCCGCAATCGAGCAGTTCCTGCGCGGCAACGAGACGCTTGCGGTTCTGGGCTCGGCGCTTGTCGGTCTGATCCCCAACTGCTCTGCCAGCGTGGTCATCACGCAGCTGTACCTGGAAGGTGCGCTGCAGCTGGGCCCGATGCTCGCCGGCACGCTCATTTCCGCCGGCGTGGGCTACCTAGTCCTGTTCCGCACCAACCGCAGCGCTCGCGAAAATGCCGTGTTCCTGGTCATGATGTACGTCATCGGCGCCGGCTGGGGACTCATCCTCTCCGCCTTCGGCCTCTAAGCAGGCCTAGCAAAACGGGCTTCAAAATAGCCATGCTCGGCGCCGGCACAATGCGGCGATGCATGGCATTTTGAAGCCCGTTTTTTTGTTGAGCCATGGATCCTGAGCGCTCACACCGCTCTAAACAATAAGGCAGATTTCCGGGCATATCCCAAAAATCTGCCTTGGTTAGCGTAGCAACTCGGTGAGGTTGCGTTTAAAGCGGGCTCGGTCCTCGCTGGTGAAGGCTGCCGGACCGCGGGTGCGTCCCCCGGCGCGGCGCACCTTCTTTTCCTCGTGACGGATAAACAGCTGCATGTCGATGGTCGCCTTGTCGTAAACGCGCCCGCGCACGCCGATGGCGGCGGCATCGCGTCCGAGCACCATGCTCGCCAGGCCAATGTCCTGCGTCACGACCACGTCGCCCGCCTGCAGGCGTTCGACAATGGCAAAGTCGGCGCTATCGGCGCCCACGCTCACGTCAAGCGTCGAGACCCAAAAGCCCCGCCGTGCGTGCACGGCATCGCGCGGGTCGTCGCGGCGAATGTGGCGTTCCAGGTTCTGCGTGCTGTTGCCGGCGATAACCACGGCGACGCCCGCCCGCCGCGCGCAGTCAATCGACTCGCGCGTGACCGGGCAGGCGTCAGCATCAATAAAAAGCGTTCGCGGCATCTAGTGCACCAGTTTGCCAAATTGAATGGCGCGAACAACCAGCGTCACGCCAAACACCAGCAGCGCGGCACCGCTAAAGATGACGAGCATCTTGGCCGACCACAGCGGATAGATAAACACGAACATGCCGGCGATGATGGAGAGTGTGCCGCTCAGGATGGCGAGGGCGCGGTTGGCGGAAAGCTCGGACTCCAGAATGGACATGACGCCCTCGACGATCCAGCCAAAGCCGGCCACGACCACCACGAGTGTGGTGAGCGTCGCGGTCGAGAAGGCCTGATTGCGCAGGATTATGACGCCGCCCAGAATGATGAGCAGGTTGGAGATGATGCTCGTAACGCGCCAGCCGGTGGGCAGCAGCGGCTCGAAAACAGCGGTAAACAGCCTGATCGCGGCCGTGATCACAAAGTAGAAGCCCAGGACGGTCGTCAGGAAGACGAGGGACTTGGCGGGCGCAAACAGCAGTGCGATGCCGGCGACGAGCGCCAAGACGCCCGTGATGGCGTAAATCCAGCGCACGGCCTTGACGGCCTTGCCTGCCATGCTTTTCTCGTCAAATCCAAACGCGCTCGATTGCTTGTCATCGTTCTTAAAGATGCCCATGATGTCTCCTTTCGTGCGGCGTAAGCCGTAGCTCTTGCAACCAGTATCGCCCAAGGGCGCTGTCGCGTGGGGCGGAAGGGGCGAATTGGAGCCTCACCTTCGCGAATTGTCACCTTTGTTCCCGTTTGGATGTGGGATATTCAACAGATGTAGAACATTACAGCTCTGTTCGTTATTGCCTACGTTTTAGGTTAGATTTTCTTAAGAACAATTGGCTTTTATTGAGGGGTCCCTATGAACGAAACAGTTCCCGCGGCGCCGGTAAGCGCCGAGTCGATGGCAAAGCAGGGTTGCGAAAAGCTTGGCCTGGACACGTTTGACGCGCTGGTCCGCCGCGCCCGCACGTGCCGCCGATTTGACGAGTCCATGCGCGTGCCGCGCGAGTTTTTGCTCGAGCTGGCGGAGCTGGCGCACCTGGCCCCTTGTGGCGCCAACGCTCAGCGCCTGCGCTTTCATGTGGTGAGCGGTGCAGAGGACTGCGCGCGCGTATTTGATGAGCTCGCCTGGGCCGGTGCGCTCAAGGATTGGCCGGGTCCCGATGAGGGCGAGCGCCCGACCGGCTACATCGCGATTCTTGCCGAGCGCGCTGTTCCGGGTAAGCCCGCCGCGCCTATCACCGAGGTCGACACCGGCATTGCCGCCCAGACGATGATGCTCGCCGCTCGCAGCGCCACGCCCGAGGTGGCAGCCTGCATGTTCAAGGCCTTTACGCCCCATGCGATCGATGCCATGGGGCTCGATAACGACAAATACGAGCTCAAGTTGATCATGGCGTTTGGCGTTCCGGCCGAGACACAGGTGATCGATGCGATCGATTCCAACCCGGATGGCTCTATCAATTACTGGCGCGATGAGGCGCAGGTGCATCACGTGCCCAAGCGTCCGCTTGCCGACGTGCTGCTGTAGTTACGCGTCGTTGCGGTGTGATCCGGCGGCAAAACCACCACAAAGGCGCCCGTCTCCTTCGTGGTGATGCGAGGGGAGGGCGTGTGGCCGATCTGTATTTGGTGCGGCATGGGCAGACTGAGCTCAATGTGAAGAACATTTTGCAGGGCTGGCACGATTCGCCGCTTACGGCGCGCGGGCGCGAGCAAGCGCTGGCGACGCGCGCGGCGTTCGAGGACCGCGGCGTGACCTTTGACCATGTGTATTCCTCCCCGTTGGGTCGGGCGCGGCGTACGGCTGAGCTAATTGCTGGTGAGGGCCGTTCGATAGAGCTGGTCGACGACCTGCGCGAGTGGCATTTGGGCTCGCTGGAGGGTACATCAAACCGCGAGATGCCGGCGCAACCCTGGGGCGATTATCCGGTTGCCTTTGGTGGCGAGTCGGAAAGTGAGCTTCGCGCACGTATGGTCGCGGCACTGTCCCGCATCATGTCCCGACCCCGGCACGACTGCGTGTTGGCCGTCTCCCACGGCTCAGCCTGCCAGGAGTTTCTTAGATGCGTGACCGGCGGGGGAGAGCAACCCGACAACGGTGCCGTGCTTCATTTTGGCTATTGCGACGGGGCGTTTTCGCTCTTGGATTGGTAACAAACGAAAGGACCCCCTATGAATAAAGACCTGTATCTGGTCCGTCATGGCCAGACGATATTTAACCTCAAGCGCATTATTCAGGGCTGGAGTGACTCGCCGCTTACGCAGCTGGGATGCGACCAGGCGGCGCGTGCCGGCATGTTCTTGCGTGCGCGCGGCATTGAGCCCGATCATGCCTACACCTCCACACTTCATCGCACCGAGCAGACTATCGCCAACTTGTGGCCGGGCTTGGCGTACGAGCGCCTGGACGGCCTGCGCGAGTGGTTCTTTGGCGACTTTGAGGCCGAGCGCGTGATGCTGATGCCCGAGCGCCCGTGGCGCGACTTCTATTGCCAGTTTGGCGGCGAGGGCCAGATGCAGGTGCGCGAGCGCATGGTGGCGACGTTGACCGAGCTTATGCAGCGTCCGGACCATACGTGCGTGCTCGCGGTAAGCCACGGCTCGGCTATCAAGGAGTTCATGGACCACGTGAAGGGTGCGGCGGCAGACGAGCGCGACCGTGTGCCGGGCAACTGCTCGGTGCTGCATTTTGCGTTTGACGACGAATCCGATACGTTTGACCTGGTCGAAGTCTTTACGCAGGAGGATTACGCGCGCGAGCTGGGGCTAGAGCCGCTCGTCGCGGCGGTAGGTCCGCAGCGCGGGTAGCGTTAGAACCGTGCGATCTGGTGGGTGAGCAAACCCGTCGGAACCTGCGGTGCGCCGCCGGCGACCTGCGCGGCGGGGAACAGCACGGCGACGGCGAAGTTGAACGGCTCCTTGCCGGTGTACGTTCCGGCAGCGCGGGCCTCGTCGGCCAGCAGCCGCGACGCCCCGGTCAGAGCGGCGGCGTAGGCGGGGTCGTCGGCTAGTGTCGGCTCTGGTGCTTGGTCGAGCATGGCTCGGATGGCCCCGACAGCGTCCTCGCGCTTGACCTCCCACACGCGGTGCGTAATGCCGGCGGGGTCGGTGACGGCATAGAGCGAAGCGCCTTCTTTGGCCGCGCCGAGGATGATATCCATGACGGGCGAGGCTTCGTAGGCGAGCGACACGGGGCGCGGCTGTACCTTGAGCTCGGCGATCGCGTGCGCAGCGGCGAGTGCGTCGACGTTCTCGTCAGCAGCCTCGTCGCTGCCCGTCAGCACGCTAACCGGGCAAATCGCCACGACACCCGTCACGCGACCCGGCTCGCCCGAGCATTCGTACACGTAATACGCCGCGCCTGGATCTTTGAGCATCAGGCCGTCGGCGATGGCGCCGCGCAGGGCGTCGTTGCCGCTCAGGATACCGCCCATCTGCGGCAGCGCTTCGAGCACGCGGTCCTGAGCCGGGCGGATGCAGGGAAACGGAAGTGCTTTCATGGGCGGTCCTAACGTGTGAATCGGTTTGTTCGCGGCTTATTATGCCCCAACTTGCCCGTTCGCGCCCCAGAGCGTGTTGTCGGCAAGCGCGATGAGTACGTTCTGGCAGCGAATGATATCGGCATGGGGCACATACTCGTTGGGCTTGTGCGCGAGCGCTAACGAGCCGGGGCCGTAACTCATGCAGTTTCGGTTGCCTGTCTTGCCGGCAATGACGGCAGTGTCGGCGTAGCCGGTAAAGAAGCCGATGGTCGTGTCCGCGCCCGTCACGTCATCGGCGGCACGCTTGAGCGCGGCTAGAAGGGGAGAGCTTGGATCGCGCTCGATGGCGGGGCGATCGCCTGTCACGGCGTAGCTGCCATGGCAGGCGGGGACCGCGGCCTCGGTGCCGGCGATGGCCTGCTCTACCATGCGCGTCGCGGCGGCCGTATCAGTCGGCGGGGTCAGGCGCATATCGACCCAGACCTTGGCGTGGTCGGGCACAACATAGGGACGGTAGCCACCCTCGATCTGTCCAAACGTGATGGTCGAAGGCCCCAGCTCATCGTGTACGGGCAGCGCCGCGAACGTATGGCGAAGCGAGCAGACGGCCTCGGCTATGGCGGCGACGGCGTCGGCGCCCTTCCAAGGCTGGCTCGCATGCGCCGTGACGCCGGTCATCTCGATTTCGAACCATGTGCGTCCCTTGTGCGCCACCTGAATCTGTCCATCGGTGGGCTCGGTGTCCAGTACCCATTCGCGCGAGCCGACCCAGCCGGCGTCGATGGCCGCCTCGGAGCCGCGCATAAAGTCTTCCTCGTCGACCGAGCAGATGAGCGAAAAGCCGCGGTGGGGCAGCGCGCCAACTGCCGCCACGCGCTCGAGCGTATGGACCAGCGCGGCAATGGCGCAGGCCAGGCCACCCTTCATATCGCAGGCGCCGCGGCCATAGAGTTTATCGTCACGCACGATTGCTCCGAGCGGGGGAATGCCTGCGTCCCAACCGTCTCCCAAGGTGACGGTATCCATGTGGCAGATGTAGACGAGCCGTGGCTCGTCGCTCAAACCGGGCACGGTGACCATGAGGTTGCGGCGTCCGGGGAGCACCTCGAGCTCCTCAATCTGCACGGCATCGAGTGTCGGGTGGTTCAACCGTGTCAGCCGTTCCTCAACCAGCGCTTTGATATAGCGTTCAATCTCGCCCTCATACGCACCTGGGTCGGAACTGTCGATCCGCACGAGCCCTTGCGTAAGCCGCCAGGCAAAGTCCTTGTCAACCATATGCAACCTCACAATCAGTCTGCTTTCCAAACCGATTGTAAGCCTCCTGAGAGATCCGCGACGTGCGCACAGCAGCATTTACCGTTCGCAGGCCGAGCCAGCGCGTTTGCCGTCCGTGCGGGTTCACAAACGGCGCAGTGGGTACGTAGCCTTTATGGACGACATGCTGTGCGACATATCTGCCTTTCGGTATCACCGGATACCTCCACAGGTCTTGGCGATAATGCCGGACCTGCCCGATTCTGCGGACGATCCGCGCAGGGAGCGCCTTTGCGAGCATCCGCTCGTCAAGCATTTCCTGGGCGCCCCGTTACACGTTTTGGCGCAGGGCAGCTGCGGACGTAAGGGTGATCGCATTGTCAGGCATGTTTGGAACGGGGAGAGGCCGTTTGGCTCCGTGCGGCAGACGGAGTTTGGCCTCGATGTCGCGTCCCCGCTCTTTACCCTGCTGACCCTGGCCTCCTCGGTTTCAAACGAGCGCCTGATCATGTGCATGTATGAGATGTGCGGCACCTTTGCCGTGTGCAAGATTGCGCCACAAGTAAAGTTGGCGCTTGAGCAGGCATATGGGGGCCGGTGGGGCGACGCGCGGTCGGGCTGGGAAAACGTAAAGGATGCCTCGGGGAATCCAACGGACTTGTGGAAACGGCCGCCCTTGATCGAGCTCTCTGAGCTTGCAGAGTTCGTCGATAAGATCCGGGGGCTCCGCGGCGCTAAATCGTTCATACGAGCCGCGAAATGCATTACGGGGATGGCGGCGTCGCCGCTCGAGGTCCAGGCTTCGATGCTGTTTGGCCTTACGAGGTTGCGTGGCGGCGAAGGACTGCGCCTTACCAATAACGTTGAGATTCGTATGACGCGCAGCGCCCGCCTGATTTCGGGGCTTGATAGGCGCTATGCCGATATCCTGCTGGCAAATAAGGACGGCAGTCGAGAGTGCCTTGTTGAATGCCAGGGTAAAGCCATACACGGATCCATTGAATCCAAGATCTCGGACTCCGACCGAACGACGGCCTTGCAAGCGATGGGATATCCCGTCGTTTTGATGACCTATGGCCAGCTGGCCGACTCCGATGCCTTCCGCGTGGTGATGGAACTCATCATGTCCTATCTCGATGCGCCGTTGAAAGACAAGACACCGCGGCAGCAGGAGCTCGAACGGCGGCTTCGTGAGGAGATTTTTATCGATTGGGCGGGAATGTAGTCGTGCAGGTGGAAAGCGGTCGCGCGAACTAGAGTTTTGGGCGCGAAAAAGGCTTCAGTTTCGCCTTGAAAGGGCTATAAAATTGCTATCCGGAACTAGTTGTTTCGGAAAATCGACAGTCAACTTGGATGTGGTATATAGAGATCGATTTTTACCTACTAAAGCCCCTGATAAAGCTGTTTATCAAAGCAGGTGTGCTCAGTGATTTGGGTATGAGTGTCGATTATCCGAAAAAACTTGTTCTGGATAGCATTTTCAAAACCAGCCGGAGCAACGAAATCGGCCCCCGTTTCGTGAAGACGGGGGCCGAATGGGCTTCATGGCCTTCCTGGCAGGTTTGGCGCCGTCGCTATTTGATCACGCGCACGCGATACATCGACGGAATCTGCTTGAGCGCCTCGATGGTGCTGCTGTCCAGGTGCTCGTCGGTGTCGAACATGGTGTAGGCGTTCTCGCCGGCGGACTCGTTGGTCATACGCTGCACGTTGGCGTTGTCCTTGGCGAGAATGGCCGTGATCTGGCCGATCATGTTGGGCACGTTGGCGTGCAGGCAGGCAATACGGCTCGCGGCGCGCGCCTTGCCCATGCTGCAGGCGGGGTAGTTGACGCTGTGCGCGATGTTGCCGTTCTCCAGGTAATCCTTGAGCTCGCTGATGGCCATGTCGGCGCAGTTGGCCTCGGCCTCGCCAGTGCCGGCGCCCGAGTGCGTGGTGATAAACGTATTGGGCATCTTGACGGTCTTGGGCGTGGCAAAGTCGCAGCTAAACCAGCTCAGCCTGCCCTCGCGCAGGGCGGCGTCGACGGCGTCCTCGTCAATGATGGTTTCGCGCGCGTAGTTGATGAGCACGGCGTCGGGTGCCAGCAGGTTAATCTGCTCGGTGCTGATCATGCCGATGGTGTCTGCCTTGCTGGGCACGTGCACGGTGAGGTAGTCACAGCCGCGGCAGAGGTCCTCGAGCGTGCCCACGCGCTGCACCTCGCGGCTCAGCACCCACGCGTGCTCAACGGAAATGAACGGATCGTAGCCGTAGACGTCCATGCCCAGGTCGACGCAGGCGTTGGCAACCTTGGAGCCTACGTTGCCCAGACCGATGACGCCGATGCGCTTGCCCTTGAGCTCGCGGCCCACAAAGGCCTTCTTGGCCTTCTCGGCATCGACCTGGATCTCGGGGTCGTCGGCGTTGTCGCGCACCCAGTTCATCGACTGCACTACACCGCGGCTCGAGAGCACCAGCATGCCCAGGACGAGCTCCTTGACGGCGTTGCTGTTGGCGCCGGGGGAGTTAAAGACGACGACGCCCTTCTTGGCGTACTCCTCGACGGGGATATTGTTGACACCGGCGCCGCAGCGGGCGATGGCGCGGATGCCCTCGGGCAGCTCGTAGCCGTGCAGGTCGGTGGAGCGCATCAGGATGGCGTCGGCCTCCTCGGCGGTGCTTACAAACTCGTAGCCCTCGCCAAACTCGACTTTGCCGTCTTTAGTGATGTCGTCGATGGTCTTAATCTTACGCATGGAAAAACTCCTTAGCAGGTTTTGATCTAAGCAGGGTGGTCTGAGGTGGCTGGTCGGCCCGCGTGTTGCGGGCTAGTTAGATCGCGGACCCAAACTATGCTGTGCTTCGAAGTCCTTCATGTACGAGGCCAGTGCCTGCACGTCTTCCATGGTTACGGCGTTGTAGACGCTGGCGCGCATGCCGCCCACCAGGCGATGGCCCTTGACGTTTTGGATCTGGTGCTCTGCCGCGCCCGCGACAAAGGTCGCGTCGAGCTCGGCGTCGCCGGTGCGGAAGGTGACGTTGGCGATGGAGCGACTGTCTGTCTGCGCGGTGCCGTGGAATAGTTTGCTGTTCTCGAGCAGGTCGTAGAGCAGGTTGGCCTTGGCCCAGTTGCGTTCGGCCATGGCGGCAAGTCCGCCGGTCTGCTCGACCCAACGGAACACCTTGCCGCACACGTAGATGCCAAAGGTGTTGGGCGTGTTGAGCATGGAGCCCTTGGCGGCCTGGGTCTTAAGGTCCATGTACTGCGGCGTCTGCGCAAAGGCCGGGCCGTCGGCAATCAGGTCGTCGCGCACGATAGCCACGGTGACGCCCGCGGCGCCGGCGTTTTTCTGAGCGCCGGCGTAGATGAGTCCGTAGCGCTCGACGTCGAGCGGGTGCGACAGAAAGCAGCTCGAGACATCGGCGACCAGCGGCACGTCGCCGCAATCGGGCAGCTCGTGGAACATAGTGCCAAAGATGGTGTTGTTCTGGCAGATGTAGACGTAGTCGAGCCCGTCGCCCGCAGCCTCGGCGGCAATGCGCGCGTTGACGTCGGCCATGTCAGGGATGCAGTCGAAATTGGTGTCCTCGGAGCTCGCGAGCAGCACGGCCTCGCCGTACTTGGCGGCCTCCTTGTACGCCTTGTTGGCAAAGTTGCCGGTCACGACGTAGCCGGCGCGGCCACGACGCATGAGGTTCATGGGGATGCCCGCAAACTGCAGCGTGGCGCCGCCCTGTAAAAACAGGACACGGTAGTTGTCGGGGATGCTCAGCAGGCGGCGCAGGGTTGCCTCGGCGTCGTCGATGATCTGCTGGTACATGCTAGATCGATGGCTCATCTCGAGCACGGACATGCCGCAACCGCGGTAGTCCATCATCTCGTCGGCGATCTCGGCGAGCACGCTTGTGGGCAGCGCGGCCGGGCCAGCTGAGAAGTTGTGCACACGTGCCATCTTCTAGTTCCCCCTCGTAGTCGTTTGAACGTTCGGGATACTTTAGCACAGTGGAGCGCCAGGCGCGACCGCATCACGGTAAAACTCGAGTGCGCCGCTATGATTTACAGGATGGTTACATGGAAGACTTGGCGCCAGCCTATATCACCGGGATATACCGTGACAAATACTCCTTGAGCGCCGGGTCGCAAACATAAAGAAACGTTCCCAGCATGCCGCGCGTCATGAGGACATAGTAGGCGTTGACGATGATCTTTCGTAGGCCATCCTCGTTCGCCTTTTTCTTGGCGACGGCATCTTTGAAGTCCGCTTTGTTAACGCAGACGGCTCCTTTATCGGTGTCGTAGTAAATGTCTGGCCCCAGAATGACGAAGCCGTAGTTGAGGTCGTAGCCCTGCACCGTGTGAATGCACCCAACCTCATTGACGGCGTTTGCCGAGTTAACCCAATCCTTTTGGCTCGAGTTCCAACGTTTGGGGATGCCCTCGATAACGATATCGAACGTATCTTTATTGTTCTTGGTTTCCCATTTCCAGGCAAAACCGGCCGTCATTCGAGACAGGCCAACTTCCTTTTCCTTCTTTTGCTGCAGAGAACAGAAATCCTCAAATCGGTCGACGATGCCAAACTGGTACCTGGGGATATCGCTGTTCGGGTCGCCGGATCGCGAGTCGTAGGGCTGCGAGGCAAAGAGCTCATCAAACATCATGCCGGCGTGCATGTACGCCTTGTTGTCGAGTAGATCGTATACAAAATCGAGATACTCGTCGCCGCCACGCACGCGCATTTGGGTACTCAAGCTGAATTCTTCGGTCTCGATTCCCGCTTCTTCGAGTTGGTTGAGTCGCTGCTCGAGGCCGTCCCGATTAAGTCCGGATGCACGGACCTGCTGCTTGGGGTCATAGAATAGATAGGCCTTGTCGCAGCATTTAAAAATCCAATCCACCTGGCTGCTCGTGCGAGGCAAGTTGAGTCGTTCGCATGTGTTGTAAAAAGCTCCGATGCCGGCGCCGGCGGTCAAGTAGTTTCCCAGTCGGTGTGCCTCGTCGACAAGCAAGATGTCATACCGATCGTTTTTGGTGACATCGCTGGGGCTCAGGATATCGCTGGGCCTTAACCCGGGAAGGAAGTGCGTGAGCTTTTTGAGCGTCTTGCTCAAAGACTCCATGGGCGTTACGAAGCCGACCCGCAGGCCGGAAAGGTTCGGCTCATTCTTGATTTTGAACATGAGACTGATGGCAAGGATTGTTTTGCCTGTTCCTGGCGCGCCATTCACGACGGTTATACGTTCTCTTTTTGAGCCGCCATGTTTTACGTCTTCATGCTCCTGTTCGAGCCGCTTGTAAATCGTCTCAGTCGTTTCGTATTGGTCAGGCGTAAGCGTCTTAAAGGGCGAGAACTTGAACAGGTCGGTGTTCTCGAGTTCTTCAATCGGATGAATCGCGTAGTTTTCTTCGCGGAGCTTTGTCCAGAGGTTTCGGAACTTCTGGCGATACTGGGGCCGCTCAAAGTAATCGAACTGGGCATAGCCATTGTTGGCATTGGTTACCTGGTATTTTCCGTCAGCACAGAACAGCTCGATAAGGCTGTTTTCAAACTCGAACGTCGCAGATTGATTGAAGGTGGGGTTGTCGATCAGAAGGGTCCGGTCGAAGTCCTTGTCCACGTTTGCAGCGTGTTGTTTCATGCGCCGTTGGTAGTTGGTTGTTTGGCCGATGTAGGCAGTCTTGTTTTTGCTGTTGGTCAGGATGTAAAGAACAGGCCAGCTTTCGTCATGGTGAGCTCCGGGCTTTGGCGTGCCAAAATCCTGCAACGATTTACTTGTCTCAAAGGGCTGGGGTAGGGGAAGTGTGTACTGACGAAGGGCGAACTCGTTACTCATGGTGGTTCGCCTTTCTGTTTTCGTTGGATGATGCGTCGACGGGGTAGCGCTCGCCATTGCGTTTGAGCTTGGACGAGAGCACGGCCGGGAGATCGATTCCGTTTAGATCAGCGAAACGCAGGAGGAAAAGGAGTGTGTCGGCAACTTCATCTTCGATGGCTTGGCGTTGCTCGGTGTTTTCGAACATTTCGGCAATGCGCTCGTCGCTGATAAAACGAAAGAGCTGAAGGAGTTCTGAGGATTCGGTTGCCATGCCGATGGCGAGCTCTTTCGGCGTGTGATATTTGCGCCAGTCGCGTGCATCACAAAAGTCCCTGACTTGTTCCGTCATGGCATCGAGCTTGTCCATCGTTCGTAACCTCCCTGATGGTCATTGCTTTATTATGGCGGTATTTGGGGTTTATTGCACATCATTTGGGCGCGCGGTTTGTTCGGTTGAGATTGCCGTGCGGGAGGTCGTACCGTTAAGTCCACGATTTTGCCGTGGATGGCTGCTCAGAGGCCTATTCAGTTCCTATTTCACCGCAACTTATGGGTGGGGATGGCTACGACGCGAGCGTGGCAATGACGGCTTCGTCGCCGGCGTATATGAGGGTGTTGCCGTCGGGGATGATCATTTGGCCGTCGCGCTTGAGCATTACCACGATAAACGGGTGCTTGCCCTGCGGCACGTCGCGTAGGCGCTGACCGGCCAGGCGGCCGTGGGGTGTCACGGTGACCTCGCGCAGCGTAACCTCGGCACGCTCTTCAAACGTCGGCGCGGCCATAACCAGAAGGTCGCCTTCTTCAATTACGGTATCGCCGTTGGGCAGCACCGGGTGCGCACCGTCGCGCAGCACCAGGACCACCAGCATGTCCGTCGCGCTGCCAATATCGGCGAGCGAGCGACCGGCAAACGGATGGCCCGCACCCACCTTGAGCTTGACGAACGACATGCCGTCCTCGTCGCGGTAGTCGTTAAAGGTGCGGCGCACGTCGCCTTCCGCGTCGATCATGTCGAGTTTCTTCGCCACTGCCGGCAGCAGCGAGCCCTGCACCACAATGCTCGACACGGCAATCACGAAGACCAGGTCAAACAGGTCGTGCCCACCGGGAACACCGGCCACAACGGCAAAGAGACTAAAGACGACCGAAGCCGCGCCACGCAGACCTGCCCAGCTAACGAGCGCAACCTGGCGGGGGCTCGTCCTAAAGGGCGCCAGCAGCATGCCCACGGCGATGGGTCGGCTCACGAAGAGCATAAACGCCATGAGCGCCAGGCCCGGCAGCAGCATCTGCGGCAGGCGTGCGGGCGTTACGAGCAGGCCGAGCAAGAAGAAGATTGTCATCTCGGCCATCTCGGTGAGGGTGTCAAAGAAGTGCGCCATCTCGACTTTGCCAGTGATGTCACTGGCGCCCAGCACAATGCCGGCCAGGTATACAGCCAAAAAGCCGTTGCCGCCCAGATAGCTTGGTAGCGCGTATGCGACGATCGCCACGGCGAACAAAAAGATGGTCTGCGCGCCCTCGGCAGTTGCGTGTGCGCGTTCAATCAGGCGGCCCGCCGCCCAGCCGATGGCAAGGCCCAGGCCCACGCCCAGGATAATCTGCTTGGCCAGCAGTGCGGGAATGTTGATGTCGCCGCCGGCCGCGAGTGTGGCGAGCACGGCGGTGAGCATGTAGGCGACGGGGTCGTTGGAGCCCGATTCGACCTCGAGCAGCGAGTCGGTGCCACCTCTCAGCGACAGGCTGTGCTCGCGCAGCACGCTAAAGACGCTCGCCGCGTCGGTGGATGCCACGACCGATCCCAGCAGTAGACCGCCGATCCAGTCGAAGCCCAGTACATAGTGCGCGAACACGCCAGTGATGCCAGCGGTGATGACGACGCCGAGCGTGCTCAGCAGCACCGCGGGCACGGCGACAGGTTTGGCACGGTCGATGTTGGTGTTAAAGCCGCCGTAGAACATGATGAACAGCAGCGCCGTGCTGCAGACGGTTTCGGTGAGCGCATAGTCGCTAAAGTCGATGTGCGCCGGGCCGTTGACGCCCAGCAGCATGCCGAGTGCGATAAAGATGAGCAGGGTGGGGAAGGGGAGCTTTTTGCCGACGGGTTTGATGGTCAGGCACAGAATAATGACGAGGCCGATAAAGAGAAGTATCTGGTTCATGGATAGTGTCCGCTCCTGGGTGGTTGGCGTGGCACGGTCAGTTATCTGCGCTTATTTGTACCCAAAGATGGTGGGTTTATGGGCTTGGACTGCGGACGTGCGCATTTTCGACACGAGGCGTGGGCGCGAGCGGCGCTGGTCGGGGCGCTGGGCCTGACGGCGTGGCGTGAGCGGTGCGGGTTGGCAGGCGAGCGCTGGCGACCGTTAGCGGTATGCAACCCTTCCCAGCTTTATTGCAACGGAGTACAATGGGTAACGTTTAAGTTCAACTTGAAGTTTTAGTTGCGACGTCGGGCTTCGGCCGCAATGCAAAGAGAGGCGTTCCATGGCGATCTATGTGACATCCGATGCTCACGGGCACGTGCGTGCGCTTGACGAGGCCCTGTCCAAGATTTCGCTGGCGTCCGACGATACACTGTACGTGCTGGGCGACATGATCGATCGCGGGCCCGATCCGGTTGGCGTTATTAAGCTCGTGCGCTCGCTGCCCAACGCTCGCGTGCTCAAGGGCAATCACGAGCAGATCATGCTCGACGCCATCATTGGCCAAGATCCGCTCGATGCCGAGACCTGGGATATCAACGGCGGTTGGACTACCCGTCAGCAGCTCAACGATATGGAATTTGAGGCGTACGAGGAGCTCGTGCGTTGGATGGCGACGCTGCCGCTCTATGCGGTGGCCGAGACTGACGAGCGTCCGTACCTGCTGGTGCACGCCGGTATCCAGACCGAGGCGGCGCGGGCGTTTTTGCTTGAACATGGGGTTGATTGTGCCGATGGCGCGGGGGCGGTGGATGCCGATCGCGAGCTACTGCAGCAGATGCTTGCGGTGCAGTCGTCCGATGACCTGCTGTGGATTCGTCACGGCTATTGGGATGCGCCGACGGGGCTGCTTTCTGCCGAGGGCAAGGGTCCGGTCGTGGTGAGCGGCCACACGCCCACGGTGTCGCTCGGGCGTTATTGCGAGGTGGGCGGTCTGGCGGGGCTCGATGAGGAGTCGGGCCGCGGGCAGATTGTGCGGCTGGGCGGTGAGGATACCGCTGGCGTGCCCGATCGCATCGACATCGACTGCGCCGCCGCCACTGGGTCAGAGTTTGGCCGCGTCGGGATCCTGCGTCTGGATGATGGGGCTGAGTTCTATGCGAACATCAACCCGGGCGAGTAATCGGTGCAAAGGGTAGCTAATTTGGGACGGTGTTTTTTTTGACTCCTTTTGCCCTTCTGCCCGCTAATTGTTTTTTCTGGGACGGGGATTAAATAATCATTTGGCTGCCCGCTGGCTAAGTGAGTAGACTTTTTTGGAAATGCCGAGCACCCAACATATTTGCCTCAATAAAACCGACGCTCCTATAAGTTGTCAAGAGGCGGTTTGCGGGAGCGCTCCCTG
>CALEDY010000051.1 GCA_937949355.1 uncultured Collinsella sp. | reverse complement strand
CAGCGTCAGATGTGTATAAGAGACAGGCTCCACGGGGGTGATGGTGTTGTCGCGCGGGTCGAGAACCTCAAGTTCGACGGTGTCGTCGTCTGCTTCCCAAAGCCATACGATCATGTCGGTGAGTTGCTCGCCGTTGACCGTAAGCACGCGCATGCCCGGCTCGATACCCACATCCCATGCGGGCGATTCGGGACGCACGTTTTTAACGAGCGCGCCCTCACCCGGCTCGGGGTCGCGGCTGCGCCCGTAATCGGCCACCTCGGCGGCGTATGCGGGTACGGTCTGGTCCATGATTAGCGGCAAAGCTCCTTGATGCGCGCAACGGCGCGTTCGATGTGTTCTTGCGGGGTGGAGGCTCCGGCGGTGATGCCGATGTGGCGCGCGTTGGCAAACCACGCGGCCTCGAGCTCGGAAGCTTCCTCGATGTGATGCGTGTGCTCGCAGACGTCAGTGCAGATCTGCGCCAGGCGGCGGGTGTTGCCTGAGTTCTTTCCGCCCACGACGACCATGCAGTCGCAGCGGTTGGCAAGCGACGCGGCTGCCTGCTGGCGCTCGCTCGTGGCGGCGCAGATGGTGTTGATCACGCGCAGTTCCTGCACGCGTGGGGTGATGGAGGCCACAACCTCGGCCAGGTTCTGCGCGGTTTGGGTGGTCTGCACAACCAGGCCCACCTTGCCCTTGAGCGGCAGCTCTTCGGCGTCGGCGGCACAGCTCACGACTTGAGCGTCATCGCCGGCGTGGCCCAGAATGCCCTCGACCTCGGGATGGCCCGGTTCGCCTACGACGATCACGCGGTAGCCTTCGCGCACCAGGCGTTCGGCCGCCACATGGACCTTCTTCACGTAGGGGCAGGTGGCATCGACCACGGTAAGGCCGCGCTCGCGAGCGGCTTCGATGACCTGCGGCACCACACCGTGCGCGCGAATGATCACGGTGCCCGACGCGGCGTCGTCCAAGGTGTCTGCCAGACCGACGCCGGCCTCGGCGAGCTCGCGTACCACGATGGGATTATGGATGAGCGGACCCAGCGTGTGGACCTGAGTGCTCTCCCCTGCCTGCGGCGCGGCAGCCAGCGCCATGTCGAGCGCGCGTTGCACGCCGTAGCAGGTGCCGGCGTGGGCAGCGATTTCGATGGTGGGGACGAACCCCTCAGCGGCGGCCGCGGCGGTATACATGACGTTCTCACCCATGGCTAGAACCTGCCCGGATGCTCGTCGCACAGCTCGTCGCGCATAGCATAGACGCGGTTCATGGCCTCGGACTCAAACCATGCCAGGCGCTCCTTGCGCTTGAGCCCGGCCGGTGCATCGGAAAACGAGATGGCCTTGCCGGCACGGATCCAGCACTTTTTAGGGCGCATGAGCTTTTTGCCCGCAGGCGTAATATCGGACCAGCCGCAGATAGCGAGCGGGTTGACGGGCGCCTTGCCCATCTGGGCGATAAGCGCAAAGCCGCCATGGACCTCGGGCTTGATCTCGCGCGAGCGGATGCGCGTACCCTCGGGGAAGATCAGGACATCCTCACCGCGCTGCAGTGCATGCTGGGCGGCGCGCAGACACTTCATGTCGGCGGTGCCGCGCTCGACGGGAATGCCGCCCACGCGGCTAAAGGCCCAGCGCACAATCTTGCTCTTAGCGAACTCGGACTTAAAGATGGGGCGGATGCGGCGGCCGCCAAAGAACAACGCCGTCTCCACGGCCAAGAGCTCGGCCATCGAGGTGTGGTTGCAGATAACAACGCTGCCGCGTCCTTCCTGGCGCTCAAACAGAAGGTCGGCGTCCTCGACCTTCCAACGCCACATAAGCTTGGAGAAGGCCCACAGGATGCCCATGACCACGACGACGGTGCCGCGGATGAGCGCCGGGAACTCGGCGTAGGGGGCGTTGTAGTAATCCTCGGGCGTCTGCTTAAACAGGCGCATGGGCTACCTCCTTTGGTTGATGAGGTCCTCGATAATGCGGACGACCTCATCGATGGTGTGGGCGGTGGAGTCGACGTGCACGGCATCCTCGGCGGGCACGAGCGGTGCGACCTCGCGGCTGCTGTCGAGCTTATCGCGCTGCTTGAGGGCGTCGAGGGTCTCGTCGACCTCAGCCTCGAGCTGCTCGGCAGTAAGCGGCTGGACGTCGTTTTGGTGGCGCTGCAGCACGCGGCGATGGGCGCGCTCGCGCGGGTCGGCGGTTAGGAACACCTTGACCTGCGCGTTGGGGAATACGACGGTGCCGATGTCGCGACCCTCGGCGACAATGTCGCGGTCTTCGGCGGCGCGACGCTGGTGAATGAGCATGGCGGCGCGCACGCCCGGGTAGGCCGAGACCTTGGAGACGTTGGCGTCGACCTGCGGGGTGCGGATGGCAGCCGATGCGTCCTGGCCGTCGATGGTCAGGCGTGTGTCCTCGCCGGTGCCGTTGGTAAAGCGGATCTCGATCTGCTCGGCGAGGGCGTCGATGGCAGCCTCGTCGTCCAGGTCGATGCCGCGGTCGAGTGCGGCGAAGGTGACAGCGCGATACATGGCGCCCGTGTCGAGCTTGTTAAAGCCCAGCTGGTGGGCGATCTCCTTGGCGATGGTGGACTTGCCGGAACCGGCGGGGCCGTCGATGGCGACGATCATGCAATGCTTCCTTTCGGTGGTTGATGTGCTGGTATGGGAGGCGGGCGCTGCTGCTTGGCGGGTTGTCTAGCTCGTGTAGCGCTCGCGGTAGGTGTTGCGCTTGGGCGCGGAGCCGTGGCTGCCGTGGTGACGCGTGCGGCTCGCGGTGTTGGTCGCGGGCGCGGCGCCGCGCTTGGAGCTGGCCTGCTTAGGCGGGATACCGCCGGCCTTGAGGATCTGCACTTCGCGCTCGGTGAGCTCGCGCCACGAGCCCTTGGCCACGTCCTTGAGCTCCAGGCCGGCAAAGTTGCAGCGATGCAAGCGGATCACCGGATGGTGGATCTTGCTCAACATGCGCTTGACCTGGTTTTTGCGACCCTCGCGGATGATGACCTCCACGGCAGTGGTGCCGAGCTTTACGCCTTGCGGAGCCACGGCCTCGGCCTCGCGCGCGCTTATGACGCGGCAGATCGCCGGCTGGCACAGGCCGTCGTCGAGCTCGATGCCGCGGCGGAGTGGTTCCAAGTCGCGATCGGTCAGGTGACCGTCCGCCAGCGCCTGGTAGGTCTTGTAGACGTGCTTGCTGGGGTGCAGCAGATCCTGCGACAGGTCGCCGTCGGTGGTGAAGAGCAAGAGGCCCGTGGTGTCGCGGTCCAGGCGACCCATCGGGAAGAGCCCCGGAAAGCGGTCGCGCGGGACCAGGTCGGCCACACAGGGGCGCTCCTGCGGGTCGCTCATGGTGGTGAGGTAGCCGGTTGGCTTGTAGAGCATCAGGTACACGGCGCCCTGGTTGAGCTTGACGGGCATGCCGTCGACCTCGATATGGTCGCGGTCCACATCAACCTTGGTGCCCAGTTCGGTCGCGACCTGGCCGTTGACGGTCACACGGCCGGCGGTCATCAGGTCCTCCGAGCCGCGGCGGCTCGCCACGCCCGCGCGCGCCAAAAAGCGCTGCAGGCGCATGGTGTGCGGATAGACGGGCTGGGCGTTTGGCGCGGTTGTGTCCGCGGCGCCGGCGATGCGCGTCTCCCCTGCTTCGTTAGTCCTCGTCATGCATGTCCTCCGAGGTATCGCCGGTGGGCAGAAGCTCTGCGTCATCGACGTCCTCAACATCGGTATCGAGCAGTTCGCGCTCTTCGTCCAGGTCCTCGGCCTGCTCCTCGAGCGTGGACTGAATGCTGCGGCCGCTTAGGCGCTCGCGGATAAACTGGCGCGACTGCTCGTCGGGGGCAAACTGCTCCAGATCAGGCAGGTCGCGGGTGGAGCGCAGGCCGAACTTCTCCAAGAAGGCGTTGGTCGTGCCGTAGATGATTGCCTGACCGCGCTCGGGGTCGCGGCCGAGCTCGCGCACCAGGCCCTTGTCCACGAGCGACGCGATAACGCCGTCGGAGTTGACGCCGCGGATGCCCTTGACCACCTCGCGCGTGACGGGCTGGTGGTAGGCGATAACGGCGAGTGTCTCGAGCGCTGCCTGCGACAGCTTTTGCGTGTCCCAGCTCAGCACGTAGGCCTCGACCACATCGTGGTAGGCGGGGTGTGTAAACAGGCGCCAGCCGCCGGCGACCTCGCGCAGCTGAAAGCCGCGGTTGGCTTCCTCATACTCAACCTTGAGTTCGGCCAAAAGCGATGCGCACTCGCCGGGGGCGATATCCAGCGCACCTGCCAGCGCGGGCGCGCTCACGGGGTCGCTCGACACCAGCAGCAGCGCCTCGAGGGCGCCTTTGAGGCTGTTTGCCTCCAGCGTGGAAAGGGTTGACATGGTTGCCGCTCCTATTCGGTGAGCTCGGGGCCCTCGCCGGGCACGTAGGCCTCGGCGCCCTCGACGCGGTTGATTTGAATGGTTCCAAAGATCTCATCTTGGCTCAGCGTGAGCGAGCCGCGCTTGGCAAGCTCGAGTATGGCCAGGAAGGTGACAACGAGCTGCTCAGTCGTGGCGTCGCCGTCCAGCAGCTCGCGGAAGGTGCAGGTTTGGTGCGCCATGGTAAAGCGGTCGACCGAGGCCACCGTCAGGTCGAGCGGCACGCGATGCGGAGCCACGTGCTCGGCCTCCAGCAGGAAGGTCTGGCGCTTGCCGTCCAGGTCGGCGCAGATGACGGCGAGGCCGCGCAGGGTAATGCCGGCCAGGTAGTCGGGCATAAGGCCTAGGAACTCGGGGTCGGGGCCGGCAACGCGCGGATGCATGCGGCTCTCGGCCTGCATGCGCGCGCCAAGGGCCGCCGCCGCGCCCTTAAACTGTTTGTAGGCGATCAGGCGCTGGATCAGGACCTCGCGCAGGGCGTCGCCATCGAGCGCGCTGAGTTCCTCGAGGTCTTCGTCGTCCTCGTCATCTTCAACGGATTTGCTGGGAGCCTCCTGGGGCACCAGCGAGGCGGCCTTGATGTCCAAAAGGGTTGCCGCGACCAGCAAAAAGTCGCTCGCCACGTCCAGGTCCAGCGCCTCAATGCGCTCTACCTCGGCAAGGTATTGCTCGGCCACCTCACTGATCGAGATGGCACCGATATCAACTTTTTGGCGGGTTACCAGCTGCAGCAGCAGGTCGAACGGTCCGCTGTAGACCTGCGTCGACACGCGATACGACATTTTCGACCTCCTTTGACGGCGCCTTCGCGGCGCGGTTTGGGTGCATGTTGCGACCGTTTTGCACGGTCGACCTGTAAGTTTACCCTAGATGCCGGCGATTGCGAAGTTGAGCAGCCACTCGGCCAGCGGATACACGGTAACGTCGAAATAGCGGCCGATCACGTCGATGCCGATCCACATGGGCAGCAAGTACAGCACGATGATAAGGATCGGCATGGCGTATTGCTGCAGACGGTAGTAGTTAGCGAGCGCCTTGCCCTTGAGGAACGGCACGATGATCGACGAGCCGTCGAGCGGCGGGATCGGGATGAGGTTAAAGAACGCGAGCGATAGGTTGACCACGATAAACGTGGCGCCGAAGTTCATGATTTGGGAGGCCACGGCAAAGGACATGCTGGCATAGAGGTTGCCATACACTGCGTGCATGAGAGCGGCCGCAAGGCACGCGAGGGCGATGTTCGATGCGGGGCCGGCAACGCTCACCAGGACCTCGTCGCGCTTGGGGTGCTTAAGGTTGTTGAGGTAGACGGGCACGGGCTTGGCAAAGGCGAACACCGGGCCGCCGGCGGCAAGCATGAGCAGCGGCAGGAGGATGGTGCCAAACGGGTCGATATGGTTGAGTGGGTTGAGCGAGACACGGCCACGCGAGCGGGCCGTCTTGTCGCCGAGCGCCCAGGCAGCGGCGGCGTGTGCGCTCTCGTGGATGACGATGCCAACGATAACGGCGACGGCGCTGGCGAGTAGGTTCATGAGGTAGCTGCTGGACATGGCGCTCCCCTAGCGGACGCGGCGCGAGGCACGCGTGAGCAGGTAGTCGGCCACAAACAGGATGACGGCCACGATGGCGTAATCCAGGCGGAACACGCCGCCAAAAGGCGATGTGATGACGCCGTAGCCAGCGATGGCGCTCGGCAGCGCGCGCGAAAGCTCAACGACAAAGCCTACGATCTGCAGCTTGGCGGTGAGGCCGCTAAAGCACAGCAGCACGGTCATCGCGCTCATAAAGATGCCGCAGATGCGACAGGCGATGGCGATGATGCTCATCGCCACGGCGGTGGCTTTACGAGAGTTCACGCGCGGTCTCCTCTTCGATCTGGGTGGAAAGCTCCAGCCATTCGTCCTCGAGCTTGGGCAGCTCTTGCTTAAGGCCGTTATATTCCCCCAGCGCGGCGTTGAACTTGTCCTGATCTGCATAAAGCTCTTCGCTTGCCATCAATTCCATAAGCTCGTCATAGCGGGCGCGCTTTTTGTCCAGCTCGGCTTCGATCTTCTTGAGCTGGTTGCGCACGCCCTTGAGCTTTTTGTTGAGCGCGGCACGGGCCTGGGCCTCGGCGCGCTTTTGTTCCTTGGTCTTTTTGCCCTCGGCAGGCTTAGGCGCCGCGGCGGGGGTGTCGGCCTGGCCGGCGCTGGCTTTGGTGGACTTGGCCGCGGCCGGCACGTTCTCCCCTGCCGCCTCGGCGGCGGCGCGGGCCGCGAGGTCCTCGCGCTTGTAGAGGTAGTAGTCGTAGTCGCCGTCGTAGACCGTGACCTTGCCGTCGCGGATGTCGATGACGCGGTTGGCCACGGCGCGCACCAGGTGCTCGTCGTGGCTGATCAGCACGATGGTGCCGGGGAAGTTTTGCAGGGCGTTCTCGAGCATGTCCACCGAGTCGATGTCCAGGTGGTTGGTGGGCTCGTCCAGGCACAGGAGCGCCTCGGGGGCCACAAGCATCTTGGCGAGCGCCAGGCGCGCCTTTTCGCCGCCGGAGAGAACGCGGACCTGCTTTTCGATGGAATCGTTATCGCTAAACAGGAAGGCGCCCAGCAGACTGCGCTGCTGAGGCACGGTCCACTTGGGCGTGACGGTGTCGATCTCTTGCAGGACGGTGTTCGATTCGGTCATGCCCTCGAGCGCGTGCTGGGCATAGTAGGCCACACCCACGTTGGTGCCCAGGTCGCGCGTGCCGGTAGTGGGCGGCTCCAGACCGGCGATGATCTTCATGAGGGTGGACTTGCCGGCGCCGTTAGGGCCGACGAGCGCCACATGTTCGCCGCGGTAGAGCTTGAGGTCGATATCGCTGTAGATGTGCTTGTTGCCGTAGGACTTGGACACGCCCTCCAGGCCCACGACCATGTCGCCCGAGCGCGGCGGGTCGGGGAACTTAAAGTCGATGTGCTTGTGGCCTTCGGGCAGGATAACGAGCTCCTTTTTGATCTGCTCGATCTTACGGATGCGCTCCTGGGCCTGGGCCGCCTTGGTGGGCTTGTAGCGGAACTTGTCGACGAAGACCTGCATGTGGGCGATATCGCGCTCCTGGGCAGCACGCTTGGCGCGCATCTGTTCCAGGTTGTCCTCGCGCTGCTTGAGATAGCTGCTGTAGTTGCCGGTGTAGGTGGTCACGCGGCGGTTCTCGAGCGCGGCGACGTGGTCGACGCAGGCGTCCATGAAGGCACGGTCGTGGCTGACGATAAGCACGGCGCCGTCGTAGTTCGCGATAAAGCCGCGCAGCCACTGGACGCTCTCGAGGTCCAGGTGGTTGGTGGGCTCGTCCAGCAGCAGCAGATCGGGATGGCGCAGGAAGAGCTTGGCGAGCGCGATGCGCATCTGCCAGCCGCCCGAGAACTCGGAGCACGGGCGCTCAAAGTCGGTGACCTTAAAGCCCAGTCCGGACAGGATCTTGCGGGCGTTGCTCTCGAGCTCGTAGCCGCCCAGGTGCTCAAAGCGGTCCTGGACCTGGCCGTACTCGTTGAGGAGTGCGTCGACGTCGTTGCCCTGCTCGGAGAGCTCGGTGATTTGGGCCTGCAGCTCGTTAGCGCGCTCGCCCATGCGGCGGATTTCCTTAGCGGCCGCCATGACCTCGGCGAGGATGGTGGTGTCCTTGTGCTCCAGATTGGTTTCCTGCTCTAGGTAGCCCACCTGGCAGTCCTTGGCGTACTGGACCTGGCCAGAGTCGGGGCTATCGATGCCCATGATGATTTTGAGCATGGTGGTTTTGCCGGCGCCGTTGGGTCCCACGAGCGCGAAGCGCTCGCCGGGGTTGATCTGGAAGGACGCGCCGCTAAAGAGGACGCGCGCGCCGAAGCTTTTTTCGATCTTGTCGACCAGGAGGATCATGGTGCCGCCTTTGACCTTGTGTGCCTATATGAAAAAAGGCCCCAACTTGCGTTGGAGCCTCATTCAATGCTCGGGTGGAGACGAGGGGGATCGAACCCCTGACCTCTTGACTGCCAGTCAAGCGCTCTCCCAGCTGAGCTACGCCCCCGTGCGAAGAAGTACTATACGGGAACTCGGACGGCGATGCAAGGACAATTTTGGAAAAACTTTCGCGGGCTCCGGCGCGGGGGCGCGGGCCCGATCAGGGCCGAGGGGCGCGCGATGCCCGCGGGGGCAGCGGCCCACGCACGGTCCGTGCGCCGGCCGACTTGGCGCGCGGAACACGACCCGCCCCTCCTTTACGCCTCAGAACTATGCCAGTTTACTACGATAAATCAGGAATGTTCGACCACGCACGCCTTTTCGCATAACCGTCGGGCTCTCTACCTGCTGTTTTGCAAACGGAGAACGCGCGGTGCTCGGGAGTCGCCGATCCGTCGTAGTAAACCGGCATGGTTTTGAAATACATCGGGTTGATTTCACAGTTAAATGTGTTGGAGCACTGAATTAATGGCCTTAACTTTTTCTAAAACACGTCTTTTCTGCGATGCGCCTAGATTGGTTGTTGTTTAGCATTGGACTTGATCTTGCGTTGTGCGACTTGCTCGTGCATGATAGTATTTCACGACGTGAAGCGAAGAAATTAGGCCTGAGTTGCCTTTGTTAGAATTGCATTCACCGTTCAAAAGGGCTCTTGGCGCAACGGTTAGCGCAGGGGACTCATAATCCCTGGGTTCTGGGTTCGAATCCCGGAGGGCCCACCAGAGTATTTCGAGGCCGGGCATTACGTCCGGCCTCTTTGTTATTGGCGCTGCAGATTAGCTTTGTCATCCAGAGACGTAAAGTTATCAACATTCATATTCGTAATAAACAATGGGTATGTCGCCAAGATGCTACCCAGCCAACACATGGCATAAATCGATAGATATGAAAAAAGGCCCCAACTTACGTTGGAGCCTCGTTCAATGCTCGGGTGGAGACGAGGGGGATCGAACCCCTGACCTCTTGACTGCCAGTCAAGCGCTCTCCCAGCTGAGCTACGCCCCCGTGCGAAGTAGTACTATACGGGAACTCGGACGCTGATGCAAGGACAATTTTGGAAAATATTTTGCGGCACGTGGATCGGGCATGGGGCCGAGAGGACCCACGATGCCCGACATAGCCCGCGGGGCGAGCCCCGCGGGCGGCGGTAAGCCCGCCGCCTTCCTTCCCGGGGCTCGGCATGTCGCCCCAGGTGCCGCCGGCCAGACCAAAGCGATCCACGGTGCTTCCGGGGGCTGAGCCCCTCCGAACGCCTTCGGGCCTATTTACGGAACCGTACGTAGCTCGCCCCAGCTGGTCGCTTCATGAACAGACCGGTTTACTACGCTGATTCCCGGATCACCGACCTCATGCCTTTTTTCGCAAAACGGACAGGAGATCTACCTGCGGTTTTACGAGCGGCGAAATCAGTGTGCTCAGCCATCCTCAATCCGACGTAGTAAACCGGCATGGTTTTAAAATGGCACTTAATTACTGACAGCATATAAAGTATTAAAAATGCTCACTTGGGCATTATTACTTACCAATATCAAGCCAATTACACAGAACGTTGGCCCGCAATCTGGTCTCAGCACATCTCATCGCCTCGGTTTTTGGTTTGTAGCGCAACTCCAAGCGCTCACACACACTGTGAATGATGGCATCAAGCTGATCGTGATCATTGAGCATGTCAAGAGTTACAAGAAATACGTCGTATCCCATGCTTTGCAATGCCGTCATTCGGGTGGCGTCGTGGTCAAGCACAGCGCCCGATCCATGGATAACCTCTCCTTGAAGTTCGATAATCACAGCCTTCATTGTTATTGGATTTACGATGACGATATCGCCGTAACAGATTTTCTGACCTGCGATTTTCCGAGCTGAATTCGATAGCGGTGTTAAGTCGTTGACGTATATGTTTTTAAACTCCGCTCCGCCGGCACGCCTCGGATGACTTAGCAACATGATTCCAGCAACTTCTAGCGGGGATGCAGCAATACCCATTACCTGCTGTGCGGCGTCGTAGAATTGCTTTCCCCACATCTCGCTTTTAACCTTCGCTGCAAATCTAAGCAGTTCTTCTATTTCAATAAGAGGCCTTCTCATCCAGAGCGATGTGCCCTTTCCGCTAGCTTTATTTCCGGAGCCGTAATCCTGCTGCCCACTTTGATCATTCTCGCCGTCCTTCTGGTGCGCTCGAGCATCAACTCGCTTCCATGGGGTCTCGTCTTGGGTTTCGTCTAGTTCAAACAGACTTTCTGTGGTGTACTGCTCTTCTTCTGATTTTGCCTGCTCAAGTGCCATGTCGACCGCGGGCGATGGTTTAAAAACCGAGAACCATCCGCAGAACTCGTACATAGCCAGAACTAGATCGCATGAAGACACGCTTCGAGTCATGGTGAATAGCGTATTAAGAGGATCAGTGACGCTAAAGCCCATACCCGTGTCGATGGAAACCTTCTCTGTATAGGCGCTGTTCCATCGGATGGTCCGTCTTGTCTCGGAATGCAGGTTACTTCGTGTTGATGCTGCTGTGATGACTGGCGTCTTGAGGACGTCGGTTACGAAAGGGGCTTGGGATAGAGCTCGCCAGCCGTCTTCGGAGTTGGGAAGGCGCGGGTAGAGGTCGCGCACCTGCGGCGGGCAGCGCCAGTAGCGGAATGCGGTGTTTGCGCAGACGATTTCGTCCATTTGCGCCTCCCATGGTTTCGGCTGCGGGCCGTGTGGATTACGGGCAAGGTCGATTATCTACCGGGGCATCATGCGGGTAAGTACCGGAAGCTGACCAAACGCTGACAAAAAGCTTGACGAGTTCTGCCGAAAAAGCGTTGTGTGATAGAAATCCGCTGGAAGGAGCTCTGGGCGTGTGGTCCCTGTCTTCACATTTGCGTATGAATCACATGGGGAATTCAATGAAAATACGTATGCGTTTTATGCAAAATGTGCAATGACGTCAGCAAAAAAGGGTGCGATAAAAAATGACGCCTTAGACGACTACGACGATTTTTTTGGTGTCAGTTTTGGTGTCACCCTTGGTGTCAAAAAGAAAAAGGCCAGAGGCTTAACACCTCTGACCTGCGCTTTAGATGGTGGGCGATACAAGATTCGAACTTGTGACCCCATCCGTGTGAAGGATATGCTCTACCCCTGAGCCAATCGCCCGTCGCCTTTCGGCAAAAGAGATACTAACATAGCCGCGAGTGGTTTACCAAGAACTTTTTGCCCTCGATTTTAAATTCGTGGGCGCAAACCGCGCCACCGCAATCGGAGCACGCGACAAACCAGCAGCTAAACCACCCTTTATCGCTTAATCCACGAAGTCTCGGGCCGGCAAATTAGACGCGCGTTGTTGTAGGCCATATCGAGCGTGAGACAGGTGCGCGCGGCGTAGAAGCCGTCCTCGCGCTGAATGGTCAGCGCCAGCTCGGGCTTGTCGCCGGTCAGGCACAGCGGCAGCAGCAGCTGGATCCGACCGCCGTAGAACTGCGGCACCGCGAGCGTGTAGTTAGCTGCGGCGCGGCGGGCAGCCTCGACGACGGCACCCTCAAAAGCGCGGCGCAGCAGCAGCGAGTTGCCCTCCCCCATCAGGCTGGCAGGAATACGCGTAAGGTTCTCCTCGTCGCCCAGAATGTGGTCGATATTGGAGCGGATGGGCAGGCGGTAGTCAAAGACCAGCTCCGAGGGGTCTTCGGCAAAACGCACGCGACACGGCAGGTACTCAAACGAGACCAGCATGGGGTCGCTTTCCTTAAAGAAGCCCTTGAGAAACCAGCGCTGACGCGCGTCGGGTTTGGTGTTGGGCTCAAACAGGCCGTAGATGGTCTCGTAACGGCGCGTGTACAGGCCGGTGTTGAACAGGCAGCGGTCGTCGTCGAACACCAGCGGCAGGTTAGACGGAGCGGTCTGGTCCACGTCGCGCTCGGTCAAAAATACCGCACGGCTAAACGAAAACGACAGGTAGTTTTTGAGAATGCGGTTGCCGGGACCCCAGTCCTCGGGATCGGCGAGGTCGACCAAGCGGTCGTAGCAGGGCTCGGGGCAAAACGCGAACTCGTAAACATTGCTGCACAGGGTGCTGGGGATTTCCATGTGGTGTCCAATCCATTCAATAACCGGCGTGCGGATGCTTAGATTCTATACGTGCGACGGGGCACCCGTGCCCGCAACGCAACCGCGGCGAAGCTCTTCGACGAGCTCGCTGGTCGTGCGGGTTCCGGAAACGAGGTCCCGGATCCAGGCGTAATACTGGTTGCCCTTGGGCTCGGGGCTGTCGGACAGCACGACCGGAGCGCCGATGAGTCTTAGGACGGACAGTGAAAAGACAAGGCTGGTGCGCTTGTTACCGTCCTCGAAGATGTGATCCTTGACCATGTGTTCGGCCACGTAGGTGGCTTGGTCAAAGATATCCGTGAATCGATCGGCCGGCGATTGGCCGAATATCGTACAGAACGCACCCGCAAGTACGGACTCGACGCGTCCAAGCTCAAGCGCGGCCCGGTCGCCTGTGGCGTCGGTCGTATAGCAGCGCCCGACCGTCATCAACGTGCTGTGCAGACGCATCACGGCCGCGGCCATGGCCTCGAGCGATTCGGCATCATCGAGCACGAGCGGCGCGAACGGAAGCACGCCCCGCATCGCGACCTCCATCATGAGTTCTCCAAAAGCCTGAGCGCGTTGGGCATGTCCGCAATGGTCAGCCGAGCAGCCTCGTCGATCAAGATGATGCAGTCCGTATCATCGGGTAACGTGCGGGGTGCTTTCGGCGCATTAGGGTCGGCCGCTTTTGCTTCGTGCACAATTGAAGGAACTTCCTTGGCAACTCGACCAGCTTCGTCATCAAATTGGACATGGTTCCAAGGCATGTTTACCTCCTTTATAGCTTTTCGGATGAACAGAGTTGCGAATCGTATTCCAGAACAATAGGTTGCCAGATGAGATCCTCGATGGCGCATTCTAGGGTATTTGCCAGCGCCAATGCCGAGGAGACCGAAGCGCGGCGTAGGTCAAGTTGGTTCTGTTCGTAAAGCTGTATGGCGCGAAGTTTAATCCCCGATTGGGCGGCGAGCTGTTTTTGCGTTAGGCCGGCCGCCTTTCGTGCCGCTTTGAGGCCTTTTTTGCCTGCTTGCGCTTTGTTCCATTTGCCGATGACAATCTGGGCAAACTTGTCTTCGGAGGCTTCGTGGAGCGGATGGTACGAGCCGATGATCCAATCAAGCGGGGCGACTTCGAATAGGTCGCTAAAGCACAAGCTGCTTGTCCATTGCGTATAGGCCAAAACCCAGCCCGCCCAGTATTGCGGGGAACGGTCGAGTGGATAGCTCTCCCTGCATTCGACAGGTTTTAGCCCAGCGCCGGCGATAATTTCGCGCGCGAGTTCGTCGCCCGACATGCCGCAGATGACGCGTGGCATACCGCGCTCAAATTGCCTCATCTCAAGAGCGTTCGACAGGATCGCCGTAAGTTCTGCCGAATTCAAACCTTGGTCGCAAAGGGCAAAATCGACCGCCTCGCCCAGCGTTCTCATGGCGTCCTCGAGATACATCTCACTGTAGGCGCAGGTCATCTGCTGTCATCCCCTCTCGAACGATGTCGACGATACGGACTCCCTCAAATGGATTCTCGGCAAGTAGCTCCCGATACTGCGCCCTCGCCGCTTCATCTCGCTCCTTGGCCAATGGGCCATACAGAGCTAGCGGCGCACGTTCAAATCCAACAAAATGAATGGTCTTAAAAGCGCGCTCGCTTTTAAGCACAATCTGCTCCCCCAGGTTGCCAAGCTTTATTGCATGCCTCCAACCAGAACGATTGAAGACGCCTTCTCGGCGAGCATTTTTTAGATTCCGTTGGTCGTGCCCTGCGACCAAGATCTTCTCGGTAGGCTTTCTTTTGATTCCGTTGGTCACGCCTTACGACCAAATTCTAAGACAAGTATATAAATAAAGGGGAAGGCTGCAAGGCGCAAGTCGATATCGCTATCGGGCGTCTGCTCGCCGCGGGCGAAGGAGCCAAATAGATATGCCTCGCGGACATCGTAGCGAAGCAACACGCAAGAGGCCGCAGATGATATATCGGCAAGTGAAATTATGGCCCGATTTTACTTTCAGCATGCATGGGAGACAATCGCCGCGCGTTGGTAAGCCGCCACGAGAGGTAATTTCCGGAAGTATGCGGCAAATATCGGATATGCCCAGCACACCTGAAAATGGCAACGCCTCTACCTGCGGTTTCTTTACGCGTAAAGGGCAGTGTGGTCCGAGGTTCCGGAATTTGCCGCATACTTCCGTTTTGAGAATTCGGAAGTGTGGGGGAAAACCGAGATCTGCCGACCAGACCCCAGTTTTGCGCTTACGCGACCTGCGGTTTTGTTGCAAAAACTCGGGTTGTGCTCGGCGCTTACTGATTTTTCCCCGCACTTCCGGAATTCGCATATAAATGGCGAGGTACGTACCTCGCCAGTCTGACACTTCCGAGACAACCGTCTCTTCGGTGTTTGAATTTTCTCACATTTCAGGAGCTTTTAGAGCTGCATCGATCAGGTCGGCGGCGTTGTCGAAGCGGCCGGGATTCCCCTTGGCAAAGAACGCATCGCTTTCGTGGATCGCCTCAAGGCTTTCCGTGTTGGGCTCGGCGTGCGGAATGAGCTGCGGGATGGTATCCGTAAGCTTCTTGTCACGTTTAGTTTGCTTCATAGAGTCGTACCTCATCCTGCTCGATGTTTTTGCGGAAGGCCGGGCACATGTGCTCTGGCGGGTTGGTGACTATATCCACCTTTCGCCCAAGTTCCTTCTCGAGCTCAAGTGAAAGTTCATATAGCGTGCCGAACGTCATGGTGGCGCCACAGACTAGGCGCAAGTCGATATCGCTATCGGGCGTTTGCTCGCAACGGGCGAACGAACCAAATAGATATGCCTCGCGGACGTCGTAGCGAACCAGCACGCGGGAGACCGCAGTGGATATGTCGCTAGGCGAAATCATGGTTTAATAGCCGTTCAACAGTTGAATATCAGGGGACCAGCGCCGAAACCGCTGGTCCGGCTTTTTGGCGTTCGGCGAGCTCGAAGATAAACGGGGAGTTTGACCTGACAAACTTGGTTAAGAAACCCAGATCGTCCGCAGAAAATCCTTCAACGTTGAACCATTTGACCGCAGGCAAGAAACATTCCGCATGGTCAAAGCCAAAGTCAACCGGGCGCTCGACGGCTACGCGAACGGATCCGTCTTCTCTTGTCTCTGAGTAGGCAAAATGGGTGCCATCATCAAGCTGAACATAGCTCCAAAACATGACTACCCCCTTAGTGTTTATATCAGAGTATAAAGAACAGGCTAGATGCAACGCGGCGTAAATTGAATCATTCCTATAAGACCTTGCAACCGTGCTCGTTAACCCAAGGCGGGAAGCCGTTCTAACTAACCCAAATGCAGCAAGTAAATGCAAGGCTTGACCCCAGGAGCGAAGGAATTCTCGGTCCAAAGGACCTACTCCCATTCGGGAACCCAGCTTAATCCATCCCAAGTCAGCCTTGCTTTGGTCGGAACTATATCACCACGAGTTCGGGTTACACTAGCCAGCGGGGTATTTCCGATGCCCACCGATGTGCAAAATGGCGAGGTACGCACCTCGCCGGACTGACACTTCTGAGGCAATCGCCTCTTCGGTGATTGAATTCTCTCACATTTCAGGGGCTTGTAGAGCCGCATCGATCAGGTCGGCGGCGTTGTCGAAGCGGCCGGGATTCCCCCTGGCAAAGACCGGGATCTGCCGACCAGACCCCGGTCTTGAGCTTCCGCGACCTCCGGTTTTTTCAAAACCGGATTGCCCACATCGAAGCGTAGTTTATTCGCACTGAAAAGGCGCATCACAATCTGCCGATAGCTCCGTAGGAAGAATAGCGGGCAATGTTAGCGCCCCCATGGGAGAAAGCCCGGTGATAGTCATCAAGCAACTCTTAGCATGAGCGTAGGCCATGGAAATTGCATTTGAAAGAAGATAATGACGTGCTTCGTCATCTGAGAATTTCGCCGGCATTTGCGCTGACACAGAAATGGATACCGTAATGCCTGCGTGCATCTTCTCTTTAGCGCTGTCATCCTTGTCGACAAGGCTACCGCGAACGCACAACTTTAAATCCGCGTACCCGCAGCCATCGCTTTTCCGCAAATGAACATCTTGGTAGCCAACGTCAACTTTTAATTCCATATTCCGTGAAGGAGAATCTTCAATGTGAAAATTGGAATCGACAACAAACAAATTCGAGACCTGAATTGGAGCAATAAAATCCGTACTCACGCTGCCAAACCTCCGGGAATCGTCTCGAGCCTCACCCGCGAGGACGGACGCTCTTTATTGAAAGACCATTGTTTGCGTAAAGAATCGTTCGACGGAAAAAATGATAGTTCCCTAGTATAGTTAGCTGTAACCTTAGGAACGATTTTGATGCCCAAAGCGAGCTCGAACTTAGCAATCGTTTTCAGAGTCATATTAGGCTGAGAATTAAGCAGCTTCGAAAGCGACTGGGGGCTCACACCCATTCGCTTCGCCAAATCACTTTTGTTCAATCCCTGACGAAGCATCTCACGATGAACAATAAATTCAATGTCCAACGCATGCTGATAAGCACGGGTTTCGCTGGTTTCCGTATCGGCGTAAAAATCTGACAAATCGACTTTATTCATTACGGTCTCCGTTTCTAAGACAAGGTGTAAAAGTCAGTACACGGATCCAAGTAGCCGGCGAGCAATTGGGGCTAGACGCTTGGCACGTTCCACCTCTTTGCTGATATTGCCCGACCCTTTATGCCCCTTAAACCAAAACAACAGAACAATTTTGTCTGAACCTTGGCAAATCGCATAGATCATCTCTCGATTTACCCCGTCAAACCCTTTAAGCTCATACAGGCCAATCTTAGAGTCTATACAGCGTAGCTTGGACGTCCCACTTGCTACCTTTAACCCGTAATCGTAGATTTTTGAAATCTGCTCGATCATTTTGCGGGCAGCCTGCTTCCTCTTAGGATCAGACATCATTTTCTGAAACTGAGAATTGTCGGGAGAAGATGTCAGCTCCCAGAATGGCCGGCCTCTGGGATCTTCATATTCCACAAGGACATAGTCTCCAACCAAAGGCTCCTCCCCATAATGGCTACACTTAACTTATAAGTTAAGTGTAGCCAAATCATCATAAATAACAAGGTCCGCGCCTGATTCTTTAATGCCAGATAGAAATAGTTCGCCTGCAAGAGGCGAATAATCGGAAGTATGCGGCAAATTTTGAATATGCTAAGCGCATGGAGAAGTGACAACGCATCTACCTGCGGTTTCTTTGCGCGAAAAGGGCGGTGTGGTCGAGTGTTCCGGAATTTGCCGCATACTTCCGTTTTTAGGAGTTCGGAAGTGCGGGGTAAAACCGGGCACTGCCGACCAGGACCCGGTTTTGAGCTTCCGCGACCTGCGGTTTTGTTGCTAAAAAACGGGTTGCACTCGGCGGTTAACGAATTTTCCCCGCATTTCCGAAAATCGAGCTTTTTAGCAGTTGTGCGCGGCGAGTTGGAACGCTATACCAAGCAGAAATAGCGCCGCAGAAGCGGCGATCCAATTGGTGTCGACGGTCTTGGGAAGTATGGAGCCGGTCGCAGCCGCCGCCTTGGGCTTAGGAGTCCTGACGGTCGTGGTCGTCGCGGCCGCTGGTTTCAAAGCGGGATTTACTATCGGC
>CALEDY010000050.1 GCA_937949355.1 uncultured Collinsella sp. | reverse complement strand
GTGTATTCCCCACTGTCTAAAATCTCCGACGATGGGCGCGGATATGCGGGTATTTCTTCCCCCGGAGAAGCAGAGATGGAAGACGAATATCCGGCTGGTGGGTACATCACGCAGGAGTTCAACCGCAAAATCGCTGAAACGCGCTCTATCATCACCAAGACCAGCGAGGAGATCATGCTGAAGGTCGAGGGGCTGGACGGCAAGTACACCGAGGTCAAGACCACGCTGGACGGCCTGACGGTGACGGACGCGAGCGGCACGACCAAGATCAACGGCAGCAGCATCAAGACGGATAATCTGTACGTCGCTGCGGCGAACATCACCGGCACGCTGAAGGCTAACCAAATCCAGACCGGCAGCATCCGCGTCGGCGATCTCAAGGACGGCTCGAACTACGCGACGAAGACCTATGTCGACAACAACGCAGGTCTGAGCGCAAGCGAGGTCAACAGCGCCATTGAGACGTACATCGACGAGACAAGCATCACGGCAGAAAAGCTGCGCGGGCGCTACGTTCAACTTTTGGCAAGCAGCAACAGGCAAGTCGGTCAGGTTGGCATTGAGTACACGACGACCGGCTATGGCGTGAGCATCAAGACCGACTATGGTGGCATCCAGCTTATTGCGGGCGGCAATGTGTATCTTGCGGCAAACAGCGACAATGGCGGATTCGTCACCGTTTCCGACAGCTACGTGTCGCTCGGCGGCGGCAAGCTGATAATCGGCTCAAAAATGTACGGAACGAGCTTGCCGTCTAATCCTCAGTACGGTCAACTGTTCTTCCTTTTGCAGTGAGGTGACGTATGGCACGATTTTACTGTACGCTCTCGCCTGTGGATGGAGACGGCACGAAACTCGAAGTCTACGCCAAATTTACAGGCGGCGCGGACGATTACAGCTATAAGCGCTCTATTGACGTGCGCATTATCGGTGTCGGAACATTTGAGTTTGATTCCGCCGAGACGGGCGGCGGCACGAGCACGTTTTCGGGCTATATCACAGGACTTTCCCCCGGCGAGGAATATGAGTGGGTCTGCAATCTCTACTACTGGAACGGCGATTGGACAGCCTCCGATTACAGCGACGAGGGCACAGCCACAACGTATAGCGACAGCTCAAGCACTGCCGTATACATCAACAATCAAGCATACACCCCATACATTTACACCAACGGTTGGAGCGCATACGACGCATACGTCTACACCGGCAGTTGGAATGTATCAGGATAGGAGTGACAACAATGGACAAGAACAAACTGCGTGAGCAAATCAACACCGCATACAACATGATTTCCGGCATCTACGTCAAGGGGCCTGAGGCCAAGCGCATGGCGCTGGCAATGCAGCTCCTCGAGAATGTTTTTGCTGAGCTGGACAAGCCGGACGCGCCTCTTGCGACGGAAACCGAACCGCCCGCATGGGATGACACTGTGCTCGCGGAAAGTGAGGTAGTGGATGGCTGATAAAGCGATTACCGACCTCACGCAAGCGACACAGATCACGGACGAAGACCTCTTTGTGCTTGAGCAGAGCGGCGAGGCGAAGAAACTCAAGGGCTCTCAGGTGGTGCAGTACGCTAAAGATGCGGTTGCCGAAGAGGTGCAGGGCGTCAAGGAGTACGCTGACAACGCCAAGACGTCGGCTGACGCGGCGGCTGCATCGGCTGAAAAGGCCGCGAACGCTGCACAGGGCATCGACGACAAGGTTGCGGCAGCGGATGCGTCGGCAAAGGCGGCTGCATCTGCGACCGGCGTTGACGAGAAGGTACAGGCCGCGCAGACGGCAGCGGACAATGCCGCGAAGTCCGAAACGGCGGCAAAGAATGCACAGACCGCTGCGGCGAACGCCCAGAAAGCGGCGGAGAGTGCGCAGACCGGCGCGCAGGACGCCAAGACGGCAGCAGAATCGGCACAGGAAGCCGCTGAGAGCGCAAAGAACGCGGCGGCGGATAGTTCGACCGCTGCGGAGCAGAAAGCGACACAGGCCGCTCAGAGCGCCGAGGACGCGGCTTCCGCCAAGTCTGCGGCGGAAACGGCGAAGACCGACGCACAGGCGGCACGCGACGCTATCGTCAATATGATCGTCGAGGCGGTCACGCTTGAGACCGGAAAGCCCGCCACGGTGAGCAAGTCCCTTGTGGACGACGTCTATAAGCTCGTCTTCGGCCTGCCGCGCGGCGAGACAGGCGCGACCGGCCCGCGGGGCGCGACCGGCAACGGCATTTCCGGCATCGCGCTCAAGAGCGGCAACCACGCCCCCGGCACGAGCGATGTGTACACCATCACCCTGACGGACGGCACGACGTTTGACTTCGAGGTCTACAACGGAGCCAACGGTCAAGGCGCTGGCGATATGCTGGCGAGCGTGTACGACCCGCAGGGCAAGCGGACGGATGTGTACAAGTATGTCGACGACGAAATTGCAAAGATCCCCACGCCGGATGTATCTGCGCAAATCAAGGCGCACAACGAAAGCGAGACGGCACATCCGTATATCCTTGGGCTTATCCCGACCAAGACCTCGCAGCTCGACAACGACAGCGGCTATCTGACGCAGCATCAAGACATCTCCGGCAAGCTGGACAAGACCGGCGACGGCAGCAACGTCACGGCAGCGTTCACGGCGACGAGCACGCGCGCAAACATCGCAACCGGCGAGAAGTTAAGCATACTGCTCGGTAAGATTGCCAAATGGCTTGGCGACCTCAAAGCTCTTGCATTCAAAGACAAGGTTGCTAAGACCGACCTTACATCGGACGTGCAGACGAGCCTTGAAAAAGCAGACAGCGCATTGCAGAGCGCGCCGGTCACGAGTGTCAACAGCAAGACGGGCGCGGTGTCGTTGAGCAAAAGCGACGTCGGCCTCGGCAACGTAGACAACGTCAAGCAGTACAGCGCGAGCAATCCGCCGCCTTACCCCGTCACGTCGGTCAACGGTAAGACGGGAGCAGTCAGGGTGAGCGTGCCGACTGTCCCCGCCACCACCTCCCTCCTAAAGGGCAATGGCTCGGGAGGGCTGGCGGCGGCGACGCCCGGAAGCGACTACATTGCAAGCGGAAACATTACCAAGCAGACGCTTGTGGCCGCAGAGAGCACGCCCACCGAAAACTACGCCATCAACTGGGTGTACGGCTAAGGAGGTGCAGAGATGGCAAATGCACAACTCGGCAGCAAGGCTGTCGGCAGTATCGTCAAGCTAAAAGTAAACGGTACAGCAAAAGAGTTCATCGTTGTTCATCAGGGGAAACCGAGCAGCGTCTATGATGAATCCTGCAACGGCACTTGGCTGCTGATGAAGGACGTCTACGAGAACCGCGCATGGCACAGATCCGATGTAAACAAGTACGAAAGCAGCGACATCCACGCTTACCTGAACAGCACGTTCCTGAATCTGTTCGAGAGCAACATCCGCGATGGTATCAAGCAGGTTAAGATCCCGTATCGAAAGAACGGCGGTTCTGGCGGTACGACGCAGCAGGGAGCAAACGGTTTGCCCTGCAAGATCTTCTTGCTGAGCGCACCTGAAGTTCACTACGAGCACAGTAATGTCGACTCTGGCGAAGGTGCGGCGCTGAGCTATTTTGCTTCGTGCGCCACCAATGCCGCCGACTCGAAGCGTGTTGCGGTCATGAACAACTATACCACATCCTGGTGGACTCGCTCTTCGCGCACCAACTATACCAGCTACGCGTGGGGTATCACCACCAATGGCAACCTTTTCGACGGCCAAGCATCCGACTCGTACGGTATCCGCCCCGCTTTGGTTCTCCCATCTGACGCTCTCGTCGACGACAGCGGTAACGTGGCCATCCCCGACCTCACCGCACACAAAACGCTTGTGGGCGGCACGGCCTACACCGTCAAGAGCGGTAAGTGCATGGTGGGCGGCACGGTGTATGACATCAAGAAGGGCAGGACGCTCATCGGCGGGACGGGGTATGACATCACGTTTAAGCCGAGCTACGACCCCGTATTTGCCAACAACACGTGGGAGCAAATCATCGCGGCGTGTCACAACAATGCAGTGCCGGAAACGTGGAAAGTGGCAGACCAGAAGTCCATGACCATCAGCGGCACGGACTACCTAATCGACATCATCGGTAAGAACCACGACGATTATTCAGACGGCTCGGGCAAGGCTCCGCTGACATTCCAGCTGCATGACTGCTATAAGCTGGCGAAGGCGATGCACTCCACTGCTGCAAATACCATGGGTTGGACAAAATGCTCTATGCGAGTAGAGCACTTGCCTATTATTTTGAAGCAGATGCCTGCGGACGTACAGAGCGGCATCCGTGAGGTGAACAAGATTACCGTAGGCGGCGGTCGGAGCACCGTGCTCGTAACTACGCAGGATAGCCTATTCTTACTGAGCGAGGTTGAAGTTTTTGGTAGTGTCATTAACTCCCGCTCAAGTGAAGGCACGCAGTACGACTACTACAAAGCTGGTAACAGCACGGTGAAGAACTTTAACGGCAGTGCATACGACTGGTGGGAGCGTTCTCCAACTGCCAATAGCACCAGATACTATTGTAATGTCAAAAGCACAGGCAGTTCCATAAACAGTAATGCAAATGTTACTCATGGCGTGGCCTTCGGCTTCTGCTTCTAAAGAAAGGACTGATTATTTATGGCAATCTACATCAAAGTCAACAACACGGAATACCCCGCTGCGGTCAACGGCGTGAACAACGACCGCACGTGGGACGGACGCGACACCAAAACCATCACGCTCACCATGACCCACGCAGAGGTCGCGGCGCTGCTGCCCGACAACACGCCGTGGAGCATCGTCCAGCGCGAGATGCAGGACGTACTGGACGAGCAGGGCCAGCCCACGGGCGAGACCAAAGAGGTCGTCAATGAGTACGACAACAGCGAGTACAGTCTCGCGGGCGAGATCACGGACTACCGCGACGGCACAGTATCTATCAAGATGGGCAAGCCCACGGAATCCGAGCTTTCGGCGGCGACCGTCACGGCGCTGGTCGGTCAGAGCATCACGCCGCAGCGCGCGGCGGAGCTGCGACCGGTCATCGAGGCGGCGGCAGTGAGCCTGCCGGACGGCGAGGCCGCAGCAGCGGTCGAGCTGTTCCCAAAGTGGGAGTACCCGCATGACTACGCTGCGGGCGACCGCACAGCAGACGGCGGCAAGCTCTACAAGTGCGAGCAGGCGCACACATCGCAGGAGGGCTGGAAGCCAAGCGCAACGCCCGCGCTTTGGGTCGTGGTCGATGTCACCCACGCGGGCACGGTGGACGACCCCATCCCTGCCGCTCGCGGCATGGAATACACCTACGGCCTGTACTACCTCGACAGCGAGGACGGCAAGACCTACAAGTGCGAGCGTACCGGCGAGGCTGCGGGCGGGAAGATCGTCTTGCAGTATTTGCCGCACGAGCTGGTCGGCAATTATTTCACGGCGATTTAAGGCCGCAGAAGGGAGCGGGATATGGGAGACTTGGCAAGGGTCGCGTCGGTGTGCTCCGAGATCACGGTTATTCTGGGCGCGCTGGCGCTGCTCATCAAGCCGCTGCGCAATAAAATCCTCGGCTTTGACAAGCTGACGGACGCGCTCAAATGCGAGCTGCGGCACGATATGCTGCACACATACTACCGGCACAGAGAAGACAAGTTCATCCGGCAGTATGAGCTTGAGGACTTTTTGTACCTCTACAGGGGTTATAAGGCGCTGGGCGGCAATAGCTTCATCGACAAAATCAAGTCCGAGATCGACGAGTGGGAGGTCAGGACGTGAAAAAGCTGAGAAAGCGGGACAAGTACGTCATCGCGGCAGTGCTGAACCTCTGCTGGTATTGCATTGCGGTGCTCGTATTGACCGCACATGACAAGGTAGTGCCGGACAGCCTGACGGTCGCATGGTTTACGGCGTGGACGGCGGAGCTGGCGCTGCTGGCGGGAATCAAAATCAAAGGAAAGGACGAATAACATGAACGAATTACTGAACAAGAGAATCGCAAACCTTCTCAGCGTGAAGAGCCTTGTGACGATCGCGCTGACGGCGACCTTCTGCGTGCTGACGGTACAGTCGAAGGTGACGCAGGAATTCAACACCGTGTACCTCATGGTAATCGCGTTCTACTTCGGCACGCAGAACGCGGCTGGATCTGCAAAGGGGTCGGACAATGCTTAAAAGCGGCGATATCAAGTACCTGCGGGCGGATGTGCGGGAAAACTGCCTTATCTTCCTCGACCTGTGCAAGCAGGCGGGCTTGCCCGCTAAAGTTACGGACACGGTGCGCGACGACGAGTACCAGCGCTATCTTGTGAGCAAGGGCTACGCCCACAAGGACGCGATGCGGCCAACGTTTCACAGTGTTAAGGCGGGGCTGGCGTTTGATATCTGCAAGGATGTCGCGGGGCACGGATACGACGATCCGTCGTTCTTCGCCCGCTGCGGGCAGATCGGCAAGCAGGTTGGCTTTTCGTGGGGCGGCGACTGGAAAAAGTTCCCCGACCGGCCGCATTTCCAGTGGGACAACCACCTCAAACACACAGGGAGCATGATTTTGGCGGGCAAGTATCCGCCGGAAATGGAGGAATACATGGATCAGGCAACGTTTAACAAGATGATGGACAGCTACTTTGCGCAGCTGCGCACGAAGCCCGTCTCCACGTGGGCCGTGAAAGACTGGGCGGCGGCAAAGGCAGCGGGCATCACGGATGGCAGCGCCCCGCAGGGGCTTATCACGCGGCAGGAAGCCGTGACGATGATCCAGAGAGCGACAAAATAACGGTGCCCGATTTGGGCACGGGAAGGAGCGCGGACGGCGAAAGCCCCCTCTGCAAGTCCAGCAATCAGGCATGGACGGAACACACAGAGCAATCCGAGCAAAGCTATCCTCTATGGCCCCTAAACGGGCCGTGGCGTATATCCTGTCTTTTGAGCTGCCAGCGGATGAGGCGGCGTGCATCATCGAGTGCGACGTGCGGCGGAAGTCTTACGCGCAAGTGTGCGACGCGCTGCACCTGTCGCCGGAGGCGGTCAACCGCTGCCGCAGGCGGGCATATAAAAAAATCGCAGACGGACAAAGAGAGCACCGAGGTTAATCGGTGCTCTCTTTTTGTGCTTATATAAGGTCTTTTGGATTCACGCCGAGAACGTCGGCAATGGCGATCAGATTTCTGGCAGTCAAATTACCGGCATCGGCGTCGCCCATCTCCACACGCTGTATCTGGCGGCGGTTCACGCCGGATTTGATGGCGAGGTCGGTTTGCGTGAGGCCAGCCATGCGGCGTGACCATTCGAGTTTTGAGATCGGGCGGTTATGGCAGTCGCGCCCGTAATTGACCAACGAACAGGTAGTGCAATCGCTTTCTGCAAACTGGCAGTCTGGATATTTCTTCCCCATAGTACACCTCAAGCGTCAAGCTCTTCCGCACCGCCGTTACCTGCGTCAACCAGATCGACAATCTCGCGAAAGCGAGCGGCAGGGTCTTCTTCACCGCCCTCCCAGTTGTCCGCAATAGGGTCTCCGCCATCTTTGAGAGCAGCCAGCGTGTCGAGCACGAGGCCACGATCAAAGTCACTCAGATAATAAACGCATTCGCCGTCTTCGTTCAGAATGGCGAGATGCAGGCCGCCAGCGTTGTCTTCAAACATTCGATACGTGTACTTCATGGCTATTTCCTCCTAAGAGTTTCCCTCTTGTTTATGTCCCTATTGTACGCTAATATTAGCGCTCAGTCAAGAGTTTTTTGGATTTTTTGAAATATTTTTTGACCAAATAATGACCAAACGATGACCATTTACAGGGCGCAATCCACGGTATGATAGAGGCAACAAAAGGAGGTGCGCGCGATGTACGACCGACTTTTAGCTTTAGGATTTACCGAGCAAATGGCAATGGACATTTTGACACTGTTTCCCGACCCTGACGAGTTGCGCACTTACGTCTATTTCGCAGAAATGTTCCATGTATAGCTATTTCAACCCAAACCCCGCAGGACGCAACGTATCAGACTGCACCGTGCGCGCGATCTGCAAGGCGACGGGAAAGGACTGGGGCGAGGTTTATTTGTCCCTCTGCATACAGGGGTACTTAGACGGCGACTTGCCCAATGCAAACGCCTGTTGGGGCGCATATCTGCGGTCTTTGGGCTACCGAAGATACATCATACCGGACACTTGCCCAGACTGCTACACGGTCGGCAAGTTTGCTGATGAGCACTCGCATGGGACGTATATTCTCGCTCTCTCTGGACATGTGGTCTGCGTGCAGGACGGTGTAATTTACGACAGCTGGAACAGCGAGAACGAAATCCCGCTTTATTACTGGGTCAAAGAAACGGAGGAATGAACATGGCATATCCCTATTTCAACCCCTATTATCCGCAACCAATGCCGGACAACCTCATGCAGATGCGGCAGATGCAGCAGCCACAGATGCAGCCCATGCAGCAGCCTATGTCACAGCCAGTGCAACAGAACCCCATCGCACAGGGCGGCGTGCAGTGGGTAAGCGGCGAGCAGGAGGCGAGAGGGTATCTCATCGCGCCCAACTCCGCTGTGGCGCTGTGGGATTCTACCGCGCCGACTGTGTATCTCAAGCAGGCGGATGCAAGCGGCAAGCCGACGCTCAAGATTTACGACCTTGTAGAGCGCGCAGAAACGCCCCGCGCAGCGCCGCAGGAAAAGGGCGTGGAATTTGTCACACGCAAAGAGTTTGACGCTCTGGCGGCGCTTGTGGGCGAAATAAAGGGCAAGAAGAAACGCAAGGCTGAGGAGGACGAAGACGATGAATAATCCGTTTTTCGGTGCGCTCGGAGGAGGGAACGGCTTCATGCAGATGATGCAGCAGTTCCAGCAATTCAAGGCAAATTTTCATGGTGACCCCAAAGCGGAGGTCGAAAGGCTTTTGCAGAGCGGGAGGCTGAACCAGCAGCAGTTGAACCAGCTGCAACAGATGGCAAAGCAGTTTCAAAGTCTGATGCAATAAGCAAACAAATTAGCAAAGAGTTTGCTTATTTACAGGAATCTTATCGTGGCCACGATTTGATGAATAAAAATTTTTCAAAGGAGTGATACTATGTCTCTTTCTGACGGCGGCGTTCAGGCCACTATGCCTGTTGCGCCAACCGGCATGATGAACAGCGGC
>CALEDY010000049.1 GCA_937949355.1 uncultured Collinsella sp. | reverse complement strand
CGAGGCCCTGGGCTACATCCCGCCCGCTGCCTTTGCCGCGCTGGTCGCCAACGATTTGGTAAGCCCCGGGGCCTTCGATGCGGGGCTGTGGCCGGCCTTGGTTCCCTGGATTGCTGCCGCCGGCGTCGTTGTGGTGGCAATCAAGACAAAGTCGATGTTGTGGTGCTGTGTCTCGGGCGTTGTGCTGTATATCGTTTTGAGCCTCATATAGGGGCCGGCGCCTCCTTTTGCCGTCGCTGCCCCGAATCGAATTTCTCATCGAGCTGGTCTGCTTCTTCTGGTACCATGGTCAGACTTTACTGTAGCAAAGCATGACGTGGGCTTTTGTGCCCCGTCAGCGGAAATGGGGGTTTCATGGCACAGGAAGCAACCGCCAACGAGCAAAAGAAATTCAAGGTCCCGCGCATTCCGGGCGACATCATGATCTATCCCATGATCGTCGGCCTTTTGCTCAACACCTTCTGCCCGCAGGTCTTTGAGATCGGCGGCTTCTTTACGGCTGCCTGCCGCGGTGGCTCCAATACCATCGTTGCGGCGATCCTGCTCTTCGTGGGCGCCGGTATCAGCTTTAAGTCCACGCCGGGCGCCATCAAGACCGGCATTGTCGTGCTGATCCCCAAGCTTGTCGTCGCGGCGGCTCTCGGTTTGGGCGTGGCCTATTTCTTTAACGACAACTTCCTGGGCCTGAGCTCCGTGTCCATCATCGGCGGCATAACGTTTTGCAACATGGCGCTCTATACGGGCATCATGGGCGAGTTCGGCGATGAGTCCGAGCAGGGTGCCGTGGGCATTCTGTTCTTTACGGCCGGTCCCGCCGTCACGATGATCATCCTCGGCGTCTCGGGTCTCGCTAACATCCCGCTGGGCACCATCGTTGGCTCTATCCTGCCGCTTGTTATCGGCATGGTTTTGGGCAACCTGTTCCCGTTCATCAAGAACCTGCTGGTTCCCGGCACCAATCCCGCAATTGCCGTTATCGGTTTTCAGCTCGGTGCGTCCATGAGTCTGTCGAGCTTCATCACCGGCGGCATCTCGGGCATCCTGCTGGGCCTCATCACGCTCTTTATCGTCGGCCCCATCACCTTTGCCTTTGAGCGCCTGTGCGGCGGCAACGGCAAGGCTGCTGTTGCCTGCTCCACCATCGCCGGCACGGCCATGACCACGCCGGTCGCGCTTGCCGAGGTTGCGCCGCGTTACGCCGAGCTTGCGCCTACCGCGTACGCCCAGATCGCCACCGCCGTTATCATCACGGCGATCATGGCCCCGATCCTGACCGGCTGGGTCGACAAGAAGTTCTGCCGCGGCAAGGAAGACCTGTCGGTTGCCGGTGTCGAGGCTATCGAGGAGGCTGTCGCGACCGATATCGATGGCGAGTAGTCGCCTGTTCGAATCAATGAAAACGGCGTGTGCAATTCACGCCATCCGAGCGCCCGTACGGCATCTGTTGTTCAGTGTCATTCGGGCGCTCTGCTATTATTCCCCATACCCCTGCGGAGTAAGGGGTGTTTGTTGCCCGAGCGAGCCTCGGGCGTTTTTGGCCACTTGGATATAGAGGGGATGGAACCTAGTGGTTAAGGCGCTCAAGATCGAGATTTTCCTGATGTGCATGATTGTCCTTATCGGACTTGCCATACGAAGTCGTCGCTCCTTGTTCTCCAGCACTCAGCAGCTTTTGTTTAGCATGCTCGGCTACACGTCGGCCGCGTATATCTTTTTCGATATGATCTGGACCCTCTCTGACGGAGTGGGCGGCACGGTGGGCCTCGCTGCCAACTGGATTTCCAATGCGGTCTCGTTTTCGCTGTTCGCCCTCGCATGCCTCTTTTGGTTCCTTTATTCCGAGACCATGCAGGGTTCGCGGCTTTTGACCACGACCTCTAGGCTGGCACTTGTGACGTTGCCCACGGCGCTGGTGGTCGTACTGGCTTTTTCCAGCTACTGGACACATGCCCTGTTCTACATCGATGCTCAGGGCGTGTATCGTCGCGGTGCACTGTATATGATTCAGCCTGTCGTTAGCTACTGCTACATCATCCATACGTCCCTGCATGCGTTTGTGCGGTCGCGACGGGTCGAAAGTCTGCAGAAAAAGGCGATCTATAGAACGCTGGCGTTTTTTGCTGTTCCCGCCATGATTGGTGGAATTGTTCAGGTCGCCTGGTCGATTCCCGGCCTGTGCGTTGGCATAGCCGCGAGTAATCTTTTGCTCTACCTTATCTATCAGGAGCAGCTAATCTCGACCGACCCGCTCACGGGCCTTAACAACCGCAATCGTTTTGAGACGTATATGCAGACGCTGTTTTTCGGCGCTGATCATGCCGAGGATACGTATCTGCTCATTATGGATGCCGACGGCTTTAAGTATATCAACGACCATTACGGGCATGTCGAAGGTGATCATGCCTTGGAAATCATCTCATCGGTGCTCAAGGAAGTCTGTTCGCCGTCCGGTGGCTTTATCGCGCGTTATGGTGGCGATGAGTTTGTGGTGGTGCAGAGGGATGCAACCGAGCAAGATGTTGTGGACCTGAGTACTGCAATTAACGATGCACTTGCACAGGCCGAAGTGCCGTACCCGCTCTGTATGTCAATTGGGTACGCACGCTATGACAGCGGGGTTGAGACCTGGCAGGATTTGCTGCGCACTGCCGATGCAGAGCTTTATCGTGTTAAGGGCGAGAAGAAGAAAGCCGGCGTTCAGATGCGCTAGAAATTAGGCCTTTTTAGGTTTGTTGACGATGATGATGCCGCCGCAGACCAACAGCAGGGCAACGATAACGGTAACGGGGCTCGTGCCGGCGCCCTCGCCGAGCAGCAGCGCGCTCAGCAGCACGCCAAAAACCGGGTTCATAAACCCAAAGACCGAGACGCGGCTGACGGGGTTGACGGCAAGCAGGCGCGACCACAGCGAGTAGGCGACCGCGGATATAAGCGCCATATAGACGATGAGCACGATGGCGGGGGCGATTGCCGTGGGGGAGAGCGCGCCGCCCATCAAAAAGCCGATCGCGGTGAGGACGAGGCCACCGACCAAGAACTGCCAGCCGGCAAGCAAGACGCCGTCGTGCTCGCGTGAGAAGATGCCGATCAAGCAGGTCGAAAGGGCGCCCGCGACGGTGGAAGCCAGGATAAAGCCCTCGCCGTCGAGCGTAAAGCCAAAGGTGCCGTCCGCACCCGAAAGGTTGACGAGCGCGACGCCGGTAAAGCCCAGCATACAGCCGAGCACCTTGGCCGCATCGAGCTTTTCGGTGCGAAATGCCAGGGCGGCAAAGAGGATGGCCAAGAAGTTGGCGCTGGCCTCGATGATGGAGCTCGACATGGCGCTGGCGCGCGAGAGGCCCAGGTAGAAAAAGAAGTACTGGCCGATGGTCTGGAAGAGCGACAGGGTGAGGATGGGCTTGATGTCGCGCGCCTGCGGAACGAGCGGACGGCGTTGGGCCGCGCTCATGCCAACAATGACCAGCGCACCGGCAAGGGTGAAGCGCAGACCCGCGAAGAGCAGCTGCGAGGCGCTATCGTGTGCCGGGATGCCAAAGAGCGCGTAGCCGATCTTGATGCAGGGAAAGGCAGAGCCCCAGAGCGCGCAGCAAACGAGGCAGCCCAAGATGAGCCCGGGCAGGGTGGCGAGATACGGCTTGCGGCTTTCCATGATGTCCTTCCTACATGCGCGAAGCAAAAAAGAACCCGCCACTGGGAGTGCCGGTGGCGGGTGTTGTTACCCGATGGGATTGTACCCGATGGGAAAGGTTTAGGCGAAGTAGGCTACGCCGCTCTCAAAGATCGGCATGAACTTATCGCCGGGGACATGCTCGGGCACGTTGCGGTATAGGTTGTCGCCGCGACGCTCGGCATGGCCCATCTTGCCCAGGACGCGGCCGTCGGGGCTCGTGATGCCCTCGATGGCGAGCGCCGAGCCGTTGGGGTTGACGGAAAGATCCATGCTCGGCTTGCCGTCCTCGCCCACGTACTGCGTGGCGACCTGGCCGTTGGCGATGAGCTGGGCGAGCACTTCGTCGTTGGCGACGAAGCGGCCCTCTCCGTGGCTGATGGCGACGGTGTAAGGGTCGTCGAGGCTGCACTGCGACAGCCACGGGGGCAGGTTGGACGAGATGCGGGTGCGCACCAGGCGGCTCTGGTGGCGGCCGATGGTGTTGAACGTCAGCGTGGGCGCATCGGGCGTGGCGTCGACGATGTCACCGTAGGGCACCAGACCGAGCTTGACCAGGGCCTGGAAGCCGTTGCAGATGCCCAGCATCAGGCCATCGCGCGCCTTGAGCAGGTCGCGGACGGCCTCGGTGACCTCGGGGGCGCGGAAGAACGCCGTGATGAACTTGGCGGAGCCGTCGGGCTCGTCGCCGCCCGAGAAGCCGCCGGGGATCATGACGATCTGGCTTTGGCGGATGCGGCGGGCGAGCTCGTGGGTGCTCTCGGCGACGGCCTCGGGCGTGAGGTTGTTGATCACGAAGGTGTCGGCCTCGGCACCGGCAGCGCGGAAGGCGCGGGCGCTGTCGTACTCGCAGTTGTTGCCGGGGAACACGGGGATGATCACGCGCGGGCGTGCGATCTTGGCGCCACCGTACACATGGATATCCTTGGCGCGGAAGTCGATGGTCTCGACCTCGGCGGTCTCGCCGGCGCTTCGGTAGGCAAAGACGCTCTCGATGCCGCTCTCCCATGCCTCCTGGAGCTTGAAGAGCTCGATGACCTCGGAGCCGGTGTCGATAACATAACCCTCGACGGTGGTGCCCAGTGGCTCGACGACAACGCCGTCGGCGACCTCGGGCAGCTCGGCGTCCTCGGCGAGCTCGACGATAAAGCTGCCGTAGAGCGGGGTGAAGAGACTCTCCACGTCCACATCCTCGGCAAGCTCGATACCGATCTGGTTACCGACGCACATCTTAAAGAGGCTCTCGGCGCCGCAGCCGTAGCCGGGCGTGGAGATGGCCAGGGCGTCGCCGGTGGCGGTGAGCGCCTCGACGGCGTCAAATGCGGCGAGCAGCTGCTGGGCGTCGGGGCGGTAGTCCTCGCCGTAGGTGGCGGGGGCGATGCGGACGACGCGGTGCGTGAGGCCCTTGAACTCGGGGGAGACGGCGCGAGCTGCCTTGCCCACGGCGACAGCGAAGCTGATCAGGGTCGGCGGAACGTTGAGCTCGCCGGCCTCGTCCTCAAACGAGCCGCTCATGGAATCCTTGCCACCGATAGCGCCGGCACCCAGGTCGACTTGGGCCATGAGGGCGCCGAGTACTGCAGCCATGGGCTTGCCCCAGCGCTCGGCCTCGGTGCGCAGACGCTCGAAGTACTCCTGGAAGGAGAGGTAGGCGCGCTTATGCTCAAAGCCGGCGGCTACGAGCTTGGCGATGGACTCGACCACGGACAGGTAGGCGCCGGCAAACTGGTCGGCTTCCATCAGGTAGGGGTTGAAGCCCCATGCCATGGCGCTCGCCGTGGTGGTCTCGCCGTCCACGGGGAACTTGGCGACCATGGCCGAGCTGGGGGTAAGCTGCGTCTTGCCGCCAAAGGGCATGAGCACGGTCGCGGCGCCGATAGTGGAGTCGAAGCGCTCGGAAAGGCCCTTGTTGGAGGCGACGTTGAGGTCGGTGACGAGCGAGGTCATGCGCTCGGCAAGCGTGGTGCCGGCCCAGCTGGGCTGCCACACGCTGCGGGCGCAGACGTGGGCGATCTGATGCTTGGGCGCGCCGTTGGAGTTGAGGAAATCGCGGGACAGGTCGACGATGGCGACGCCGTTCCAGGCCATGCGCATGCGCGGCTCGGCGGTAACCTCGGCGATAACGGTCGCCTCCAGGTTCTCCTCGGCGGCATAGCCCATGAACTCCTCGACGTCACCGTCGGCGACGGCGCAGGCCATGCGCTCCTGGGACTCGGAGATGGCGAGCTCGGTGCCGTCCAGGCCGTCGTACTTCTTGGTCACGGTGTCCAGGTCGACATACAGGCCGTCGGCAAGCTCGCCTACGGCGACTGAGACGCCGCCGGCGCCAAAGTCGTTGCAGCGCTTGATCAGGCGGCAGGCGTCGCCGCGGCGGAACAGACGCTGCAGCTTACGCTCGACCGGGGCGTTGCCCTTCTGGACCTCGGCGCCCGAGGTCTCGATGGACTCGGTGTTCTGGGT
>CALEDY010000048.1 GCA_937949355.1 uncultured Collinsella sp. | reverse complement strand
GTTCTCGTCGGCAACAAAGGCGTCGCGGTCGGCGATCAGCAGCTTGTGAGCCTCGTCGATATCCACGCCCTGCTTGGCGATGATGTCGGCAAGCTGCATATAGCGCGTGCTGATGGAGTTGCCGAAGGTGTTCATCTGAGAGCCGTGGTCGTTGATGTAGAACTCGCGCTGAATGTCGTAACCGGCGTGATCCATAACACGGCAAAGGGAGTCGCCCAGAGCGGCCCAGCGGCCATGGCCGATGTGCATGGGGCCGACGGGGTTGGCGGAGACGAACTCGACCTGGGTCTTCAGGCCGCCACCGACGTTGGACTTAGCGAAGTCCATGCCCTTCTCGCGGGCCTCGCCAAAGATGGCGTTCTTGACGGCAACGGAGAGGTAGAAGTTGATGAAGCCGGGGCCTGCGATCTCGACCTTCTCGATTGCGGGGTCCTCGGGCATATGGGCAACGACGGCCTCGGCAATCTTGCGCGGGGCGCAGTGGGCCAGCTTGGCAGACTTCAGGGCCATGGTGGAGGTCCACTCGCCATGAGAAGTGTCAGCCGGTCGCTCGATGGCGCAATCGTCAAGTTCAAATGCGGAAAGGTCGCCGGCCTCCTGGGCCGCAGCAAGCGCAGCGCGTACCAGCTCTTCAATCTTCTCGGGCATAGATCCTCCTTGTGTTAAAGCCCCCGAGCTCTTGGTCACTCGTAGGGCAAAAGCCAGAGTTTGTAGCACTCTATCACAAGCGACGCACACTGTCGCAGGGTAAAGCTAATAGATATTGCATATGCACAAAAATGACTACCGCTCCTGCGCGGCAGTACAAAGTTGGCGGTTTGCCTGCAGATTATGCACGCGTTGGAACTGCATAAACATATGAATGGGCGGCGCATTTTATCGAATACTCTTACCTATCGGAGTTGTGTGCTTTTCCTGCATAAAGTAAGGGTTTACGCACGTCAGCGTGGTATTCTTAACATACGTGAATTCGTATAAGTTGGAGGTAGCATGTTCTCAATCGGTCAACACGTCATTCATCCGGGTCAGGGAGTCTGCACCGTCGTCGGTTTTAGGGACGACACGCCGCAGCCCATGCTGTTGCTCGAGACCAAGCAAGGACATGCGCAGACGATCCTTATGTACCCCGTGGCGCAGGCCGACCGTTTGCATGCCGCCATCTCCCAGCAAGATGCCGAACACCTGCTGAGCCACTACGACGAGTTGGAGTGCGACACCTTTACCGAGCGCAACAGCTCGCTGGAGGAGACGCACTTTAAGCAGCAGCTCAAGCTGGGTGCGCCCGAGACGGTCCGCGTGGCAAAGACCATGATGCACCGCATTCGCCAGGCCGAGGAAGCAGATAAAAAGCCCAGCTCTTACTACATGCGCGTACTCAAGGAAGCCAAGCGCCGCTCCATCGAGGAGTTCGCCGTGGCCCTGGGCGTCACCGAGGAGGACGCCGAAGCCCGTCTAGCCCAAGCTGCCCTCAACTAACCTGCCAAAAAGGGACAGGTTTATTTTGGCAGGTTTTATCTGGCCAAACGTCGATAAATAAAACAAAACGACCGGACGTTCCGTTAACCTTGGGAGCGCCCGGTCGTTTTCTATTGTTTGTTCAGAGACGCGGGCCTCCATTTGCGCCTTTCACCAAGATCAATGCGACCGTCCCAAACAGCGGGAACCGTGTCGAGCGACCCGCTCGCCTTGCTCAATTACCATTAAAAAGTATCAGATCGAAAATGCAATAACATTTCGGCAGGTAGCAGCTATAGTCGGTGAACTGAATCTCGACAACCGAAGCCTCCTAATGAGGTATCTTCAGCCCATCCAAGCTAGAGGAGGGACCATGCCGAGAAAGCCTCGCTCAAAGTCACCAACCGGTTATTTCCACGTCACGTTGCGCGGAAACGGAGGGCAGCTGTTGTTTGATGACGACGAGGACCGAATTGCCCTGCTTCAGATACTCGATGCGATTCTCCCCAAACACAATATCGAGCTTATCGCTTGGTGCCTTATGGGCAACCACATTCATCTGCTAATTAACGATCCGGACGACCACAAGAGCGAGGCGATGCACGCGATAGCCGTGTCGTTTGCAGGCAGGTACAATGCGCGGACGGGGCATATCGGCCATGTGTTCCAGGAGCGGTTTTGGGATTCGCCCGTCAAGTCGGATGAATATCTACTCGAAGCAATTCGATACATCCATTTGAATCCTCAGAAGGCGGAGCTTGCGCGCTACGACGCTTATCCATGGAGCAGCCATCGCGAATACATCATGCCGGCACAATCGCGGCGTCATGTCACCGGCGAAGTGGTAAAGCAGTTGTTTCCAACACTCCGGACGTATCTCAGGTTCATGGAAAGCGCGCCCGTGCTCCCCTACCGTCCCAGCGCGACAGCCAAAGTCGCAGAGGAAGATTTGAATACATTTGGCACGGCAATCGTCCAACGCGTCGCGGGATGTGCGCCCACGGAGCTCAAATCCGTCTCTAAGGCGCTTCGCAACGAGACGATATTGGCTCTTCGAAAAGAGGGGTTGACGATTAAGCAGGTTCAGCTGCTGACCGGACTGGGGACGTGGATCATCAAAAACGCCGCATAGCCGTCGATCAGTAATGGCAGCCATCACCCCACAGCATCTGAAGACGGAAACGCCTCCGTCGAACAGCGTCCAACGGAGGCGTTTCCGCAGATAAAACCTGCCAAAATAAACCTGTCCCTTTTTGGCAGGTTAGGCCTGGAAGGTGTCACGGTCGGGGGCGAAAGACTGCATGGCCGCGATGGTGCGGTCGAAGAGCTCGGGAAGCTCCCAGCCCAGTATCTCGGCACCCTGCGAAATCACGTCGCGCGAGCAGCCGGCGGCAAAGCGCTTGTCCTTGAACTTCTTCTTAAGCGACTTGGTCGTAAAGTCCATAACGCTCTTGCTCGGGCGCATGATGACGGCAGCGCCGATCAGGCCGGTAAGCTCGTCGCAGGCAAACAGAATCTTTTCCATCTGCAGCTCGGGCTTGGGCAGCGCGGAGTTGAAATCGGACGTATGCGTCTGGATGGCGCGGATAAGCTCGGGGGACGCACCCTCGCCCTCGAGGATCTCGGCAGCATAGATGGTGTGGTTCATGGGGTCGTCCTCATGCTCCTCCCAATCCAGGTCGTGCAGCAGACCGACGATGCCCCAAAACTCCTCGTTCTCGGGGTCGAACTCGCGCGCAAAGTAGCGCATGGTGCCCTCGACGGTCTCGCCGTGCGTGATGTGGAACGGGTCCTTGTTGTGCTCGTTGAGCAGTTCAAACGCGCGGTCGCGGGTGATTCCGGCGGTAAGCGTCTGGGACATGGTCGATACCTCCAACAAAGTAGGTGCTAAGTCACGGTGTCACTATCGTATATCGCCGCGGCTCAAGCCGAAAGGCTGAAAAGGTATGCGGAGAAAAAAGCCGGGCGAACGTGTCACCCGGCAAAACCGCAGATAAAACCTGCCAAAATAAACCTGTCCCTTTTTGGCAGGTTTAGGGACGGACCTGGCCGGTGCCGCGGAGCTTGTATTTGTAGGTGGTGAGGGCCTCGGCGGCAAAGGGCCCACGGGCGTGGAGCTTTTGAGTCGAGATGCCAATCTCGGCGCCCAGGCCAAACTCGCCACCGTCGGTGAAGCGCGTGCTGGCATTGGCGTACACGGCCGAAGCATCGACCGCATCGAGGAAGCGCTCGCAAGCGTCCTCGTCCTCGGCAACGATGGCCTCGGAGTGCATCGTGCCGTAGCGGTTGATGTGCGCAATGGCCTCATCCTCGTCGGCCACGACCTTCACACTCATCTCGAGCGCCAGGTACTCGCGGCCCCAGTCCTCCTCGGTTGCGGCAACGTAGTCGTCACCCTCGACAAGCCCGGCGTCAGCGCACGCGGCGCACGTGGCCTCGTCTCCGTGCATCAACACGCCGTGGTCATGCAGCACGGCCACGACCGCAGGCAGGAACGAATCTGCCACGGCACGGTCGACCAGCAGCGACTCGGCGGCGTTACACACGCCCACGCGCTGGGTTTTGGCGTTGACGATAATGTTGAGTGCCTTGTCAAAATCGGCGGATTCCTGCACGTAGATATGGCAGTTGCCTGTGCCCGTCTCGATCACCGGCACCAGCGACTCGCGCACGCAGCGCTGGATCAGGCCCGCGCCACCGCGCGGAATGAGCACGTCGACAATGCCACGGAGCTTCATGAGCTCGCCGGAGGCCTCGCGGTCGGTGGACTCGATCATCGAGACGGCCTCGCGCGGGAAGCCCTTGGCCTCCAGCGCATCGGCCAGAAGCTCGGCAATCATGGCGCACGAGTGATAGGCCAGCGAGCCGCCGCGCAGAATGCAGGCGTTGCCGGTGCGGATGCAGATGCCCGCGGCGTCGGCCGTCACGTTGGGGCGCGCCTCGTAGACCATGGCGACCAGGCCCAGCGGCACGCTCACGCGGGTGAGGTCCACACCGCTTGCGAGCACGCGGTGGTCGAGCACGCGGCCGACAGGATCGGGCAGCTCGGCGAGTTTCTCCAGGCCGGCGGCCATGCCCTCGACGCGCC
>CALEDY010000047.1 GCA_937949355.1 uncultured Collinsella sp. | reverse complement strand
CGTCAGATTGCCGCTTAGGGGCGTTTGCAGCGTCGAGTAGTTACGGCGTTTGGAAAACGCCGTAACTACAAAGCGTCAGCGCAACGTTTGCAGATGTGAGCATGTCCGTTGTACTCGCCGACGGTGGTGCGGTAGTTCCAGCAACGATCGCAGCACTCGCCCTCGGCAGCCTCGATGACAACGGAAAGCTCCTCGCCCTGGGTCAGCTCAACATCGGAGACGATGTAGAACTCGGCCAGGTCGACGGCCTTGTCGCCGGTCAGCAGCGCGTACATCTCGGCGGGAACGACCGCCTTGACGCGGACCTGCTGGCTCTTGGTGAAGGTGCCGGCGGAGCGGGCATCCTCAAGGGCCTTGGTCACGGCGCTACGGAGCTCGAGCGAAGCCTCGAGAACGCCCTCAAACTCATTGGCCTCGTCGACCGTGATGGGCGACTTGTACCAATCGAGCAGCGCGGCGTACTTCTGGTGATCGACGCAGCCGGCGGGCGCATAGGCCATGGCCTCGTCGACCGTGTAGGACAGGATCGGCTGCAGGTCGCGCATGAGCATCGAGAAGAGCTCGGCCAGCACGGTCTGGGCGCTTCGGCGCTCGAGCGAACCGGGCTTGTCGCAGTACAGACGGTCCTTCAGGGCGTCGAGGTACACGTTAGAGAGCTCGGTAACCACGAAGTCGTAGAGCGCACGGTAGGCGCGCGGGAACTCGTAGCTGGCGTAGGCGTCGTCGACCTCGGCCTGAACCTGGGTCAAGCGGGCAACCATGAGCTTGTCGAGCGGCAGCAGGTCGGCAAAGGCGACGCCGTCGATCTCGGGCTCAAACTGACCCTCGAGCTCGGAGAGCAGGAAGCGCAGCGTGTTGCGGAAACGACGGTAGGCATCGGACGTACGAGCGAGAATCTCGTGGTCGATGGACACGTCGGAGCTGGTATCGACGGATGCAACCCACAGACGGATGATGTCGGCGCCCATCTCGTCGCAGACCTTGTTGGGGTCGATGACGTTGCCGAGCGACTTGGACATCTTGCGACCCTGGCCGTCGAGGGTGAAGCCCTGCGAGACGACCGCCTTGTACGGAGCGTGGCCGTTGGCACCAACCGAGGTGAGCAGCGAGCTCTGGAACCAACCGCGGTGCTGGTCGGAGCCCTCGAGATACACGTCCGCCGGATACTCCAGCTCGGGACGGTACTCGCAGACGGCCTTCCAGGAGACGCCGGAATCCCACCACACGTCGAGGATGTCCTTATCGGCCTTGAGGTGATGGCCGCCGCACTTGGGGCAGACGCAGGCCTCGCCCAGGTAGCTCTCGGGAGCGTCGGTGAACCAGGCGTCGGAGCCCTTCTCGTGGAAGAGCTTGATGACGGCGTCGAGCGTAGCGTCGTTCATGACCTTCTCGCCGCAGTCGGCGCAAGTGTAGCTGGGGATGGGTACGCCCCAGTTGCGCTGACGGCTAATGCACCAGTCGGGACGCTGCTCGACCATGGCGCCAATGCGGTTGGCGGCATGGGCCGGATACCACTTGACGTTCTCGCGGACCTCTTTGCCAGCCTGCTCGCGCAAACCGGTCTTGTCCATCGAGACAAACCACTGGTCGGTAGCACGGAAGAGCACCGGGTGCTTGCAGCGCCAGCAGTGCGGATAGCTGTGCGTGATCTTCTTCTCGAGGACCAGGGTGCCGCGCTCGCGCAGGAACTCGATGATGTGCGGGTTGGCCTCGTCGGTATCCATACCGCTGAAGGGGCCACCGGTGCCAAACTCCTCGCCGGTATAGAACTTGCCGTCGTCATCGACCGGCATGCAGATGTCGGTGATGCCCTCCTTGAGGCAGGCAAAGTAGTCGTCGACGCCGTGGCCGGGCGAGTTGTGGACGATACCGGTACCGTCATCGACACCGACGTAATCGGCCAGCAGTGCCACGCCCTCGACACCGTCAAAGATCGGCTGCTTGTAGTGAATGTGGTGGAAGGTCTCGGCGGGAACCACATAGGGCTTGCCGTCGACCATAACCGGGGTGTACTCCCAGCCAAACTCCTCGCAGCACTTGGGAGCCAGGTCCTCGAGCATGACCTCGGCGCGGCCGTCGTGCTCAACGGCGACGTAGGCGGCACCGGGCTTGAGGGAAACTGCCTGGTCGGAGGGGATGGTCCACGGCGTGGTCGTCCAGATAATAAAGTCGACCGGGCCGTCGAAGTTCTCGAGGCCGGCGGGCTTGGAGGTCATCTCGAAGCGCACGAAGATGGAGGGGCTCGTCTCGTCGGAGTACTCAATCTCGGCCTCGGCGAGCGCGGTGTGGCAGTGCTTGCACCAGTGAACGGGCTTGTGACCACGATAGATCATGCCCTTGTCGAACATGGCCTTGAAGACCTCGATGTCGGCGGCGTCATGCTGGTGATAGAGCGTCAGATACGGGTTGTCCCAGTCGCCAAGCACGCCAAGGCGACGGAAGCCGGCCTTCTGCAACTCGATGTTCTCGACAGCGAACTTATTGCAAAGCTCGCGGATCTTAGCCGTGGAGGTCTGGTTGAACTTCTCGGTGCCGAGCTTCTCCTCGACCTTGTGCTCAATCGGCTGACCGTGGCAGTCCCAACCGGGGACATAGGGAACTTCGCAGCCCTGCATCATCCAGTAACGGTTGATCATGTCCTTGGAGATCTTGTTCATGGCGTGGCCGATGTGGATCGGGCCGTTGGCGTACGGAGGACCGTCGTGCAGCACGAACTTCTTGTGACCCTCGTTCTTCTTTAGAACTTGCTCGTAGACCTTGTTGTCCTGCCAGTCCTTGAGTCGCTTGGGCTCGGACTTGGAAAGACCGGCACGCATGGGAAATCCGGTTTTGGGCAGATTCATCGTCTGCTTGTACTCGTTTGCCACGGTACCCCTTTCTTGTCATGGGCGCGCACGCCCTCTGGGCACCAAAAAAGCGCCCGTCCCTACAAGCTGGGACGAAGCGCCACAAAAAGGGCAGTCTGCCCGTAAAAGCTCTTCGCTTAACCACCCAGCTTAGATGCCCTCACCCGCGTCGCCGCGCGCTCGCATCCGTTACTCGGCTGGCCTGTATCGACGACCATCTCGGCGATGTCTACTAAGACGAACCTGCGCGGCACGTCCGTTGGGACCGCAGCTCCGGGGTGATTTTCATCGGTCGCATGCACGGGTTCTCAGCGCTCCCCGCTCTCTGTAGCATGCGGACGGCCGACTACTCGTCCCCATCAACGCTTATGCGGAGTATGCTAGCACGTTCCGCGCCGGCGAAAAACCCTCAACACTGGTTTTATACGTTCGAAATTTCTCGCGGCTGTGGACCTTCTCTTGGAGCAAAATACCTGAAAGCACTTTATCGAACGAAAGAAGGTTGCTATGCGCACGATTGGAATGAGCGACTACACCGTTGGCGAGGATTGCTTTGACGAGCTGCCCGGCGCGCTGGCCGAGTACGGCGCGAAGAAGGTCGCGATCATCGGTGGTAAGCGGGCACTGGCCGCAGCACTTCCCGGTATCGAAGCTGCGCTGGCGGGTACCGACGTCGAAATTCTGGAGACGCGCGTCTACGGCACCAACAGTACGCGCGCAAATATCGCCAAGGTCGTAAACTCCCCCGCCTGCCAGGAAGCTGACGTGCTTATCGCATGCGGCGGCGGCAAGGCGCTCGACACCGTGAAGACCGCAGCTATCGAGCTCAAGAAGATCGTCTTTACGGTCCCGACGATCTGTTCCAACTGCTCCGCCGCGACCGCCATTGCCGTCGTGTACAACGACGACGGCTCACTCGAGGGCTATTCGTACCCCAACCGACCGGCGCACATCTTCATCAACCCCAAGATCATCGCCGAGGCACCGGCAGAGTATTTCTGGGCCGGCGTAGGCGATGCCCTGTCTAAGCAGCCCGAGGTCGAGTACGCCACGAGCGCCGGCAATTTGGAGCACACGGCAGGCCTTGGCTTGGCGCTCGCCCACACCTGTTCCGAGCCGCTGTTTACCTATGGCGTCCAGGGTCTTGAGGACGTGCGCCAGGACCTGTCGAGCGAGGCTGTCGAGCAGATCGCGCTCGACATCGTGGTCAACACGGGCTATGTCTCGAACCTGACCAACCAGAACGATTACTACTACAACTCGAGCGTGGCGCACGCGTTCTACAACGCCACTTGCAGCATTCCGCGTGAGGGCACCTACCTGCACGGCGAGGTCGTGAGCCTGGGCGTGCTCGTGTTGTTCGCCTACACGGGCGACACCGAGAACCTTAAGCGCTACGCTGCCTTTAACAAGCAGATGGGGCTGCCCGTGACGCTTGAGCAGGTCGGGCTTTCCGAGTCCGATATCCCGGCCCTGTGCGAGTACGCGCACGCCACCAACGAGTGGAAGCAGGGCAACCCGGAACCTTTCACCGACGAAAAGTTCGCCGCCGCCATCAAGGCTGCCGACACCTACGGCCACACCCTGTTGGCCTAATCGACCAAAACCACCACAAAGGGGACAGGCACCTTTGTGGTGGTTTTTTATTGCTCCACCATTCAGTTCGTACTCGAACCCGATTCTATACGAGAAAGGGTTCGGGTACGTTTTTTGTTTATCGGTAATTCTGCGGAAGGACTACTCGGAACGGTAAACAGGAACGAACAGAGGCAGGGTATCATCGTGGTGATGGTATCCTGCCTTTTGCCTTGCGGAACCAAGGTCGCTTTATGCGAACTTGATCGCCACTTATATGGCGCATTGATGGCAATTGCTGCGTACGTGCGTACCGGGAGCCTGTACACCTCTGGCAAGGCGTAACACGCTAGACTTTGTTCCAAAGTCCGTGTGCTAAGGGGGCAGGGCCCTTAGAATTCCTGTGGAGTGTGTACGCACGTACGCAGGAAAATAGCAAATTAAGCTATATCAGGGCGTTCTTTCATTGGTGAGTATGGTATACACGGCTTAGTTCAACAAATAAGAATTTATATATAAAGGAGAATATTGATGAAAATGTTTTTATGTTCGCACTTTTCAAGTGTAGGAAGTCTGATAAAGGAAGAAATTGA